>NZ_QVGS01000001.1:0-534110 GCF_003603005.1 Faecalibacterium sp. AF27-11BH
TTCAGAGCTTTTACTTTTTCATCCATCGGTCTGTTCTCCTTTCCGGTGAGCTTTCCGCTCCTCCTGACACCTATATTATACAGGATTTCCTTTATAATGTCAAGGCTTTTCTTAAAGAAAAACCTATATTTTTGAAAATATTTCTTGACAAAATACAGGAAATCATTTATACTTGCGGTGAGGTGATGAGCATGGATTTCCCAACGAAAATCAAAATGGCTGAAGCTGTTGCCAAAGTAAAAGAAGCTGAACTTGCCCGGCGGATGGACACCACCCCGCAGGCATTCAACCAGCGAATGAAAACAGGAAAGTTCAAGTATGAAGAACTGGAGCAGATGGCGCAGGCCATGGGCGCAGAACTTGTTGTGAACTTCCGCTTCCCGGATGGAACAGAGGTATGATAAAAGCCGCCAGTGTTTTTGAAGCGCTGGCGGCTTTCTTTATGCCGTGGGTAAGGACTTTACCTGAGAAGCGCCAAAGAACGATGCCCGGTAGGTCTGGCCGTCCCCCTTGCTGCTGTGGATAAGCACAGCCTGAAACAGGGCCTTTTCGCCATGCTCCACCATGTACCCGGCGGCTTTCCAGCCTGCCCAAGTGTTCACCGGCTCGGCTACCCCGGCGGCCTGCTGGGCTTCCTCGATGCGCTGGGCGTTGATCGGCTCGGCCTTTGCACTGTTCCATGCCCGGTGCAGGCACTCGGAAAAGGCGGCAACGCCCTTTCGATACAGCTTCCATGCCTTGCGCATGATGGCGGACAGATCAAACTTTTTCATAATGCCCTCTCTTTCTTTGGCTGAAAAGATAAAATAAAAATCAGCAGGGGAGTGGGTTACTGACTTAGCATGCGCTCACGACTTACTGCGCTCCCGGCTCTTACTTCGCCCCTTGCCTTCCGGTCGTACTCCCTTGCTGTGATTATAGTATCTTCCTTTTTGCCTTGAAAGACAACAGCAAAACCGATATTTTATCAAGAAAATAGATGATAAAATAAACAAATATATTTATATAAAAAGCCCGGATTGTGTATCCGGGCAGGGGAGAACAACTTACTTCTTTCGGGCCTTGTTTACGGTTTTCGGGATCCGGCGCACCTCCGTGACTCGAAGCTCCTCGTTGGGTTCACGGACAATCAACTCATCAATGCTACAATCCAGAGCTTCACAAATCAAATCCAGATCGTCAAGACTGATTCTTTCTGCAAAGTCGTGATACAGTTCATTGATGGTTTGAGCGCGGATGCCGGTTGCGCGGGCAAGTTCCGTTTGCGTCATGCGCCTTTCGCCGAGACGCGTTGACAGTAAAATCCTAATCATAAGCCAATCTCCTTTATCCAAAATTCTACCGATTTCAAATCGGCTTAGCTGGATTTTGGCAGGAAACTACTACTTTCGGCAAATTCTTCCGAAAAACGGGTAAAAATAACAAAAAATCCCCGGCTCTTTCACCAAAAACATGAAAGAACCGGGGATTACCATTATTGGCGAGTTGGTATCTCGCAGTACAGAACGAACACGCTCCCGACCATTTGAATGGTTACATTGGAGCCAAGAGTTCGTACCGTACACTTAGAGTGCCGCCGACGGGGGTCGAACCCGTACTCTGTCTCCAGAAAGGGATTTTAAGTCCCTCGTGTCTGCCAATTTCACCACAGCGGCATACAACGCTAATAATAATACAATAGAATGGCTTCTTTGTCAAGAAAAAGCACGGAGCCCGTCTCTTCATCCTCCATTCACGATTCATTTGTAAAAAGTGCTTTTTCTTTCCGTGGTTTCATGGTATAATAACCTTCAGATACGGTTTTCCGGGCCGTAGCCGCGTGCTTTGGCAGCGCGGCAGAAGAGGGCAGAGCGGGCAGCGTACCGCTCTGCTGGGGCAGTGCCCGCAAGATAGGGCGGGCGGGAAACAGAAAAAGAGAGGCGAATCGAGATGTTGGATATGATCAAATGCAGCACCGGCGGCGCATACTATGCCCGCGGCGAGTGGGTGCCGGCAGACGGCAACGCACCGGCAGCACTGGCCGCCAAGGGCTTTGATGCCGCTGCGGTGGAAAACGCCAAGACCGGCACCATGGCCTACAGCATTCTGCAGGCCCACAACACCAGCGGCGATGCCGAAAACCTGAAGATCAAGTTTGACGCCATGGCCAGCCATGACATCACCTTTGTGGGCATCATCCAGACGGCCCGTGCGTCCGGTCTGGAGAAATTCCCCATTCCGTATGTGCTCACCAACTGCCACAACAGCCTTTGCGCCGTGGGCGGCACCATCAATGAGGACGACCACCGCTTCGGCCTGTCCGCCGCAAAAAAATACGGCGGCATTTTTGTGCCCCCGCATCTGGCGGTCATCCACCAGTACATGCGCGAAAAGTTTGCGGGCTGCGGCAAGATGATCCTTGGCTCGGACTCCCACACCCGCTACGGTGCTCTGGGCACCATGGCCATTGGTGAGGGCGGCGGCGAGCTGGCAAAGCAGCTGCTGGGCCGCACCTACGATGTGGCCCGTCCGGGTGTTGTTGCAATTTATCTCACCGGCTCTCTGCCTGCAGGCTGCGGCCCGCACGATGTGGCCATTGCGCTGGTGGGTAAGCTGTTCAAGAGCGGCTATGTCAAAAACAAGGTGATGGAGTTTGTCGGCCCCGGCGTTGCGTCTCTGCGTCAGGATACCCGCAACGCCATCGATGCCATGACCACCGAGACCACCTGCCTGTCCTCCATCTGGGAAACCGACGAAACGACGCAAAAATTCCTCGCGGTGCATGGCCGTGCCGCCGACTATAAGAAGCTGGCTCCGGCCGACCTTGCTTATTACGACGGTGTGGTAGAGGTAGACCTTTCTGCCATCCGCCCCATGATCGCACTGCCCATGCATCCCTCCAATGCATTTACCATTGAAGAGCTGAACGCAAACCTTGAGGATATTCTCCATGCCTGCGAGCAGGATGTGCAGAAGCTGATCGGCCGCAAGGATGTCAGCCTTGACCTGTGCAGCAAGATCGAGAACGGTAAACTGCGTGTGGATCAGGGCGTGATCGCAGGCTGCGCAGGCGGTCTGTACGACAGCATTTATGAAGCTGCCTCCATCCTCAAGGGCCACACCGGCGGCTGCGGTGACTACGCCCTGAGCGTGTATCCCGGCAGCCAGCCCATCATGATGGAACTGGTGCGCACCGGAGTCATCCACGACCTGATGGCCAGCGGTGCCACCGTCCGCACTGCGTTCTGCGGCCCCTGCTTCGGCGCAGGCGACGTGCCCGCCAACGGTGCGCTGTCTATCCGCCATACCACCCGCAACTTCCCCAGCCGCGAAGGCTCCAAGCCCGGCAACGGCCAGCTTTCCGGTGTGGCACTGATGGATGCCCGCAGCATTGCGGCCACCACGGCCAACGGCGGCATTCTGACCCCGGCTACCGATATCGACTATGATCCCACTGTGCCGGAGTATCAGTACGATCCTTCCAGCTACGATACCCGCGTGTATCAGGGCTTTGGCAAGGGCGATTACGATGCCCTGCTCAAGCTTGGCCCCAACATCAAGGACTGGCCCGAAATTGCACCGCTGGGCGATAACCTGCTGCTGAAGGTGGCATCTTACATCACCGACCCTGTCACCACCACCGACGAGCTGATCCCCTCCGGTGAGACTTCGTCTTACCGTTCCAATCCTCTGGGCTTGGCCGAGTTCACCCTCAGCCGCAAGGACCCGGAGTATGTGGGCCGTGCCAAGGCCGTGCAGGCCGAAGAAAAGGCCCGCCGTGCAGGCGAGGGCAGCGCCGAGGTGCTGGCCCAGCTGCACAAGGTGCCCGGCTGCGAAAACCTGACTTGGAACGATGTGCAGATCGCATCCACCATCTTTGCCGTCAAGCCCGGCGATGGTTCTGCCCGTGAGCAGGCGGCCAGCTGCCAGCGTGTGCTGGGGGCCGGTGCCAACATCGTTACCGAGTACGCCACCAAGCGCTACCGCTCCAACCTCATCAACTGGGGCATGCTGCCGCTGCAGCTGGTGGGCGCAACGCCCTTCGGTCTGGGCGACTATGTCTTTATCCCGAATGTCCGCGAGGCCCTCAAGGGCGACCTGCAGAACATCAAGGCCTATGTGCTGGGCGACACCGCAAAAGAGTTCAGCCTGTACATGGCCCCGCTGACCGCCGACGAGCGCAAGATCCTGGCCGACGGCTGCCTGATCAATTTCTATAAGCACTGATATGATATAAGGCTTCCTCTTTGGGGGAAGCCTTTCTCTGGTTTTCTTGGGAGGTTCATTTTCCATGCCCGGCGATCTTCACAACCATTCCACCTGTTCCGATGGCTCTGTGCCCATCCACCGCCTGCCGCTCATGGCGGCGCGGGCGGGGCTGGACACCATGGCCATTTCCGACCACGACACCCTGCTCAGCGTAAACTACTGCTATGAGCACCCTGTGCAGGACGGCGTGCGCCTGCTTCCGGCCACCGAGCTGACCGGCTATGACCATGAGCATAAGCATCGCGTGCACCTGCTGTGCTACTTCCCGGACCCGGAAAGCCGGGAACTGAAGGAGCACTGCGACATCCTGCGACAGCGCCGCAACGAGTGCGGCCTGCAAAGCGCAAAGGAGATCGAAGCGCTGTACCCGCAGTTCCGCACGGAACAGGCGCTGGAATACGCAAAGGACAGCGGTGTGCTGTTCAAAAGCGGCATTATGGAAGCGTTGCACCAGCTGGGGCTGTGCGATGCTGTGTACGGCAAGCTGTACAGTTATCTCTTTGGCTGGGAGCCGCGCGGCGTGGTGCTGCATCAGGTAAAATATCCCTCGGTGCAGGAAGTAATCGCCACGGCGAAAGCTGCCGGTGCGGTGCTGGTATTTGCACACCCGACCGTTTACAAGAGCATGCCGCTGGTGCGTCAGCTGGCCAAAGAGGGCATCATCGACGGCATTGAGGTGGAGCACCCCCGCAACAGCCCGGAGGACAGGGCCGAGTGTGCTGCTCTGTGTGAGCAGTATGGGCTGATTCATACCGGCGGTACGGACTTCCACGGTGCAAACCACAAGGTGCCGCACCCGGTGGGTACCTGTACCACGGCAGACGATCAGGTGGCCCGCATTCTGGAGCTGGCCCACAAGCGCCGCGGTATTGATGTGTGACCCGGTCACATTGACATTCCGGCACGCTGCTCTATAATAGAAACAGACGATCTTCGTCGGGATTTCTGTCAAAAAGAGAGGATTTTGAACTATGAGCAAGGAATTCAGCTTCCCGAACAGCGGCACCTGTTCCAAGCAGACCAACTTTGTGCTGAACGATGACCACACCATTGCGTCCATGGAGGTCATTGGCGGCTGCAACGGCAACCTGAAGGGCATCTGCCGTCTGGTCAAGGGCATGAAGGCCGAAGATGTGATCGACCGCATGGAGGGCACGCTCTGCGGTTTCCGCAATACCAGCTGCCCGGATCAGATCGCCAAGAACCTGAAAAAGGCTCTGGCCGAAATGGACTGAAAAAATCAAACAGCGAAGGGGAGATGCCTGCGGGTATCTCCTTTTTGTTTTCCCATCCCGACAGAAAGAGATGTTTTTTTTCTGTGCTTCGGGGCTATACTTCTTGTGAAAACGAATTTCATCAGCAAGGAGCGGGCAAATGAGTATTTGGGAAAAACTTGGCTTTGGCGGGTACAAGGGCTTTTCGCACGAGTCGGATCAGCTGCTGCGCAGTGCGGTGGAGCTTGCCGGGAACCTTGGCTGCGAAAAAGCCGATACCGGCCACCTGCTGCTGGCGATCCTGCAACAGGATCACGGGGCGGCAGCACGGTTTCTGGAGGGCAAGCAGATCCGGGAACCGGAGGTGCGCCGTCAGCTGGCCGAGAGCCGCCGCGCACCGGCTTTGCATCTGGATCGCTACGCTCTTGCGCCGGACCTCAAGCGCACCATGGATTACGCCATCATCGGGGCACAGAACGCGCACCTGAACCGGGCCGAGCCGGAACATCTGCTCTGCGCCATGCTGGAGGATGACGGCTGCACAGCAGGCATCCTGCTGGCATCCATGGGCGTGCAGCTCACAGATGCCGTGCGGGAGTGCCGCCAGCTGTCCGGGCAGTTCGTACTGCCGTATCAGATGCGGACCACGGTCAGTGCGCCGCGCGGCAGCCGCGCCAGTGATAAGTACTGCCGGGATCTGACCCGCCGTGCTGCGGAACGGGAACTGGACCCGGTGTTCTGCCGGGAAGCAGAGCTGGACCGCATGGTGGAGATCTTATGCCGCCGTCAGAAGAACAACCCCTGCCTTGTGGGGGAGCCGGGCGTGGGCAAGACCGCCCTTGCCGAAGGGCTGGCCCAGCGCATTGCCACGGATCGTGTGCCCCGTGCGCTCAAGGGCCGCCGTCTGCTGGCACTGGATATGGCCAGCCTTGTGGCGGGCACCAAATACCGCGGTGACTTTGAGGAGCGGTTCAAGAACCTGCTGGAAGAGCTGGTGCGGGACGGCAGCTCCATCCTGTTCGTAGACGAGTTCCACACCATCGTGGGTGCCGGTGCAGCGGAGGGTGCCATCGATGCAGCCAGCATCTTAAAACCGGTGCTGGCCCGGGGCGAGATACAAATTATCGGCGCTACCACTACCGAAGAGTTCCGCACCCACATCCAGAAGGATGCCGCACTGGAACGCCGTTTCGGCAAGGTGCAGGTAGAGGAGCCTACGCCTGCGCAGGCGCTGGATATCCTCAACGGGCTTGCGCCGCGCTATGAGAGCTACCACAATGTCTGCCTTCCGCCGGAAGCGCTGCAGGCTGCGGTGGAGCTTTCGGTGCGGTATCTGCCGGGGCGCTTTCTGCCGGATAAGGCCATCGACCTTGTGGACGAAGCCTGTGCGGCGGCACGCATCCGGGCCGAGCAGGCAAAGCAGTCAAAGCCCACGCTGATGCCGGACGATATCGCCCATGTGGTGGCGCAGGCCAGCGGTGTGCCGGTGGAGCGGGTAGGTGAGCAGGAGCGGGAACGGCTGGACAAGCTGGAAGAACGTCTCAACGCCGAGATCGTGGGCCAGAGCCGGGCTGTGGCTGCAGTGGCAGGTGCCATCCGGCGCAGCCGCACCGGTCTTGGCGAGCCGGGCCGGCCCATGGGTGCCATGCTGTTTCTTGGCCCTACGGGAGTGGGCAAAACGGCTCTTGCCCGGGCGCTGGCGGTCAGCTGGTTCGGCAGCGAAAAAGCCCTGCTCAAATTTGATATGTCGGAGTATCAGGAGCAGCACACCGCTGCCCGGCTGCTGGGTGCGCCGCCGGGCTATCTGGGCCATGACGAGGGCGGACAGCTGACCGAAGCAGTGCGCCGCCGCCCTTACAGTGTGGTGCTGTTTGACGAGATCGAAAAGGCACACCCGGACATTCAGAACATCCTTTTGCAGATACTGGAAGATGGCCAGCTGACCGATGCCATGGGCCGCAAGGCGGATTTCCGCAACACCATCGTACTGCTCACCTCAAACCTCGGCGCACGTTTTTTGGCGGGTCAGAGCACGCCGCTGGGCTTTGCAGCGGGCAGCGAAGCCGTGTTTGAAAAGCAGTCTGCGCAGGCCATTGAAGAGGCAAAAAAGTGGTTCCGGCCAGAGCTGGCAGGCCGTCTGGACGAGATGATCGTATTCCGTCCGCTGGCCGACGACAGCCTGTGCGCCATTGCCGAAAAAATGCTGTGCCAGCTGGAGCAGCGTGCCGCCCGCAGCGGCTACCAGCTGCATCACACACCGCGGGTAGGGCAGGCGCTGGCAGCAAAGGCCCGCTCTGCCTACGGGGCCAGAGAACTGCGCCGCGCAGTGGACAGGGCTGTGGAGCAGGCACTTGCGGATCAGATCGCATCCGGCACGGCCTGCGTGGGCCAGCACTGGACAGCGGACTGCTCGGCGGATGGTGCTATCGTCCTGCGGGAGGACGAAACCGCAACACTGTAAAGCATCTGAAGCTCAAAAGGACCGCCCTGAGTTACAAGACCCGGGGCGGTATTTTTTTGTCTGCAGGGGGGAGCGGAGACATCCGCTCCTTTTTTGTGCGTACGGGGCAGGGACATTGTGAGATTGGCTCTTGCATCCTTTTGGTTTTCTGTTATCATAGAAGCAACAGAATTGCAGGAGGAAGTCCATGCGCACATTATTCCTTTTGAACCCAACTGCCGGTAAGGCCGATTGCACCCGTACGCTGCCGCAGCAGATCAATGCTGCCGCCGCGCGTGCAGGGCTTGCGCCGGAAGAATATGCCATTCAGGTCACAAATCACGCCGGTCATGCCCGGGAGCTGGCCAATGCCGCTGCGCAGCAGGCCCGGCAGAGCGGGGAAGAACTGCGAGTATTCACTGCCGGCGGCGACGGCACCTTCAACGAAGCGCTCACCGGGATCTATGGCTATGCAAATGCAGCCGTGGGCTGTCTGCCCTTTGGCAGCGGTAACGATTTCCTGCGCACCTTTGGTACAAAGGAAGAGTTTCTGGATCTGGATGCCCAGCTGGCCGGTGGGCCGGTGAGCATCGATCTGATGCAGACCAGCCTTGGCCTTTCGGCCACCATCTGCGCTGCCGGTCTGGATGCGCAGGTTGCCTACGGCATCCCGAAGTTCCGGCGCATCCCGCTGTGCGGCGGCGAGATGGCCTATGTGCTTTCCATTGTGGAACAGCTGTGCGGACACATCGGCCGCAGGGTGGAGTACACCATCGATGGTGAAACGCTGGATGTGGACTGCCTGATGTGTGCCATCTGCAATGGCCGCACCTATGGCGGTGGTTTCTGTGCAGCGCCGGAAGCACAGCCCGACGATGGCTGGCTGGATGTATATATCATCCGCAAGGTGAGCCGCGTGACCATTGCAAAGCTGCTGGGAATGTACAAGAGCGGCAAGCACTTCCAGAACGGTCAGCTCGTCAGGGCTGCAGAGCCGTACTTCATTTACCGCCGCGCAAAACAGGTGAGCCTGCGCGCTGCGGATGGCCGCGGGCCGATCGTTGCCACGGCAGACGGTGAATGCGCACCCAAGGAGCAGATCACTGTACAGGTACAGCCGCTGGCAGGGCGCATCCTTCTGCCAAAGCCTGCTTTTGAGCGCTTTGCAGCGCAGAGGACGGCACAGAGTGCAGACCGAACATGAAAAACCAGAAGAAGAGACAGCTTTTTTTCTCCAAGAAGAAAGCTGTCTCTTTTTCGCTGTACGGCTGATTTTTTCATCTGTC
Organism: Faecalibacterium sp. AF27-11BH; assembly: GCF_003603005.1. NCBI lineage: Bacteria > Bacillati > Bacillota > Clostridia > Eubacteriales > Oscillospiraceae > Faecalibacterium > Faecalibacterium sp. AF27-11BH. The sequence goes on from NZ_QVGS01000001.1 coordinate 9,189, forward strand.
ATAAATTCTTAACAAAAAGAAGCAAAAAAGGTCTTGATTTTTCGGGTCAAGATGAGTACAATACACTTAGCACTCAGAGAAATGGAGTGCTAAAGAACCAAAGAGCCGACACGAGGCCCTTTGGACACAGCAAAGTTTTAAATTATATTTTTACTATAGGAGGGCAAGAACTATGAAGATCATTCCTCTTGCAGACCGTGTTGTCATTAAGGCTGTTGAGGTTGAGGAGACCACCAAGGGCGGTCTGATCCTGACCGGCAGTGCTAAGGAAAAGCCCCAGGTGGCTGAGGTCATCGCTGTCGGCCCCGGCGGCGTTGTGGACGGCAAGGAAGTCAAGATGACTGTGAAGGTCGGCGACAAGGTCCTCACCAGCAAGTACTCCGGTACCGAGGTCAAGGTGGACGGCGAAGAGTGCACCATCGTCCGTCAGGGCGATATCCTGGCAGTCGTTGAGGACTGAGCAGTTTCCCCTCTGATATTTGAAAATTGAGCTTTAAAGGAGCGATTTGATTATGGCTAAGCAGATCAAGCAGGGCGAGGATGCCCGCAAGGCATTGTGTGCCGGTATCGATACCCTGGCAAACACCGTTAAGATCACCCTGGGCCCCAAGGGCCGCAATGTGGTGCTGAGCAAAAAGTTCGGTGCACCGGTCATCACCAACGATGGCGTGACCATTGCCAAGGAGATCGAGCTGAAGGACGAGTTCGAGAACATGGGCGCACAGCTGGTGCGTGAAGTCGCTACCAAGACCAACGACGCAGCAGGCGATGGCACCACCACCGCAACCGTTCTGGCACAGGCCATGGTCACCGAGGGCATGAAGAATGTCACCGCCGGTGCAAACCCCATGGATATCCGCCGCGGCATGAGCAAGGCTGTTGCCAAGGCTGTTGAGACCATCAAGGCTCACAGCCAGAAGGTGAAGGACAGCAACGATATCGCCCGCGTCGGCACTATTTCTGCAGGCGACCCCGAGATCGGCCGTCTGATCGCCGAGGCTATGGAGAAGGTCACCTCCGATGGTGTTATCACCATTGAGGAGAACAAGACCACCGCTGAGACCTACAACGAGATCGTGGAAGGCATGCAGTTCGACCGCGGCTACCTCACCCCGTATATGGTCACCGATACCGACAAGATGGTGGCTGATCTGGACAATGCCGCTATCCTGATCACCGATAAGAAGATCAGCGTGATTCAGGATCTGGTTCCCCTGCTGGAGCAGGTCATGCAGAATGGTATGAAGCTGCTGATCGTGGCTGAGGATATCGAGGGCGAGGCTCTGTCCACTCTGATCGTCAACCGCCTGCGCGGCACCCTGAACGTCTGCGCTGTCAAGGCTCCCGGCTTTGGCGACCGCCGCAAGGAAATGCTGCAGGATATCGCAACCCTGACCGGCGGCACCGTGATCTCCTCCGATCTGGGCTATGAGCTGAAGGATGCTACCGTCCAGATGCTGGGCCATGCCCGTCAGGTGAAGGTCTCCAAGGAGAACACCACCATCGTTGGCGGTGCAGGCGATAAGGATGCCATCGCAGCCCGCATCGCTCAGATCCGCAGCCAGATCGAGGCCGCTACCAGCGATTTCGACCGTGAAAAGCTGCAGGAGCGTCTGGCAAAGCTGGCTGGCGGCGTGGCCGTCATCAAGGTCGGCGCTGCTACCGAAGTTGAGATGAAGGACAAGAAGCTGCGCATCGAGGATGCTCTGAACGCAACCAAGGCTGCTGTTCAGGAAGGTGTTGTTGCCGGCGGCGGCACTGCTCCTATCAATGCGATCCCCGCTGTGCGTGAGCTGTGCGACACGCTGGAAGGCGACGAGCGCACCGGTGCCAAGATCGTTCTGAAGGCTCTGGAAGCTCCTCTGCGCCAGATCGCTAAGAATGCCGGTCTGGAAGGCAGTGTCATCATCGACAAGATCATCTCTGCCAACAAGCCCAACTACGGCTTTGATGCTCAGAACGAGGTCTTTGTGGACGATATGATCGCTGCTGGCATCGTTGACCCCACCAAGGTCACCCGTTCCGCTCTGGAGAACGCAGCCTCCGTCGCTGAGATGGTGCTGACCACCGAAAGCCTGGTCGCTGATCTGCCGGAACCCCCTGCTGCACCCGCTGCTGCAGGCGGTGACATGGGCGGCATGTACTAATAACTGCCTAAGAACCGCATGAATGCTTGATTTTTGGAGCGCGCAAAAGCGGATTTACGCCAAACTTACGCCACTTACGCCAAAAATCAAAGCGCATGATAGGGTAACAAAATCGGCACTCGCTGAAAAGCGGGTGCCGATTTTTTGTGTCTAGGGGATTTGAAGACTCATGAAACCCACTGATGGATTCTGCGAGCGGCAGACTGTCAGCGGTTTTTTATTGACGAAGAATAGAGATAGGAATACAATAATAGAAAGGGATGTAAAGACGGAAGGGAGTGTGCCGCCTTGGAGAATCAAAAGGACTTCTGCACAGAATGCCGCAGAGAAACAAACTACACCTTGAAGAAAATCAAAATCAACCGGACCATCCGGGAAAAGGAGTATACTTTTGAAATCACGGCTGCTTTCTGCAACAAATGCGGCGGCGAAATGGGAATCCCTGGCCTGATGGACTACAACATGAAGGAAATCGACGAGCAGTATCGCAAGGCCAGTGACAACATTGGTGGATAAGAATAGAAATAATCAAAAAGAGGCTGATAATATGTCAGAAGAAATTATTCGGTATGAAGAAGTTTCACCAACGGCCAAACTTTGGCGTTACATGGATTTGGCTAAGTTCATTTCTTTGATTGGAAAGAAAAAGTTGTACTTTGCGTCATTGGAATCGTTTGAGGATATATTTGAAGGTGCAAAGGGAATTATAGAACGTAAGGGAATATGGAACGAATTTTACACGGAGTTTCTTGAGTGGGCTATACGAACGCCACCGGAGGGAAATACGAGAGATTTGACGGATGAATATGTGGAAAAGAACGCGGCGATGATTTTGTCAAACCTTGAAAGAGCGGGCGTAAGCGAAAGAAAAGATATCTTCGTAAGTTGTTGGCATTGTAATCAATATGAATCAGAGGCTATGTGGAAATTATATTCTACAAACGTGGAAAATGCGATTGCAATTCAGACAACTAGCCAACAATTATATGAAGCACTTGGAAAAGACCCATCAGTAGAAATAGGAAAAGTACGCTATATTGATTTTACAAAGCAGTTTGCACCTATAAATGGCTCGTATTGGTGTAAACGAAAATCGTTTGAGTATGAACAAGAAGTAAGGGCAGTTACACATATGAGAAAAGCTGCTTGCTGTGGTGTTGAAAAAGATGTCGATATTGAGAAATTGATTGCAGGAGTCTATATTTCGCCGTATGCACCTAAATGGTTTGAAGATGTAGTGCGTGATATTACAGAAAAGTATGGGTTGAATAAGCCAATCTTTTATTCGGAAATGAAAGCAAAACCATTTTACTGATATGCAATTATAAACAAACAGCCGCCCAGCGACCTCACGGTCTCGCTGGGCGGCTGTTGTTGTACTTATACTTACGCCAGATGGAGTTTCTCTTTCAGCGCATCCTGAAGGACGCCGGAAAAGTTGATGTGTGCCGATTCGGCGGCATCGTTGAGCCAGCCGGGAATAGAAAGGGTTTTCTTTACGGGTCTGTACCGCTTTTCGTACTCTTCCATATCGAAAGGCACCATCACCACAAAATCTTCCGGGTCAACGTGGAGCGCAGAAGGGACAGAAGGCTCCGGGCAGACTTTGCAATCTTCCAGCATAAGGCCGATGGCATCCTGTGCCATGCGGACGGCTTCGTCCATGGTATCGCCTTGGGTGAAGCAGCCCTCAATATCGGGAATCTCAACAGAGTACCCGCTTTCTTCCGGGTGAAAAATTGCAGGATAGAAAATAGCGTTCATAATGTGACCTCACCTTTTATAATTCAACAAACAATCAATGTACCTTCACTTAACAGGCCTACATTATTGGTTGGAAATTGTAGAATAGTCTATGCAGTGCTTCGCAGTTTCAGAATATGAAGTCTACAATCATCATATTCTTACTTTTTGAGTCCGGCTAATTTGAGAATGTTTTTCTCGGTACCGGGCTTCAGATCCTTTGCGTGAAATGGAACGACAGTGGTTTTGTTGGTAGTTGGGTTATGGTACTTGTAGTGTGACCCATTTGCACTGACTAAAACAAAGCCGTTCTGCTCCAGCAAGCGAATCATTTGCTTGGGAGTCATCGGCATGGCGGGTGCCCCTCCTTTCTTTCAGGATTACAGTTTTATTGTATACGTATTTTACGTATTTGTCAAGAGGGCAAATAAGCCGCCCAGCGACCTTGCGGTCTTGCTGGGCGGCTTATTTTTTGCGTTTCCACAACAGATATTCTTCGTAGCGGTGCATCTCGTTCTGTTCTTCCTCGGTCAGGCGCTGGCGCTGTTTGCGAGCCTCGTCCGAGGGGTCGTAGTCGGTCAGCCCCAGCAGGTAGTCGGCAGAGGTGCCATAGTACCTGCAAATGGCAATCAACATCTCGTGGTTTGGGGAACTCTTTTCATGCTCCCAACTGCGGATGGTAGAGGTTGCAACATTAAGGGCTTTGGCGAGTTCTTCCTGCGTTTGGTTATTCCAATCTCGCAGGTCGGCTAATCGTGCTCCAATCATCTTTTTCCCGCCTTTCTTTGCCATAAGTATAGGTGCTTCATATCACTTTTGGTAAAAAACGCCGAGAATCTTGTTAATTTGCCTCGAAAGTGATAAGACACTTGTTAGTATAGGCTGAAAGTGCTAAGAATATTATCACTTCCGCCGCAACGCTAAGGCAAAGCGAGGGAATCCCCGTTGGAACAACTGATCGACTTTCACGCACCGGAAGTGCAGGCGGTGCTGGATACACTTCTAAAAGACCGCTCCACCGGAAAAAATATCATCTGGGGCACCGACCCGCCGGAGGAACTGCAAACGGTGATGTACGAACCTGTCACGGATAGATCTCAGATCACCACCCAGCAGCTCAGGCTGACCCACTACGAGGTGGTGCTGCCCCGGATGATGAAGCAGACTGACACCCAGCAGCAGCGCACCCGCAAAAAAGGCGAGGTGTTCAGCCCGGCATGGGTCTGCAACAAGATGAACAACGCACTGGACGCCGACTGGTTCCGTGGACTGGGGGCAGAGGAGAGCGCCGGGCAGTTCACGGTGGAACTGCCCCAAGGCTGGCAGACGGTGGAAACGCCGGTGCGGTTCCCGGCTTGCGGGGGCAGGACCCCGGCATGGGTGCAGTATGTGCAGAGCCGCCGCTTGGAGGTGACCTGCGGCGAAGCCCCCTTTCTGGCATCCCGGTACGATGCCGCCACTGGCGAGATGATCCCGGTAGCCCGGCGCATTGGCATTCTGGACCGCAAGCTGCGTGTGGTAAGCGAGAACGCCGCCACAGAGGAAGAGTGGCGCAAATATGCCACCCATGCGGTGCAGTCCACCTACGGCTACGAGTATCAGGGCGATAATCTTTTGTTGGCGCGGGTCAACCTGCTGCTGACCTATGCAGAGCATCTGCAAGCACGCTGGCAGCGCAAGCCCACAAAAGAAGCGTTACAACCTATCGCCAACATCATCAGCTGGAACCTGTGGCAAATGGACGGCCTGCACCTGTCCGTGCCCGGCGGCAAGCCCCAGCCGGAGACAGAACAGCTTGACCTCTTTTCCATGTTCGGGGCGGCAGAGCCGCAGCTGCCCACGGTATCCTGTAAAGTGAAAAACTGGCGCAAGGGCAGCCATGGAACCGCCCAGAACTTTGAAACCATTCAGGAAGGGAGTACCAGCATGAAGTTTGATTATGTCATCGGAAACCCGCCGTATCAGGATGAAACCTTGGCGATAACAAGGGTTTTGCACCGCCAGTATATAACAAATTTCTGGATGCGTCTTATGAAATTGCAGATAAGGTGGAAATGATTCACCCTGCACGGTTTTTGTTCAATGCTGGCTCTACGCCGAAGGCATGGAATGAGAAGATGCTGAATGATTCGCACTTGACAGTCTTGCATTATGAATCTGATAGTTCAAAAATCTTTGCAAACACAGATATTAAGGGCGGTGTTGTAATTACATACCGCGATAAAGTGAAGAATTACGGTGCGATTGAGCATTTTATTGTGTTCGATGAACTAAGAAGTATTGCTCGTAAAATTGGAAAAACAGACTATGTACCGTTAAGCAAGGTGATTTATGCAGCAGAATCGTATCGTTTCACAGAAACGATGCACAAAGAGAACTCAAGCGTGGAGTCTTTGCTAAGTAAAGGTCATAAATACGACTTCAAGTCGAATGTTTTAAGTAAACTCGATAATATTGTGTTCTTCTCTGAAATGCCGAAGGACGGAAGTTCTTATATAAAGATTTTGGGGCTGGACGGAAGCAAGCGCACAGAGAAATGGATTAGAAAAGATTACGTTCGTGTCCCTGAAAATTTTGGGAGTTATAAGGTTTTTATCTCCAAAGCAAACGGTAGTGGTGCTTTTGGCGAAACTCTCTCAGCACCGATAATTGCTGAACCGGGCATAGGACATACGCAGACATTTATGTCTATTGGAAAATGCGAAAGTGAACAAGAAGCTATCGCAATAACAAAGTATGTAAAAACAAAATTTGCAAGGGCAATGCTTGGGGTACTAAAAATTACGCAGGACTGTCCGGCACCAAAATGGAAATACGTACCCCTTCAAGACTTTACCGCCCATTCCGACATTGATTGGAGCAAGTCGGTGGCGGAAATCGACCAGCAGCTTTACCGCAAATATGACCTGACTGCGGACGAGATCGAATTTATCGAGACCCATGTAAAGGAGATGGCATAATGGCTGGCATAACCCTGCGCACTGCCCGGCAGGTGGTGCCCATGATCTACGCCTATACCACCCCGGAAATTGCCCGGCACAACGGCTGGACGAAGATCGGCTACACCGAGCAGTCGGTGGACAAACGCCTGAAACAGCAGACCCACACCGCCGATGTGCTGTACCATGAGGAGTGGCGGGGCAATGCCGTCTACGATGACGGCAGCGGCGAGGTGTTCACCGACCACGATTTCCACGCCTATCTCCGCAAGCTGAACGTGGAGAACGACCGCAAAAACGAGTGGTTCCATCTGGATGGACAGCAGTCCCGGCGGTATTTTCAGGATTTCCGCATGAACCGGGGCCGGGTGCAGCTGGATGCCGCCATCGCCTACACCCTGCGGGAGGAGCAGGCAAGGGCTGTCCGCGACACCAAAACCTATTACCAGAGCCACCCCGGCGGGGAATACCTCTGGAACGCCAAGCCCCGCTTTGGCAAGACCCTCTCCGTCTACGACTTCTGCAAGCAGGTCGATGCACAGACGGTGCTTATCGTCACCAACCGCCCAGCCATCGCCAATAGCTGGTACAGCGACTATGTGCGCTTTCTGGGCAGGGAGTCCGGCTATCTGTTCGTCAGCCATGTGGATGCCCTTGCCGGGCAGCCCCATGTGCTGGACGAGCAGGGCTATCTGGATGCCGCCGCACAGGGCGAGGAACTGTATAAGCGCATTGAGTTCGTCAGCCTGCAGGACATGAAAGGCTCAAAGTATTTCGGCGGTGAGTACGACAAGCTGCGCCACCTGACCGAGCTGAATTGGGATGTGCTGGTCATCGACGAAGCCCACGAGGGCGTGGACACCTACAAGACCGACCTTGCCTTTGACCGCATCCGCCGCCGCTTCACGCTGCACCTGTCCGGCACGCCCTTCAAGGCACTGGCGAACGATAAGTTTGCCGGGGATGCCATCTTCAACTGGACCTACGCTGACGAGCAGGCCGCCAAGCGAAACTGGCAGGGCGCACCGGGGCAGCAGAACCCCTACGCAAACCTCCCCATGCTCAACCTCTACACCTACCAGATGTCCGAGATCATCCGGGACGAGATCCAGCAGGGGGTGGAGATCGACGGCGAAACGCAGGAATTTGCCTTTGACCTGAACGAGTTCTTCAAGGTAAAGCCCAGCGGCAACTTTGAGCACGAAGCCGAGGTGGACCGCTTTCTGGATGCCATGACCACCCAGAACAAATTTCCGTTTTCCACCCCGGAACTGCGTGCCGAACTGAAGCACACCTTCTGGCTGCTGAACCGGGTGGACAGCGCCAGAGCGCTGGCGAAAAAGCTGCAGGCGCACCCGGTATTCCGGGACTATGAGGTGATCCTAGCCGCCGGTGACGGCAAGCTGGACGACACGGACGAGAACCAGAAGAGCTTTGACCGGGTAAAAGCCGCCATCGCCCACCACGAAAAGACCATTACCCTGTCGGTGGGACAGCTGACTACCGGTGTGACTATCCCGGAGTGGTCGGCGGTGCTGATGCTCTCCAACCTGAAAAGCCCGGCGCTGTATATGCAGGCAGCGTTCCGTGCCCAGAACCCCTGCCTTTTCCACGAAAACGGCACCTTCCGCCGCAAAGAGAACGCCTATGTGTTCGATTTTGACCCTGCCCGCACCCTGCTGATCTACGAGCAGTTCGCCAACGACCTTTCTCAGGACACCGCCAGCGGCAAGGGCGACGCCGAGGAACGCAAGGCGCACATCCAGAATCTGCTCAACTTCTTCCCGGTCATCGGCGAGGACGAGGAGGGGGAGATGATCCCGCTGGATGCAGAAAAAGTCCTCAGCATCCCCCGGAAGATCAAGTCCAAGGAAGTGGTGCGGATGGGTTTCCAGAGCAATTTTTTGTTCCAGAACATTTCCAACGTGTTCAGTGCCCCGCAGGAGGTGTTGGACATTCTGCAAAACTTCCAGCCCATCAGCGAAGCTAAGGCAAAGCCCATCCAGATCACTCCGGACACCGGCGCAGACCTCTCCCTGAACGACAAGGGCGAGGTGGATTTGGACGAGGGCTACGTCATCGGCAAGGCAGCGGATGTGTTCGGGGCGAAGATTTACGAAAGCACCCCGGCGCTGGACACCGCCCTGCAAGACCTGACCGATGCCCCGGCTCCTGCCAAAGAAGAGCATCTGGAACCCCTGAAAAAGAGCATCACCAAGGAGATCATCACCCCCATGGTGGAGCAGGCAAAGCAGGAGTATGGCCGCGACCTGAAGCTGTCCGACCAGAAGCGGTTTGAGAGCACCGCCAAAGCCAAAATGGACGTGGCGGTGAACAAGGTGGTGGACAACTACCGCATCGACCGGAGCCAGCTGGAGACCCAGCGCACCCAGCAGCTGCAAAGCTGCACCACCGCCCAGCAGCGCCAGCAGGTGAACCGGGAGTTTGACGCAAAGCAACGGCAGAGCGCCGCCGCCCTGATGGAGACGTTGCAATCCACCATCCAGCAGACGGCGCAGGAGATGCAGCAGACCATTGTGCGCACCGTGGAGACCAACCAGAAGGAGCAGGAGAAAAAGGGCTACGAGGACACCGTCCGTGACCATCTCCGGGGCTTCTCCCGCACCATTCCGTCCTTCCTCATGGCCTACGGCGACGAGACCGTGACACTGGCAAATTTTGACCAGATCATCCCGGACAAGGTCTTTCAGGAGGTCACCAGCATCACGCTGGAGCAGTTCCGCTTTTTGCGGGACGGCGGACCGTACATCAACCAAGCCACCGGACAGGAGGAGCATTTTGCAGGTCACCTGTTCGACCCGGTGGTGTTTGACGATTCGGTGAAGGAGTTCTTGAACCTGAAGGTCAAGCTGGCAGATTACTTTGACGAGAGCCGCACCGAGGATATCTTCGACTACATCCCGCCCCAGAAAACCAACCAGATCTTCACCCCCAAGTGGGTGGTGAAAAAGATGGTGGACCTGCTGGAGCAGGAAAACCCCGGCTGCTTCGATGACCCCGGCAAGACCTTCCTGGACCCCTACATGAAGTCCGGACTGTACATTACGGAAATCGTCAAGCGCCTTTACCGCAGCGAGAAGATGCGGCAAACTTTCCCGGACGATAACGCCCGGCTGGAACATATCTTTGCCAAGCAGGTCTATGGGCTTGCCCCGACCGAGATCATCTACCGCATTGCCATCAGTTACATTCTGGGCTTTGCAAAGGGTCACGGCATTACCGCCCACCATATCCGTCAGGCGGATACGCTGGAATTCGCCAAGGCGGGAACAATGGAAAGGGAACTGGATAAGATCTTCAGAGATTGACCAATAGAATACGGCATAAAACCAAAGGCGGCTGTCTGCATGGGTGCAGATGGCTGCCTTTTTTGTGCTATTCGCGCAACTTTTATGGAAATTTGTTGAAATGGTTACTTTTTGGCCTTTCTCGCCGGCTACCTATTGAGAGGACTTTTTCAAAGTGGGTACTTATGACAACTTTATTACAAAGAGCTGTCAATGGGTGTCAAGTGACCTTTCTCGATGCCTACCAAGTGAGAGCATCTTTTTCAAGGTTGCTTCAGCCTTGAATACTTCCGTCGTGGCGAATTGCCGGTTTTCAATGGTCACTCGACCAACCAACGATATTTTAACTCGGCGCTTGCTTCAACTATATTTTCTAAGAACTTTTTAACAAATTTCTTTTTCGGGTAACAAAAAGCCCTTTTTCGATGCCTACCAAGTAGAGGGATAATTTTTCGGAAGCCCTAAATTCCGAGGATTTTCTATAAAAATCTGCTCCTTGAAAACAGAATAGTTCAATCGTCCGGTACTTCACAAAAGGTACTTCTGTAATTCGCAGCCCGGCCATAACGAAGGCGGGGTGGCTGAAATGCCAATGGTGCGGTGCAAGCCCGCCGCCGGACGATTCCCCACTCCTAGGGTGCCGAGGGCGAATATGGGAGACATTAACATATTAAGCAGACCAGTGTGCTGATCTGCAATTGAGAGGACTGGCGAATACGCTGGTTCTCGATACATATTGAAGCCGGACGAGCTGCTCTTCTGGACAGCTTGCCCGGTGCAGGAGTGCAGAGGACGCAGTTCTTTGCCCCAGTGATATGATGCTGTGCGTCATATCCTACTGGGTATTATCTGGCGCAAAACGGCGGCAGATCCAGCAGCTCCACTGCTGCGTTCTCCCACGCCAAGCTGTTGAAATGAAAGAAGCTCCTGCTAAACCTTATACCAAAATCAGGAAAAAGTAATCAAAACGGGTTCACCTAGGGGCCAATAATAGGCCTGCGAAGCCCACGACTTTAGTGATTTCAGGTGCTATGATAATTGCAGAGATACAGCATCTTAATGATTTTCCGCAAAGAAAGAATAGGGATGCAACAAGAAATGGGAACGATGCTTCCTACTTTCACTGAAAATTAGGAACTCACAGTTCCTGTTCGACTATGAGTTTCTCTGTTATACTTTTCTTGCAGAGCGAAAGCAAACTCTTCTAAGCAGAAAGCGACAAACGCCATGATCTCCCACTGAGGGAAGGAGCGGTAGGCCACTTTCTTTGCAGTATAACAAACACATAAATCCTTTTCCGAAAGGATTACCTCTCGATTCCGAGAGAAGATTTCAAGACACGGTCTTGAAATGCGAGACCCGTTGCTTAGAAGAATTGTATCACTCCTGTGATTTGATCGCACGAGTGGCCGTACACAAAAAATACAGGAAAAGAGGGATGTCTATCTGAAATTAACACGACACAACGGACGAGCCGGAACCCACGGCACTTACAACCCCAAGCACAACGACCGCAGTTTCAATCTTGCCAACAGTGAGCACATCGACCCGGAACGAGCCAAAGGCAACATCTACTGGGACTGCTTTCACGGCTTCCGTTCGGCTCTCGACCCACAAGACCCGAATGATCTGGCGGCGACCTTCTCGGATGTGGAACGGCAGTTCTACGAGACCCACTACACGGCCTTTGTTGAAGGCCAAAACGAGCGCAACGCCAGAATCCGGCACACGGAACGCAACCGCTCCATTCCTGACCTGCTGTCCAGCCGTAAGACCTGCCCGGAAGAGACCATTTACCAGCTGGGAACGCTGGATGACCACGCTTCGGCAGAGGACTTGCTGAACATCGTCACCGAGTTCATTGAGGAGTTCAAGGCCAAGTTTGGCGAACACGTTCATGTGCTGGACTGGGCATTGCATCTGGATGAGAGCACACCTCACATCCACGAACGTCATGTATTCGACTGCGAGAACAAATACGGCGAGGTGGCACCCCAGCAGGAAAAGGCATTGGAAGCATTGGGCTTCGACCTGCCTGACCCGAATAAACCTCTCAGCCGCCGCAACAACCGCAAAATCACCTTCGATGCCGCCTGCCGGAAGATGCTGTTTGAAATCGCCAAACGTCATGGGCTGGATTTGGAGGAAGAAGCGGAGTACGGCAACCGCAAATATCTGGAAAAGCAGGACTTCATCCTTGCCAAGCAAAAGGAGCAGCTTGCCGCCCAGCAGAACAGGCTGAACGCGCTGACCCTGAAAGTTTCAGACATGGAGACCCTGCTGGAAGATGTTTCGGCTGCGGCCTACGACAAGGCTGTGGAGGTCGTGACGGACGTAGTGCGCACCGAGACTCGCAAGGAAGATATGCGGATGATCGAGGACACGAAGAAGTGGGTGCTGTCCCCGGAACGCAAGGCTCCCAAAGCTACGAGGGAATATGCCTCCCATCGTTTGGACGATGTGCTGAACAAGTTCCTCAAGACCATGCAGACCACCGCCGCACGTCTGCAGGAGAAGCTGCTGAAGTCAGAAGTTCGGCAGAAAGGCAAGGAGCAGGTCAAGGAGAAAGCACGGGATTCCGTTCTGCAACTGCTGAACCGCTTGCAGGCAGAGCAGACACAGCGGAAGTCACCTGTCCCGCCTACCGCCGAAAAGTCAGAAACACGAGGTGATGTTTATTGAGCAAAGAAGTCAACGAAGAACGCACTCCCCGAACCGTTGAAGATGTGAAAGAGATGCTGACCAAGCACTCCAACGGCGAAATCCAGCGGACGATCCAGAACTGCATCACGATTTTGCAGAACGACCATGTGCTGGCCGATGCCATTCGACTGAACCTGTTGAGCGAGCGCATCGACATCGTAAAGTCTGTGGGCTGGCCCCGCTCCGGCAAGACGCTGAGCGACACCGACATGAAGTATATCCTGCGTCGGATGGAGAAATACGGCATTTCCAGCGAAAAGAAAATCGAATCTGCCATCCGCATCGTTGCCAACGAAAACCGCTATCATCCCATCCGGGACTACCTGAACGGCCTGAAATGGGATGGAACAGAGCGGATAGCCCACGTCCTGCACCACTTCCTCGGTGCTGCGGAGGATGAGTACACTTGCGAAGCCATGAAAATTTTCCTGCTGGGAGCCATTAAGCGGGTGTTCCAGCCGGGATGTAAATTTGAAACCATGCTCTGTCTGGTGGGCGGTCAGGGCGCGGGGAAGTCTACCTTCTTCCGTCTGCTGGCGGTCAAGGATGAGTGGTTCTCGGATGACCTGCGGCGGCTGGACGATGACAACGTGTACCGCAAGCTGCAAGGTCACTGGATCATCGAAATGTCGGAGATGATCGCCACCGCCAATGCCAAGAGCATCGAGGAGATCAAGAGTTTTCTCAGCAAACAGAAGGAGACCTATAAGGTCCCCTACGAGACCCATCCTGCCGACCGTCTGCGCCAGTGCGTCTTTGCTGGCACGACCAACCGGCAGGATTTTTTGCCCCGTGACCGCACAGGCAACCGCCGCTTCATCCCTGTTCCGGTGGATGCGGAACTGGCCAAAGTGCACATTCTGGACGATGAAACCGAATCCCGCACCTATATCGACCAGCTTTGGGCGGAAGCCATGACCATCTACAACAGCGGCAACTATAAGCTGGCGTTCAGCCCTGCCATGCAGGAAACGCTGCAAGCTCATCAGCAGGACTTTATGCAGGAGGATGCACAGGCTGGCATGATCTACGCCTTTCTGGAGGACTACACGGGTGACCGGGTGTGTTCCAAGCAGCTTTACGCAGAAGCACTGGGCAACACCAATATCCCGGCAGAGTGGGAGACCCGCGCCATCTGCGAGATCATGAACACGGGAATTTCGCGCGGCGATATCCAAGGCTGGCAGGCGCACAAGACCGCCAAGCGTTACCCGAAGTACGGCGTTCAGAAAGGCTGGGAGCGCGTAACCAGCCCCGAAACCGGGGCTGAAGATTTCTCCGAAATAACGGATGCAGAAGCTAAGCAGCTGGGCTTTCCCTTCTGATGAATGGCGGTTACACGTCTGGTTACAGGTTCGGTTAAACCTTAGTTACGGCGGAAAAGCCGCATGACTGCTGCGTTTTCCTCTTTCTGTAACCATGTAACCTTAAAAAGATAAGAAAAAGTATAAAGTCCACCGAATGTCCTGCGTACAGAAAAAGAGAGTTTTCCTGCCCGGTTACAGGCGTTCGGTTACAAGGAATTGGAGGTCTGCCTATGAAGGAAGTTCGCGTTTGCGAAGCAATGAAGTCCCCGGTGGAGACTTCAAGCGACGGAACGGTCTTGCATCAGCAAGATGGAGGGACCAAGTCCCGACAAGTTCCGATCTGGGAGAAGAGCAATTTAACGCTGGAGGAAGCTGCGGCTTACTCCGGCATTGGCATCAACAAGCTGCGTGAAATTACGAATGAAGATAAATGCAAATTCGTCCTTTGGGTGGGAAACAAGCGTCTGATTAAACGTCGCCTGTTCGATTGCTTTGTCGAGCAAGCATATTCTATTTGAGAGGTTGCCAAAGGCTGCAAATGTGAAACCGTCCTTTTCTCATTCGCTGCGGGTGGAAATCGCATGGTTGATGTGTTATACTGACACTGACCTTATAGATGCGCTTTTCACAGAAAGGAGTTTCTAAATGCCTGAAAAGCGCAAGGATAGCAAGGGCCGTGTTTTGAAGGATGGCGAAAGCCAGAGAGCAAACGGCACTTACGACTATCGTTATACCGATATCCACAAGAAACGGCGTTGTATTTACGCCAAATCCCTGACAGAGTTGCGGAAGAAAGAGGATGAGCTGTGGCGTGATCTGGCAGACGGCATCGACTATGCTGCCGGAGAGATGACAGTGGCTGATTTGGTTGACCGCTATATGAACCTGAAACGTGAGTTGAAACCCAATTCACTTCGGTCGTACAACACAGCGGTCAAGCGGATTCATGCTGACCCTTTCGGGCAAAAAGCCATTAAAACGGTAAAATTGTCCGATGCGAAAGGCTGGTTCGTGTTTCTGCATGACAGCGGTTTCAAGCAAAACACCATAGGAATCCTGCAAAGCGTTGTCAGACCGGCGTTTGAGATGGCGGTGGAGGATGACATCATCCGCAAGAATCCATTCAAGTTCAAGCTGTCCGATGTTGTGCCGAAGGACGCTTATGTGCGCAATGCCCTGACCAGAGAACAGCAGGAGAAATATCTGCAATTCGTTCAAGACTATGGCGGAAACTATTATGATGATATCGTCATTCTTATGGGAACCGGCTTGCGTGTGAGTGAGTTGTATGGCCTGACACGAGCAGATATCGACTTTGAACGGCACTGTATCCATGTCCGGCGGCAGCTTTGCCGGACGGCTGAAAAGCCCTACTTTGTCACACCGCCGAAAACAAAAAGCGGTATCCGCAATGTTCCCATGACAGATACCGTTTGTGCAGCGTTGCGGCGTGTAGTAAAAGCCAGAGCGTCCACGAAAGTGGAAGCGCTGGTAGATGGTTGCAGCGGATTTCTCTTTCTGGACAAGTCCGGGATGCCGAAGGTGGCAATGCACTTGGAAAACTATATGCGTGGCGTGCAGGGAAAGTTTGAGAAGGCGTACGGCAAACCTGTTCCGCGCATTACACCTCATGTGCTGCGACACACCTTCTGCACCAATGTTCAGCAGGCCGGGCTGGATGTAAAAAGCCTGCAATACCTGATGGGACACTCCAATGCCAGTGTGACGTTGGATGTCTACACGCACAGCAGCTTTGAATCGGTTGAAAGAGCCTTTGAACAGATCGCCGGCAACCTGTGATTTTCGACTCATGAAGCGGAATTGCTTACGCCGAAACTTACGCCAATCACCCGGTAAGTGGCGTAGATTTGCGTAGAAAAGCGTTGATCGTGCAAAAACGGAGAATCTGGAAAAATCGGCTTGTGGCCTTGATAATTCTACAAAAGTCTACGTTTCCCGATATTCGTGATTCGGCTCCAAAAGTGTGGTTTGGAAGGGCGGCATGTACTAAGCAAAAACCGCTGCTCCCAAGAATCCCAATTTATAAAAAGAACGCAGGCAGAACTTTTCGCAAAGGCGAAGGCTCTGCCTGCTTTTTTGCACCCCTGCCGCACTTTTCTCTTCGCCGCAAATGTGCTACAATAGCCTTAGCATAAGGAAAAGGGGAACGCGCATGGCCAGAAACAGGCAGAACCTGAACATCATCTACATCTCGGACCGAATGCGGGAGACGCTGCGGCCCATAGCGTCCTGTGCGCTCACGGCGGTGGTGGCCCCCATGGGCTACGGTAAAACGACGGCGGTGCGCTGGTTCTTGGCAGAGCAGGCCAAGGCGGGGGCCGTGGTGCTGCAAGCCAGCATCTACTCGGATAACCGCTCCATCTTCTGGAAAAGCGTGCAGAAGGCCTTTGCCGCCGCCGGGCTGACGGTGCTGGAGGGCTACGACTGCCCCGCCGACGCCAGCGGCGCGGCTTTGCTGCTGGAGGACCTGTGTGCCGCGCTGGGCGGCAAAACGCCCTACTATCTTTTTCTGGACGATTTCCACCTGCTGGGGGACGAGCGGGTGGCGCAGTTTTTGTGTCGGCTGGCCTACCGCCTGCCCGAGAACGTCCACCTTATCGTGGCCAGCCGCAACCGCTTTCTGCCCGGGGAGCAGGTGGTGCGGCTGGGGCGGCTGCTCCACCGCATCGAGGCCGACGGCCTTCGCCTGAACCGGGAGGAGCTGCTGGCCTACACCCACCGCTGCGGCGTGGAGATCACCGCCGCCCAGGCCGAGAACCTGCTGCGCTCCTGCGAGGGGTGGTTCTCCGCCGTCTACCTGAACCTCCATGCCCTGGCCGAGCGGGGGAGCCTGCTGCAGCTGGGGTCGGACATCTACGCCATGTTCACCGCCGCCATGCTGGAGTCCCTGCCCGAGAAGACCCGGGACTTCCTCGCTGTGATGGGGCTGGCCGATGAGTTCACGGTGGAGATGGCCCGGGCTGTCACCGCCTTGCCCGACGCGGAGGAGGTGCTGCGGGCCCTCACCCAGCAAAACGCCTTTGTCACCCGCCTGCCGGACGGGGTGAGCTTCCGCTTCCACCACATGATGAAAGAGTGCGCCGAGCGGCTCTTTGCCCAGCTGCCCGCCGCCCGGCAAACGGAGATCTGGCAGCGGTATGGCCGCTGGTATGCCCAAAAAGCCCAGTACCTCCACGCTTTGCAGGCCTTTGAGCACTGCGGCGACCGCGACGCAGCCCTTGCCGTCATCGAGGCGGACGCGGGGGATCTGCTTGCCTCCCTCAGCCCCGCCGAGCTGCTGCAGCGGCTGGACCGCTGCCCGGTGGAAGCGCTGCAGCGCCACCCGCTGGCCATTCTGGTGCTGATGCGCCGGATGTTCACCTGGCAGCAGATCCCCAAAATGATGGAGCTGAAAGCCCTGCTGGAAGCCGCCGTGGCCCAACACCCCGAGTGGCCCGCCACCGAGCGGGGCAACCTGCTGGGGGAGTGCGACCTCATCCAGAGCTTCTTGTTCTACAACGACATCACCCAGATGAGCCGCCTCCATCGCAGCGCCAGCCGCCAGATGAGCCGCCCCGCCGTCACCCTGCGCAACAGCGGCAGCTGGACCTTCGGCTCCCCCTCGGTGCTGATGATGTACTACCGCGCCCCCGGAGAGCTGGGCAAAGAACTGGCCGAAATGTACGAGTGTATGCCCCATTACTATAAAATCACCAACGGCCACGGCCGGGGGGCCGAGCTTTTGATGGACGCGGAGGCCGCCTACCTGCAGGGGGCGTGGGAGAAAGCCGCCGTGCTGCTGGAGCGGGCCCGGGCCGACGCCGTCGGGCAGGAAAACATGACCCTCTGCTGCGACTTTTTGGCCCTGCGGCTGGCCCTGTGCGGCAAGGGGAAAGAGGGGTACGATTTTGCCGCCAAGCGCGCCGCCCTGCTGCAAAAGCACGATGGGGTGCAGGTGCATCTGCTGGAAAGCATCGCCGCCTATTTCTATGCCCTGCAGGGCAGGCCGGAGCAGGCCCCGGAGCTGTTCCGGGAGCACAAGCTGGCCGAGGTGAGCTTCTTTGGGCCCTGCCGCCCCATGATGTCCCTCATCGAGCAGCAGGTCTGGCTGGCGCAGGGGGAGTACGTGAAGGTGATCGCCCACAGCGAGGGCCTGCTGCGCCGGTGCGAGGCCATGCACTACGGTCTGGTGGGCCTGCAGGCCCGCATTCAGCTGGCGGCGGCGCAGCTGCGCTTTGGCCAGCGGGCCGAGGCCCGGGCCGCGCTGGCAGCGGCTTTGCTGGACGCTGTGCAGGACGATTTCTGGGTGCTCTTTGTGGAGCAGTATCCCGCTCTGGCCCCCCTGCTGGAAGGGGAGGACTGGGCTGCCAGCGAGCCGCGTCTGGGGCCCTTCGTGGCCCGCATCCTGCCCGCAGGCCGGGCCTTTGCCGCCCGGCTGGGCCTGCCCGCCCCCGCGCCGGAGCTGCCCCTGACCGACCGCGACCGGGAGCTGGCCCGTCTGGTGGCCGGGCGGTGCACCAACAAGGAAATCGCCGCCGCCCTCTACCTCTCCGAGGGAACGGTGAAGCAGTACATCAACCAGCTGTACGCAAAGCTGGATATGGGCGGCGACCCCCGCACCCGCCGCGCCCGGCTGGCGGAGTGGTATCAGAAAAACGCCCCCCCGGAATTAACCAAAAACTAACCCCGGGTTAATAGCAAAAACCAAAGCTCCACGGTATCCTAAAAGTGAACCGTGGAGCTTTTTTCCTGCAACAAAATTGGTAGAAAAAGGGAGGCTTTTGCAATGAAACGAAGATGGAAGAAATTCCTCGCCGGGGTGCTTTCCGCAGCCCTCGCGCTGAACCTCGCGGCCCCGCTGGCACTGGCGGGCAGCTCGACGATGGGAGCAGCTTGCGGGGTGACAAATGTACTTCTGTATCCGGAGTATGTCGGACGGGTCGATGATAATGAGAGGGTGCCGTACATTCAGGGTGAGGTATCCTATGACCATGGCCTTTTGACCTTTGACGGAGACGTGACGCTGACCACAGTTGGGCCTGCGGATACGGGGACGATCTCGCTGGTCGAAGCCCTTGGCGAAAAAAATCTGAGGCTGGTGGCAAATGGCAAGGTGACGGGCAGTACAAATAGCGACGGCTTTGATGGAGCAAAGGAGATAGTAAGGGGAAAATACGATCTCACCAATACCTATTGGAACAATACGTCGAAAGGAATTTCGGGTGGAGACACGGGAACAACGATTGCTTCCGATACCGAGATCACGCTGAAGGGTTTCCAGACGGGCATCGGCTGGGGAAGCGTTCAGATCGATGGCAAGGTGAAGATCACAAATGCAGAATGCGGCATCGCCAATTTCACTACCATGAACCATGGCAGCGAGCTGGTGATCCATGCGCAGCAGTACATCGGGGAACAGGGTCATCTGACCTACAACGGCGGCCACCTGCTCCTGAATGTGACGACTATCGGTATGGACTTCGGCCTGAGTAGGCTGGGCATCGGAGAGAACGTAAGCAGGTTCTGGTATCGCACCGACGATGACGCGGGTTATACGGAAATCGACACCAGCGTGCAGGAAAAACTTGACAGCTTTTTTGAAGTCAAAGAGACAAACCACGCCTATCTGGAGCTGACGGATGTGGACCCGGACCGGCAGGAAAGCGAAACCTACGCCCTTTTGGTAGCAGGCACGCAGGTCACAAAGAGCAACCAGAACGACGTGCTGGAGGATGGCGGGTCTGTGAAGTTTGACCCGACGACCAACACGCTGACCCTGAACGATGCCGATCTCACGCTGGATGGGGCCGCGGGCGGTTACTGCTGCATCGATTCCCAATTGGCGGAAGAGCTGACCATTACCGGCACAGCCACCCTTTCCAACGCCGATGGAATCCTTACGGAAGGCCCGCTGACGCTGGATAACGCAACCCTCACCCTTACGGGCAATATCGATGGCGACGTTGGTGAGGACGCGATCCGGGCAGGCCGCTCTGACGAGAACATCACCATCCAAAACAGCACCGTGACCATTGCAGGCACGAACTCGGAAGGCAACTTCTTCCAGTTTGGCATTCGGTGCGGCAAGCTCACCGTGGCGAACAGCACGCTGGATGTGAAAGCCGGCGGCTCGGCCATCGTGGCAGCAGACGAGATGGAAGTTTCCGGCGCAGGCACCGTCATCACGGCGGAAACGGATGCATCGGAGGAACAGGATTATTATGCCCTCGAACTGGGACGCCTGATCATGTCTCACGGCCTTGATCTGGTGGAAGGCAAAATGAACGAGAGTAAGAAGGCGAAGATCGCCCGGCCGGAGCAGGCCCCCACGGACTTTAAGGTCTACTGGGTCGTCCATCCGGGGGACGAACCGGTGAATGGAGGAATGCAGTTCCCCGGTGCGATCACCGGCAGCGAGGAGGAAGCCCGCCTCTTTGAGGGCTGGTTCCTCGAAGACGGCACCCGTTTGGAGGATAGCCCCTACTACATGGGCCCGGGCGCGAACCATGTGGGCAACCTCGACCGGGACGTGACCTTCTATGGCCATTGGCGCACCGCCGAGAGCGGCGAGGGCAGCCCAGACGGCGGAGACGGCTTCGGCACCCTTCTGGCGGTCGGCGCAGTCGTGGGCGTGGCGGGCGTCGTGGCCTATCAGGTGGGCACGGAGCTCATCCTTGACCAGCTCCTGCCTGCAGGGGTGGCCGTGCCCCATACCCGCGCCGAGCTGGCAATGCTCCTCTGGAACACCGCAGGCCGCCCGGCCCCGGCCACTCTGCCCGCCTTTGCGGACGTAGCCGACCCGGAGCTGGCCCAAGCCGCCCAGTGGGCCATCGAGCAGGGCTACCTGAAAGCCCGCGCCGATGGCAGCTTTAAGCCGGACAAGGGCGTCGCCAAATGGCGCGTCATCCGCGGCTACCGGGCAGTGACCGAACCATGACCGTGCAGGTAAAATAGCCCCACAGCACAAGGCCCCGCAGACTTTGAAAAAGGTCTGCGGGGCCGCTGTTTGTTTATGCGTGGCGTGCAGGGAAAGTTTGAGAAGGCGTACGGCAAACCTGTTCCGCGCATTACACCTCATGTGCTGCGACACACCTTCTGCACCAATGTTCAGCAGGCCGGGCTGGATGTAAAAAGCCTGCAATACCTGATGGGACACTCCAATGCCAGTGTGACGTTGGATGTCTACACGCACAGCAGCTTTGAATCGGTTGAAAGAGCCTTTGAACAGATCGCCGGCAACCTGTGATTTTCGACGTATGAAGCGGAATTGCTTACTCAATAAGTACCTTATGGAGACGGGATCTCTTCGGAGACCCCGTCTCTTTTTGTATAGAAACCACAGATGCAGCCCACTCTATCAAAAAGGGGTGAGCAGATGTCCGGCAAACGGGTATTGGCGTTGTATGCAGCTGTTCTGCTGGGGTTTGCGGTAGTTTTGTGCCGCCTGTATTTTCTGGCAGAGAACCATACCTATGCTGCCCGGGCCGAAGCGCAGAGCACGGTCCGGCTCTCGCTGCCTGCCCGGCGGGGCAGCTTCTACGACCACAGCGGCCTGCTTCTCACCGGGCTGGAAACGCGGTATCTTGCCCTCTGTTTCCCGGGCGAAAACAACTACACACGCCTGTATGCATTTACGGACAGTGCCGGGCAGGCACTTTTGTACCGGAACCGCAACCGCTCCGCACCGTTTCTGCTGGAAGTGGACCGCGACCTTTCCGGGCGCGGCATACGCTGTTTTGCAACGGCACGGCGCTGCGCAGAAGTTCCGCTGTGCCAGCATCTGATCGGCTATCTGGATGCAGAAGGCCGCGGCACTGCCGGGCTGGAAAAGGCGCTGGACAGCCAGCTGGCCGGGACAAAGGAGCATGACACGCTGGTGTGCGCGGTCACAGCACAAGGACGGCTGCGGGCCGGGGAAACACCGCAGCTCACCCGGCAGGACAGCAGTGCGGTGGGCGTGCAGCTGACGATCTCCCGCCCGGTGCAGCGTGCCGCCGAAGCGGTGGCCGCAGACACCATGACCAGCGGCTGCATTCTGGTTCTGGACACGGCCACTGCTGCGGTTCGCGCCAGCGTCAGCGTGCCGGGCTATGATCCGGATGACCTTGCCGCAAGTCTGGATGCACCGGACAGTCCGTTCCTGAACCGCGCACTGGAAAGCTATGCTGTGGGTTCAGTGTTCAAGCCGGTGCTGGCTGCGGCAGCGCTGGAGCAGGGCATCCTGCCGGAGTACGAATGCACCGGTGCGGTGGTGGTGGATGGACAGATCTTCCGCTGCGCAGGCGGTGTTCCGCACGGAACGGTGGACATGACTGCGGCTCTGGAAAAAAGCTGCAACGGCTATTTTATCCGGCTGGGGCAGCAGCTGGGGGCAGAGACGCTTTTGCAGATGTCTCGGCAGCTTGGCTTCGGGCAGGAGGTGCCGGTGGCAGGTGCGCTGCACGCCGATGCCGGAAAGCTGCCGTCTGCCGGGGAGCTTGCCCAGAGCGGCCAGCTGGCAAATTTCAGCTTTGGGCAGGGCGGTCTGCTGGCATCACCGGTACAGATCGCCGCCATGATGAACACCATTGCTTCCGGCGGGGTGTACCGTACGCCTTTCTTCGTGTGTGGCTCGGTGGATGAAACTGACGGTACGCCGCTGGAAACGCTTGCACATCCGCAGTCAAGGCGGGTGATGAGTGCGGAAAATGTAGCGCTCCTGCGTAAAATGCTGCAGCAGGTGGTGGAAGAGGGCACCGCACAGGATGCTGCCTGGCTGGAAGAAGGGGCTGGCGGCAAGACCGGTACCGCGCAGACCGGGCAGTTCACACCGGATGGCACGGAACGCAAAAACTTGTGGTTTGCAGGGTTTTACCCGGCGCAGCAGCCGCGCTACACCATTGTGGTGCTGCAGGACGGGCAGGTGAGCACGGAACATTCCAGCGCCGCCATCTTTGCCCGGCTGTGCGCAATGCTGGACCTTCTGGCATAAAAATGCACGGTTTCTGCTTGCTTTTTTGCGCTTGTTATGCTACTATATATTTGTATTTCTGCGTAGTTTTTGTTGAATTAAAATAAAGGAGCGTTTCAATCCATGTCTGTTATCGAAATTGTTGGCGGTGTGATCCTGCTGATCGCTTCGCTCGTCATCGTTTTCCTCACTCTCATGCAGCACACCCACGGTCAGGGCCTTTCCGGTGCTATCAACGGCAGTATGGGCGGCGCAAACAATGCCCGTTTGACCCCGGCTGATCAGATGCTGGCCAAGACCACCCGCATTGCAGGCATTGTTTTCTTTGTGGTTGCCATTCTGGCATGTCTGTTTGCAGGCCGTCTGGCAGGTTGACAAGGTTCGTGCAGCCCCGTGTAAAGGACGGGGCTGTTTTTCTGTGTTATGATAGGATGTCGGCGGCAGTCTGACCGCTGGGCAGGGTGGGGCAGCTGGCCCACGATTGGAAGCGCTGCGGCACGTTGGAGGCTGCGGCCATGGAAGAGCAAGGAGAAAAAATATTATGGCAATGCGCGATAAAATTGAGCACGCGATCCAGAATCAGCCGTGCACCGTCAAAGACCTCAAATCCAAATTCGGCGGGGACCGCGGCTCGGACCGCAAGGTGATGGAGGCTGTGGATCAGCTGGTGCACGAGGCGGTCATCTGCCAGCGTCAGGGCGTGTTCTTTACGGTGCGCTCCGGCCGTGCAGACAAGGCTCTGCTGTGCAAGGTGGTAAAACTGGGCAAGAATTTTGCCTTTGTCATGCTGGAGGACGGCACCAGCGATATCTTTATCCCGGGCCGTTTTACCCGCGGTGCCATGCCCGGCGACATGGTGCTTGTGGAAAAGTTTGAGCACCCCCGTGTGGAGGGCAGTGATGAAGGCGAGATCCTGGCCATTCTGGAAGAAAAGAACGATCTGGTGGGCACTGCCCGCCGCATTGAGGGCCGCCTGAAGTTCGTGCCGGACGACTGCCCGGCCATCTCCATGCAGTTGATGCGTGACTGCGAGGGCGGCGCAAAGGACGGCGACAAGGTGGCCGTGGAGATCCTGCAGCGCGGCAATCGGCAGGAAGATCACCGCGTGGGCGTTGCCATGCGGTTTGGCAGCTCGGACGAAGCAAAGCGCTGCGCAAAGGCCCTGCTCTATGCGCAGGATATCCGCAGCCGCTTCCCGGATAAGGTTCGTGAGGAAGCCAAGAAGCTGGAGAACGCTGAGGTCTCTGAAAAGGACACCGAGGGCCGCATGGATCTGCGCGCCCTGCCCATCTTCACCATTGACAGTGCTGAGACCAAGGACATCGATGATGCCATCAGCCTGACCAAGACCCCGGAGGGCGGTTTTGAGCTGGGTGTCCACATTGCAGATGTTTCCAACTATGTCAAGCCCGGCAGCGAGCTGGACAACGAAGCGTTTAACCGCGCAACCAGCGTCTACTATGCCGATCAGGTGGTGCCCATGCTGCCCAAGCAGCTTTCCAACGGCATCTGCAGCCTGAATGAGGGCGTGCTGCGTCTGGCCTTCTCCTGCCTGATGCATCTGGATAAGGATGGCAACCTGATCGATTACCGCTTTGTCAAGTCGGTCATCCGCAGCCGCGTCAAGGGTGTTTACTCCGAGATCAACGCCTTGCTGGCCGGCAGTGCTGACGACGAGCTGAAGGGCAAGTACCATGAAGTGCTCAGCCAGCTGCCCGCCATGAAGGAGCTGTACGGCCACCGTGCCCGCCTGCGCAAGGAGCGCGGCTGCATGGATATCGAGAGCGGCGAGGTGAAGCTGATCCTCGACGAGGACGGCCACTGCATCGACGTGAAAAAGCGCACCTCCGGCGAGAGCGAAGCTATGATCGAAGAGTTTATGCTGCTGGCCAACCAGTGCGCTGCCCACTTTGCCCGCGTGAAGCAGATCCCCTTCGTGTACCGTGTGCACGAGGAACCCAATGCTGAAAAGCTGGAGCGTCTGCACACTCTGCTGCAGGCCTGCGGCATCAACGATCACTTTGCCAAGGATGTGCCCACCCCCAAGGAGCTGAGCGCCATTCTGGAAGGTGTGCGCGGCGGCCCGTATGAGCAGATCATCAATACCGGTATGCTGCGCTGCATGTCCAAGGCTGTGTATGAGGAAAAACCCAAGGGCCACTACGGTCTGGTGCTGAAGGACTACGCTCACTTCACCAGCCCCATCCGCCGCTATCCGGATCTGGCCATCCATCGCATCATGACCGCCCAACTCAAGGGCATGGATAAGGATACCATGGTGCTGCGCTACAGCGACTTTGCCGAGAAGGCAAGCAAGCAGTCCAGTGAGCGCGAGATCATTGCAATGCAGATCGAGCGCAAGGCCGAGGACTGCTACAAGGCCGAGTATGCCCGCCGCCATCTGGGCGAGTGCTACGAGGGCCGCATTTCCGGCGTGACCCAGCGCGGCCTGTTCATCGAGTTGGACAACGGCGTGGAGGGCTTTGTGCCGGCTTCCAGCCTGACCCCCTCCGGTACCATGCTCACCGAGGGCATCCGCCTGTCCGACCCCGTCTCCGGCAAGAACTGGAGCCTGGGCGACACCATGATGATCACCATTGTGCGTGCGGATGTGAACCTGGGCAAGATCGACTTTGAGGTTGCTCCGGCAAGCACAAAGTAAGCAAAAAGATCAGAACACCTGTACTGCGTTTTCCTGCATGGGAAGAGACTGTACAGGTGTTTTTTGTCTGCGGACAAGAAGCGATGGAAAAGGGGAGAACGACATGCTGAAAAACGAAACACTGCGCAGAGATGCAGATGCCATCATCCGTGCCAGCCTGAACGCTGTTCTGCCGGACGAAGCGGTGCGCCGCGCGCTGAAAAAATTCCGGCCGCAGGGCGGCAGGGTGCTGCTGGTGGCTGCCGGTAAGGCAGCATGGCAGATGGCCCATGCTGCGGTAAAATTTCTTGGCCGGGTGGATGGCGGTGTGGTCGTGACCAAATACGGCCATGTGAAGGGCACGATCCCCGGCGTGGACTGCTGCGAAGCCGGGCACCCCGTGCCGGATGAGAATGGCTTTGCCGCCACCCGGAAAGCGCTGGAACTGGTGCAGGGCTTAACGGCAGAGGATACGGTGCTGTTTCTGCTGTCCGGCGGCGGCAGTGCACTGTTTGAGAAGCCGCTGATCCCCGGCGCAGAGCTGCAGCAGATCACGGGCCAGCTGCTTGCCAGCGGTGCCGATATCGTGGAGATGAACACCATTCGCAAGCGCCTGTCCGGGGTCAAGGGCGGGCGGTTTGCACAGAGCTGTGCGCCCGCGCGGGTGTTCAGCATCGTGCTCAGTGATATTCTGGGCGACCCGCTGGATATGATCGCCAGCGGTCCGGCGGTGCCGGATACCTCCACCTGTGCACAGGCCCTTGCCATTGCGGAAAAATATCACCTGCAGCTTTCGGCACAGGCCAAGGCTCTGCTGGCACGGGAGACTCCAAAGGTGCTGGACCGTGTTGCCACGCAGATCACCGGCAGCGTGCGGGAGCTGTGCAGCGCAGCAGCCAACGCCTGCCGGGAGCTGGGCTATGAGCCGGTGATCTTGACCGACAGGCTCTGCTGTGAAGCGCGGGAGGCTGGCAGCTTCCTTGGTTCCATAGCCCGCACCCACGCGGGGCAGGGCAAAAAGCTGGCCTTTCTTGCAGGCGGTGAGACGGTCGTCCATCTGACCGGAACAGGTCTGGGCGGGCGCAATCAGGAGCTGGCCCTTGCTGCAGCACCAATGATCGCCGGGCTGGATGCAGCGGTCTTTTCGGTGGGCAGCGATGGCACCGACGGCCCAACCGATGCTGCGGGCGGCTATGTGGACGGCAGCACGGCCGCGGCACTGGCGCAGAACCAGCTGAACGTGTACGATGTGCTGCAGAACAACGATGCCTACCATGCCCTCAAGGCGGTGGATGGGCTCATCATCACCGGCGCGACCGGCACGAATGTCAACGATGTGGCCGTGGTGCTGATCGGAAATCAAGGATAGAACGAAGCCACCGGGAGTTCTCTGCAAAAGCGGAAAGCGGAACGGATGGAGCTGCAGCGCCGCAAGGAACTTACGGAACAGATGTTCCACGGGATGGCCCGCATCGTGGACCGGTTTGTGGTGTGTGATCTGGAAAATGACCACTATGAACCATGCCTTGCAGGATCATGGATTATATGGGTAAAAAATAAGGTGCTGTCCGCACAGACAGCACCTTATTTTTATGGTTTACATGTGCAGCAGGCTGCGCTGCTCGCTGGCGCGGAACTTGAGTGCCGCAGCAATGAATGCCTTGAACAGCGGGTGAGCACGGTTCGGACGGCTCTTGAACTCCGGGTGGAACTGTGCGCCCAAATGGAAGTCACGGCCGGGCAGCTCTACAGTCTCTACCAGACGACCGTCGGGGCTGGTGCCGGAAATGACAAGACCGGCGTCCTGCATCTCCTGACGGAACTCGTTGTTGAACTCGTAGCGGTGGCGGTGGCGCTCCCAGATCTCAGCCTCGCCGTAGCACTCGGCCATCTTGGTGCCGGGCATCACCTTGCAGGGGTATTTACCCAGACGCATGGTGCCGCCCTTGGGAATGTTGCCCTGCTGGTCGGCCATCAGGGCGATCACATTATGCTTGCCATCCGGGGTGAATTCGCTGGAATTTGCATCCTTGTAGCCCAAAACGCCCCGGGCAAACTCCATCACCATGATCTGCATGCCGAGGCAGATGCCAAAGTAGGGAACATGGTTCTCGCGGGCATACTGTGCAGCCTGGATCATGCCCTCAATGCCGCGGTCGCCAAAGCCGCCGGGTACGATGATGCCGTCCACATCTGCAAAGGCTTCCTTGCAGGCGGCCTGATCGGTCAGGTCCTCGCTCTCCACCCAGCGGATCTCCACCTGACTGTCGTTCTCAAAGCCGGCGTGGTACAGGCTCTCCATCACGGAGAGGTAAGCGTCGTGCAGCTTGACGTATTTGCCCACCAGTGCAATGCTGCAGGTCTTGCTGCGGGTGGCAATGCGGCTGACCACCTGCTTCCACTCGGTCAGGTCGGCAGGAGGAACGTCCAGCTTGAGTTTCTTCACCACGACCTCGTCCAGACCACCGGTGTGCAGCATCAGCGGGCACTGGTACAGGCTGGGCATGGTCAGGTTCTCGATCACACACTCCGGCTTCACATTGCAGAAGGTGCTGATCTTGCGGCGGATGTCGCCGCCCACACTGCCGTCTGCGCGCAGGATGATGATATCCGGGTTCACGCCCATGCCCTGCAGCTCTTTCACAGAGTGCTGTGCAGGCTTGGATTTGTACTCGTCCGAGCCGGAAATGTAAGGCACCAGCACCACATGGATGTAGCAGCAGTTGTCGCGGCCCTGCTCCAGACCCACCTGACGGATGGCCTCGAGGAAGGGCTGGCTTTCAATATCACCGGTCGTGCCGCCGATCTCGGTAATGACCACGTCAGCCTCGGTGGAAGAGGCCAGATTGTAGATGTAGCTCTTGATCTCGTTGGTGATGTGGGGAATGATCTGCACGGTCTGGCCCAGATATGCACCCTGACGTTCCTTGTTCAGTACGTTCCAGTACACCTTGCCGGTGGTCAGGTTGGAGTATTTGTTCAGATTCTCGTCGATAAAGCGCTCGTAGTGGCCCAGATCCAGATCGGTCTCAGTGCCATCGTCGGTCACGAACACCTCACCGTGCTGCAGCGGGCTCATGGTGCCGGGATCCACATTCACATAGGGGTCCAGCTTCTGGCTGGCCACCTTCAGGCCGCGGCACTTGAGCAGACGGCCCAGCGATGCAGCTGTGATGCCCTTGCCAAGGCCGGAGACGACACCGCCGGTGACAAAGATGAATTTGGTTTGTTTCTCTGCCATAGAATTTCCTCCTCTATTTTTGCTTTTCTGAATTCTTTCCCTTATAAACCTTTGTGAATTCTTTCAGGTGAACGGTCTTGCTCTCAGCCTTTCCCAAAATGAGCCGGTGAAAGCAAGGATACTTTTCCCAATCCAATATTATACACCCATGTCCTCATAATTTTCAAGGACTTCCTGTGCAATTTCTGTGCGGTCACGACGGGTATCCATGGCCTGTTTTTCTATGTAGCGGTGTGCCTCGGCTTCGGTCATGTGCTCGTGCTCCACAAGGCAGCATTTTGCCCGGCTGACCAGCCGCACCTGTGCGATCTTTTCCTGTAAGCGGGCGTTCTCCTGCCGGGCACGCAGCAGGCGGTGGTTGCCCGCCGCCGCCATGTGCATGGCCTGCACAAAAAAGGCGGTGCTGAAGGGCTTTGACAGCAGCAATACCCCCTGTTCGCTCAAAGGTCCCAAAAGCTGCTCAGCCTGTGCGGCCTTGACCAGAAACACGACACCGGCATCTGTTTTTTCCACAGCATTGATGCACACCTCATGCCCGAATTCATCGGGCAGGGGAGAGTTGACCACGATCAGCTCAAAATCCGATTCCGTCATGCGCCGCCGGGCTTCGGCCCCGCTGGGAATGATCACCGGGCGGCTGTAGCCCATTTCGGTCAGCCGTGCAGCGATATACTCGTTGGAGCTTGCACCGGCACTTACGATCAGTGCACGTCCCATTTCCTTCGCTCCTTTCTCCTACACACTCTCTTTTGCAGGGGTCAGATGGCGTTGAAGTAATGGGTACGCTCGTACTCAACAGGGTCGGACGCGTGTTTCAGTGCTTCGCAGCGCTTCAGTTCTTCCGTAAAGTAGCGGCTGGCAAGCTGCTCGGGCAGCACTCTGCGCAAAAATTCGCTCTCCTCCGCAGCCTGCACGGCCTCTTCCAGACTGGCGGGCAGAGTCTCAAGGCTGAGGCCCTCAGCCATAGAGGGGTCGAACAGATTCTTGTTCACAGGGGCAGAGAGCACCATGCGGTTCTCGATGCCGTCCAATCCGGCAGCCAGAACCAGACCAATGGCCAGATAGGGGTTGCAGGCAGGGTCCGGGCTGCGCAGCTCCATGCGGCAGTTGTCGCCCTTTACCTGCGGGATGCGCACCAGCTGGCTGCGGTTCTGGCGGCTCCAGCTCACATAGCGGGGCGCTTCATCGCAGCCAAAGCGCTGATAGCTGTTGGGCAGAGGGTTGGTGAACACGGTCAGCTCCCGGCTGTGGGCCAGCACACCGGCCATAAAGCTGCCTGCAATGCTGTCCGGGGCAATGTCGCCCTCAAACAGGTTGCGGCCATCCATGTAAAGGGACAGGTTGATGTGCAGGCCGCTGCCTGCCTGATCCGGCAGGGGCTTGGGCAGGAAGCTTGCATGGATGCCGCTGCGGGTGGCAATGGCGCGCACGATCTGCTTGAACATCATCACGTTGTCGGCGGTCTTGAGGGGGCCTGCGTGGTGGCAGTCGATCTCGTTCTGGCCGTTGCCGCTTTCGTGATGGCTGTGCTGAGGGCTCATGCCCATCTGCTCCATGGTCAGGCAGATGTCCCGGCGGAGGTTCTCGCCTGCGTCCAGCGGGGCCACATCAAAGTAGCCGCCAAAGTCGATGGGGATACGGGTGGGGCGGCCCCGGTCATCGTTCTCGAACAGGTAGAACTCACACTCTGCGCCCACATTGCAGGTGATGCCCAGCTTTTTGAATTTGCGGTTCACGCTGCGCAGAAAGCCGCGGCAGTTGCCGCCAAAGGGCTGGCCGTCCGGCTTTTCCACATCACAGAAAAACTGCATCACCCGGCCCTCGGTAGGCCGCCAGGGGAGGATAGTCACGGTGGACAGATCCGGCCGCAGCACAAGGTCGCTTTCCTCCACCTTCATAAAGCCGGCAATGGAACTGCCGTCGAAGCAGACACCGTCTTCCAGAGCTTTGGGCAGATCGTTTGCCAGCACGGCAATGTTCTTCTGAGTGCCAAAGATATCGCAGAAGGCAAAGCGCACAAATTTGACGTTGTTGTCCTCCACAAAATCAAGGATGTCCTGTTGGGTCGAATAGCTCATAATGGTTTCCCTTTCAAATAAAACGCCTAAAGGCCTGCCCTCAGAATGGGAGCAGGTCTTTAGGCTGGTGTAAGAAATAGGAAAAGGAGAATGGCAATTTTAAATTCCGCAGCCTACGGATGCTATTCTGCTGTTACGCTGATGAAAGATCAGACGTAGTAGAGCATCTTGCTGTAGCTGGGCAGAGGCCAATAATCCTCACCGCAGATGGTCTCGGCGTCGTCCGCAGCGGCACGCAGAGCATCCATTGCAGGCAGCACGTTGTCGTGGAAGGCAACGGCCTTCTCGCTCTCGGAGGGCAGAGCCTTGGCGGCATCCACGGCATCCTGCAGGGTGTCGATGGCGTCGCTCATGGCGTCGGCGTCGGCGGACAGACGGCCCAGGGTCTTGGTCTCACTGCGCACGCTGATGCTCTCGCTGACGGCCAGTTTGGATGCTGCGGTATTGGCAAGCTCGCTCATGTAGGAGTTGACGGCAGGCAGCAGCTGCTTGCGGGCCATTTCCAGCATGGTCAGAGCCTCGATGTTGATGATCTTGGAGTAGTGCTCCATTTCCACCTCGTAGCGGCTCTCCATCTCTACCTTGGTCAGCACGCCGAACTCTTCCATCAGGGCAATGTTCTTGGGCTCGATCAGGGCAGGCAGGGCAGCAGGGGTGTTCTTCTTGTTGGGCAGACCGCGCTTTGCAGCTTCCTCTTCCCACTCGGCAGTGTAGCCGTTGCCGTTGAAGATGACGCGGCGGTGGTCGCGGATGGTGCGCTTGACCAGAGCAATCACGGCGCTGGTAAAGTCCTCAGCGCTCTCCAGCTCGTCGGCGTAGCCCTTCAGTTCCTTTGCAACGGCGGTGTTCAGGATGGTGTTGGCATCACTCAGGTTCTCAGCGGAACCGGGCATACGGAACTCGAACTTGTTGCCGGTGAAGGCAAAGGGAGAGGTACGGTTGCGGTCGGTGGTATCCTTGCTGAACTTGGGCAGGACATCAACGCCCAGATCCATCTTCATCTTGACGGGGCCGGCATAGGGGGAATCGGATGCGATAGCATCGATGACAGCTTCCAGCTCTTCGCCCACGAAGATGGAAATGATAGCCGGAGGTGCCTCATTGGCACCCAGACGGTGATCGTTGCCGGGAGTGGCAACGGAGGTGCGCAGCAGATCGGCGTACTCGTCAACAGCCTTGATGACAGCAGCCAGGAACACCAGGAACTGCAGGTTCTCCATGGGGGTGTCGCCCGGGTCGAGCAGGTTCTCGTGGGTGGTGGACATGGACCAGTTGTTATGCTTGCCGCTGCCGTTCACGCCCTCAAAAGGCTTCTCATGCTGCAGGCAGACCAGACCGTACTTGGGAGCGATCTTCTTCATCATCTCCATCGTCAGCAGGTTGTGGTCGATGGCAACGTTGGTGGTGTCGAAGATGGGAGCCAGCTCATGCTGGCAGGGAGCAACTTCGTTGTGCTTGGTCTTGGCGGGAATGCCCAGCTTCCACAGCTCCTCGTCCAGCTCCTTCATAAACTCGGAGACCTCGGGACGAATGACACCGAAGTAGTGCTCTTCCAGCTCCTGACCCTTGGCAGAGGGGGCACCGAACAGGGTGCGGCCGGTGAGGATCAGATCCTGACGGGCTTCGTAATCTTCCTTCTTAATAAGGAAGTACTCCTGCTCGGGGCCGACGGTGGTGGAGACGTAATCCACATCCTTGCCGAACAGCTTCAGGATGCGAACTGCCTGATTGGACAGTGCGTTCATGGAACGCAGCAGGGGGGTCTTCTTATCCAGAGCCTCGCCGGTGTAGCTGACGAATGCGGTGGGGATGCACAACACGTCATCCTTCACGAATGCGTAGCTGGTGGGGTCCCATGCAGTGTAGCCGCGGGCCTCGCAGGTGGCGCGCAGACCGCCGGAGGGGAAGGAAGATGCATCGGGCTCGCCGCGCACCAGCTCCTTGCCGGAGAACTCCATGATGGCGGTGCCGTCGCCCACAGGGGAAACAAAGCCATCGTGCTTCTCACTGGTGATGCCGGTCAGCGGCTGGAACCAGTGGGTGTAGTGGGTGGCACCCAGCTCCATGGCCCAGCGCTTCATCACGCTGGCCACAACGTTTGCCACCTCAATGTCCAGCGGAGCACCCTTGTGCAGGGTGTTCTTCAGGCTCTTATAGGTTGCGCTCGGCAGGCGCTCCTTCATCACATGTTCGTTAAAGACCTTGCTGCCGTAGATTTCCATAACATTCGCTGCCATAAATCCTACTCCTTACTTGATCTTATTTTTCTTATCCTTTCGTCTGCATTCTGGTCTGCCGCAATGCCGCACCCAGAAGTACGAAAGCATCTTAACAAAAACGGCGCTGCGAGTCAGGAGGTGACCCACAGCGCCGTTGCTGTCTATGGTTTGATTATAGCCGCTGCCGGGCAAAAAGGCAATTGACAAATCTGACGATTCTGCACAAACGCTCTCTGCGAATTTTGGCACAACTGAGCTTGGTATGACTTTTGAGCCTTTAAACCGGAACAGAACGATTTGAAATTGCCTCCGCTTGCGCTCTGGCAATATCAGCGGAAATAATATTTTTAAATTTGCAGTTCCGGCAGGCCTGCGGGCCCGCCGGAACTGTTTTTTCACGGGAGGAGTCGTTACGGACAATTGCATTTGCAAAGCCTAGGCTTATCCGTTGCGTGACAGCCGCAGATGCTACTACCCGCTACGACCCCTTTTGTGAAAATGCGTTTGGAGCGGCCCGCAGGCCGCGACAAACGCCAATATAAAAATAATATTTCCTTTAAATATGCCCAGAGCGAAGCGGAGGGCATTCTAAATGGTCAGATCACCTGGAACAAAAAGAACTTCAGATAATTCGTCTCCGGCACACCCCACAGGATCGGATGATCCGGTGCTTGCTGTTTCACCTCGATCTGCCGCAGCTGGCGGTGCGCATCCTTTGCAGCGGCGCGCAGCATCTTGATGAACAGCTCCTCGGTGGCAAAGTGGGAGCAGCTGGCAGTTGCCAGATAGCCGCCGCGAGGCAGCAGCTTCATGGCACGGTAGTTGATCTCCTTGTAACCGCGCATGGCGTTCTCCACAGTGCGGCGCGCCTTGGTAAAGGCCGGCGGGTCCAGAATGATAAAATCGTAGGGGTGTCCCTCTCTTTCCAAGCGGGGCAGCAGCTCAAAGGTGTCCTCGCACAAAAAGTCCATATTGGTCAGACCGTTGCGCTGGGCATTGCGCTGCGCCATGGCAATGGCCTCGGCGCTGATGTCGGCGGCGGTCACACGGGCAGCGCCGCCCGCAGCGGCGTTCAGTGCAAAGCTGCCGGTGTGGGTAAAGCAGTCCAGCACGGTGTGACCTGCAGCAAGGCGTGCCACCGCCCGGCGGTTGTACTTCTGATCAAGGAAGAAGCCGGTCTTCTGGCCGTTCTCGAAGTCCACATGATAGTAAACTCCGTTCTCGCAGATCTCGGTCTGGGTGCTTGCCGGGTGAGTCTCACCGGGCAGCTCAAACCAGCCTTTGTTCTGCTCAAGACCTTCCTTTGCGCGCAGAGCCTCATCGTTGCGCTCGTAGATGCCGTCGATGGTCTGGCCGTCGGCGCGCAGGACTTCTGCCAGAATGGGGAAGAGGACGGGCTTGAGCTTTTCCATGCCCACGCTCAGGGTCTGCGTGACGAGGATGTTGCTGAACCGGTCCACGGTCAGCCCGGGGAACTGGTCGGCTTCGCCAAAAATGACGCGGCAGGCGGAAAGGTCGGCGGGCTCCAGCACGGTTTTGCGGTAGTTCCATGCATATTCCACCCGGCGGCGCCAGAAGGCTGCATCAAAGGTGTCATTGGCGTTGCGGGAGATCAGCCGCACGCGGATCTTGCTCTTGAGCGAAACGAAGCCGGTGCCAAGGTAGGAACCTTTGGTGCTGACCACATCGGCCAGCGTGCCGTTTTCCGGCTCATTTTCCGGGGAATTGAGGATGTCGTTCTCGTACACCCAGGGGTGCCCGCCCACCAGCAGGCCCTCGGCGTGTTTGTTGACGGTATACACAGGGTAAGCGCGTTCTTTCATATGGTTCTCCTTATCATGGACGAACTCCCTTCGTCCCGCGTTCGCTCGACACGCTTACCGTGCGGGTAGGCTCCCTCACTGAGGGAGCTGGCTGCGAAGCAGACTGAAGGAGTAAAAATCTACCCTTTATAATAGCACAAAATCATGTTATTATAAATAAGAAATGCCAAAAAACCGCATGAAAGAGGGATGCATTATGGAAATTGAACGCAAATGGATGGTGAAGGGCTGGCCGGAGGGGCTGCCCCTCAGGGAGGAATTTGCCATGCGGCAGGGCTATATCAGCGTGCGGCCCACTGTGCGCATCCGGGAAGAAGCCCTCACCGGCGGCAGAACGGACTACATCCTCTGCTTCAAATCCGGGGGCGGCCTTGCCCGCGAGGAGATCGAGCGCAGCATCGACAAAGCGCTGTTTGAGGATTTGGAACACAAGATCATCGGCAAACCTCTCATCCCGAAGCTGCGCCGCAGCTACACTCTGCCGGACGGTTCTGTGCTGGAAGTGAACCATGTGGACGAAGGCCAGCCCACCGAGTTCTGGTATGCCGAGGTGGAGTACCCCACGGTGGAATCAGCCCTTGCATGGCAGCCGGAAAGCTGCGGCCTTGGCGATTACCTCAAGGATGAAGTGACGAACCAGCCCGGCCAGAGCATGGGCGAATACTGGGTGGAGACAAGAGGATGAAAAAAGTAAAACTCAAACTGGAACTGCAGTACAACTCCCCGGTGATCCTCACATTTTTCCTGCTGTCACTTCTGGTGCTGTTCCTCGACCAGTGGACGGACGGGTGGACGACGATGCATCTGTTCTGTGTCTATCGCTCCTCGCTGAAGGACCCGCTGTTCTACATCCGGCTGTTCGGCCATGTGCTGGGCCATGCCAGCTGGGATCACTTTCTGAATAACATGCTGCTGCTGCTCGTTGTTGGCCCGCCAATGGAAGAAAAGTACGGCAGCAAGCCGCTTTTGTGCGGCATGGTGTTCACCGCTCTGGTCACCGGCGTGCTGCAATGCGTGCTGTTCCCGCGTTCGGGGCTGCTGGGCGCGTCCGGCATCGTGTTCATGCTTATCATGCTTTCGTCGCTGGCGGGCTTCTCCGGCGGCATCCCGGTCACCATGCTGCTGGTTGCAGCGCTGTACTTTGGTCAGCAGGTGTACGATATCATTTTTGTGCACGACAATGTAGCAAACTTCATGCACATTGTGGGCGGCTTATGCGGCACTGCCTTTGGCTACTACAGTGCGTTGCACAGCCGTCGCAGGCCGGCAAAAGCGGTGAAGTTTTCTAGCACGAACAGCCGCCGGAAGCGCTGAACCCACTGTGGACATAGGCTGATTTTGAAAAATTTGCAAACAGGTATTGACAAACGAAAAATCCGTGGTTTAATATAGCCAAATTCAATACACTAAACCGTTGAAGCGGAGATAACGGCGAACCATGCCTGTACAGAGAGCCTGCGCAGCTGAGAAGCAGACCGGAAACAGTTCGTCAAGGAAAGTGTGACTTTGCGTTATATTTTCCCGAAATGGACCGCTGAGGGTGCAGGGAACTGCGGAGAACTTTCGCCGCACAGTATTCTGCAACGTAGGGCATACGTCAGTTGCCGGGGATGTGTTGGCATCCCGCCAAGTGCATGGGGTCATGCCCATGAAGTCAGGGTGGCACCGCGGATAAAAGGCCATATTTTATTCGTCCTTGACAGAAGAGAGTTCTTCTGTTAGGGGCGTTTTTCTTTTCCACTCCCTCGGCAGAAGAGCCGGGGGAGTTTTTGTTTTAGGGCTCCCATGTTTCCGGCACTAAGGCTCATGCCTGCGGCTGCGGCCACGAAACCCTGAACAAAACAAATGCACCCGGTTGCTGCGGTTCTACCCACAGGCCAGGTGCATTTTATATTTTAGGAAAAATTACAGGTCACTGCGCGGGGAAGCTGCCATGGCCCAGAAGTTCAGCTCGTGCTCCGAGCAGGCATGGAAGATCTCGCGGCAGCGGGCAAGGCGCTCGTTGCTCAGGCCTTCGCAGACTTTTTCTGCAAACGCGGCCCAGTCGCGGCAGGCCGCCTCATAGCCCTTGCCAGCATAGTCCACCACCAGTGCACCATAAAGGGTATCCTGCACGGAAGGCTTTTCTTCCAGCAGTTTCTGGAAGATCCAGCCATAGCTCAGCATACAGGGCAGGCAGGCCATCATGCACTCGGCTGCGCCCTCGCCGTTTTTGGCGGCTTCGATCATAGAGTCCACATAGGCACGGTTCTCCGGCCGCAGCGGCAGGCTCTGGATGCCTTCATCGGTCAGTCCAAAGTGCTTGAGATAGTGCAGGCGGGCTGCATCCTCGCTCTCATTCACGAAGGAAAGCAGGGAATAGTAGGTGCGGATGGTCTGCATATCCTTTGCCTTGGTCATGCCCCAGGCAAACACCTTGGCATATTCCCGCAGGTAAAGACTGTCCTCCACGATGTAGCCCTTGAAGCAGGCTTCATCCAGTGTGCCATCCGCAAGGTGGGTCAGAAATTCTGAGTGCAGGCATTTCTCCCACACAGGCAGACTTTCCTGCACCAGCTGCTGCACAAAGGTCTGCTCACTCACCCACAAACTCTCCCTTCAGTGCAAACATATGGTCCATCGGGCCGGAGCCGTGGCCCAGATCCAGCATGGCAGAAAGACAGCCGGAAATGTAGGCCTTTGCGCGCTCCACCGATGCATCCAGATCATAGCCCTTTGCCAGATTGGACGCAATGGCGCTGGACAGGGTGCAGCCGGTGCCGTGGGTATTGGGGTTTGCAATGCGCTTGCCGCGGAACCATTTGCCGCAGCCGTCCCGCCACAGAAGGTCGTCGGTATCGTTGATCTGGTGGCCGCCCTTGCACAGCACGGCACAGTGGTATTTCTCGCTGATCAGCTTTGCAGCGGCCTCCATTCCGGCCGCATCGGTGATCTTCATGCCGGAAAGGATCTCAGCCTCCGGGATATTGGGGGTGACCACCTCTGCCATGGGCAGCAGCTTTTCGGTCAGTGCCTGCACGGCATCGTCCCGCAGCAGCTTGGAGCCGGAGGTGGCAACCATCACCGGGTCCACCACGATATGCTTTGCGCCGTAGGTGTGCAGCTTTTCGGCGATCACACCGATCAGCTCTGCCGAGGATACCATGCCGATCTTGACGGCATCCGGGTAGATGTCGGTAAAAATGGCGTCGATCTCCTGTGCCAGAAATTCGGGCGTGGCTTCAAAAATGCCGGTCACACCTGTGGTGTTCTGGGCAGTCAGTGCGGTAATGGCGCTCATGGCGTACACGCCGTTTGCAGTCATGGTTTTGATATCGGCCTGGATGCCAGCACCGCCGCTGGAATCGCTGCCGGCAATCGTCAATGCAGTTTTCATGGTTACAACTTCCTTTGCAAAAAATGCGGAAATGCCCGCAAGGAGGCATCTCCGCACTTTGAAGCAGCAGTATCTCCCTACGTTGGCATTGTCCAAATCAGGTCACAGGTCTGGGCAAACAGCCCACTCTCAGCCTGCTTTTGCAGGCTCCCTTTTTTCTGCGTTCAAGAATACCACAGTGCCGCTGCATTTGCAAGGGGATGGCCCTTTTCAATCGGCCCGCTGCGTGGTAAAATGGAAAAAACAAAGGGGGAAATACCATGAACATCACGGTCTATCTTGGAGCAAATGCGGGCAATGATCCTGCGCTGGCGGAAGCTGTCCGGGAACTGGGCAGCTGGATCGGTGCAAACGGGCACCGCCTTGTGTACGGCGGCTCCCGCAGCGGCCTGATGGGTCAGCTTGCCCAGAGCGCGCTGGACGCAGGCGGCACGGTGACCGGTGTGGAACCGCAGTTCTTTGTGCAGCAGGAGCTGCAGCACGATGGCCTGACCGAGCTGATCGTCACCAAGGACATGACCGAGCGCAAGACGAAGATGATCGAGCTGGGCGATGCCTTCATCGCATTCCCCGGCGGTACCGGCACGCTGGAAGAGATCGCAGAGGTAATGTCCAAGGTCTCGCTGGGCCAGTTGGACGCGCCCTGCATCCTGTATGATCTGAACGGCTACTACGACAGCCTGAAAGCACTGCTTGCCAAAATGATCGAGAAAGGCCTTTCCACGCCGCAGCGCCAGCAGGGCATCCGATTTGCGGCGAATCTGGAAGAGATCACAACAATTTTGAATAAAGCCTAAAAGGAAACACTTCCCCGGCCGGGGAAGCGTTTCCTTTTTATATCATTCTCCCAGCGCAGTGCGGATATTTGCCAGCACCTTCTGGCTCAGCAGCACAAAAGCCTGCTTGGTGCGCCCGGCGGAAACATTGGCGCAGTGTACGTTCTCGCGTTCAAAAAAGCCCTCGCTCACCGGGCCTGCAGCGGCACGGGTGTCACAGAAGAAGTGGGTGCCCGGCAGAGCAAGCCACTGTTCCAGAGCAGCAGAGTCAAAGCCCGGGCCGATGGAGGTGTTGAACAGTACCTTGCCTGCGCCCAGCTGTGCAAATTCGTCCTTGCCCAGCAGAAGGACATTTTTGTTCAGGCAGGTGAACACCACCTTGCTCTCGGTCAGCAGCTGTGCCAGCGGCTTATAGGCCATGCCCACAGCTTCGGCATCCGGCTTGCGGGTGCGGCTGTAATAGGCAATGTCGGCGCCCATGAACTGCAGCGCGTCGGCGATCATTTTGCCGGACACACCCAGCCCGATGATGCCTGCCTTCAGCCCGGTGATCTCCACCGGCTCGTCCCGCAACATGGGCATTCCAAAACCGTGCAGGATGCCGGTGAGCTCATGCAGGACGTACTCCACAACGCCGCGGTCGCCGTAGTCCCGGATGCCCAGCACTTTGATGTCGCGGGTGCGGGCGTAGGCGATATCCACATTGGCGCTTTCCTCAGAATACAGGCTGCAGCACATGCCGATGTAACGGATATTCGGGCAGCGCTCGATCACATTTTTGCCCATGCGGGAGGTGTAGCTCAGAAGCACGGCATCGGCATCTCCGATGCGCCGCACGATCTGGTCATCGCTGGCCGGGATATCGCGGTACAGCACCACTTCTTTTGCGTACTGATGCAGTTCCTGCTCAGCGGAAGGAATCAGGCTTACCGGCTCAATGGCCACCAGTTTGTTGAACATCTGCAAAGCCCTCCTTTAATAGAAGCATACGGGGGAGGAGAGGTTGCGCAGCAGGGCAACTACGCTCCAACCGGCAATGGCGCTGGTGGAAGAGCAGATATCCACCACGGCCTTCACGCCCTCGATCTCGGCGGTGATGCAGTGGTCGTCGCCCACCCAGCCGGGTACCGAGTGCATGGTCACGCCGGTGATCTCCGGGCCGGTGGTGGCCAGCGAGGTGGCAACAGCCACATTCACGCGGCGGGGGAAGGTGGCAATGGCCTGCTTGGCATTGCCGGTGAACACGGTGGTCTTTTCGGTATCGGTCAGCAGGTGGTCGGCCCATACGGGCGTGTTGCGGAAGCCTTTGGCTCCGGTGTGGGTCTCAATGCCTGCCGTCTCGGCCAGCTTCTGCGCCTCGGCCATCAGAGTGACGGTCTGCAGCACATCAAAGCCGCCAATGGCACCGCTTGCCAGATGCACCTTGGCACCGCCCTCCACGGCAGCGGCCTTGACCTGCTCGTAAAAATCAAGGTCCGCAAAGGCACCAATGGAAATAATGACCAGATTCACGCCTTTTTTCAGTACAGGCACAGCCATGGCGCGCACAGCCTCCACCGAAGCAGTCTCCACAATGTATTCCGGCTGCAGCGCCAGCAGGGCATCCACATCATCGCAGACGGGACAGCCTACCTCGGCGGCAAGTTTTTCTGCCGAAGCACGGGTACGGCTGGTCACGCCCACCAGCTCATAGTCCGGCAGCAGACCGTTCTTCCATGCATCGGCCACAATGTTGCCCAGAAATCCGCAGCCTACGATGCCAAATTTTGTTTTCATATCCTAAACTCCTTTTTCTGCTTTTTCCAAAGAAAGCAGCATATTCCATTAAAGTATATCATATCAAAACAAAAAATGATATAATAAGGCGCAAGAAAGGAGAAGGCTATGTCGAAAACAAAGGAGCTTTTCTGGACGTTTTTCAAAATTGGAGCGTTCACGTTTGGCGGCGGCTATGCCATGGTGGCTTTGCTGCAAAATGAATTTGTGGAAGAGAAAAAGTGGGTGACAAAAGAAGAATTTCTGGACATGGTGGCAATTGCGGAGTCTACGCCCGGCCCGGTGGCGGTGAACAGTGCCACCTATATCGGCTACAAGATCGAGGGTACGGCAGGCGCGGCGGCGTCTACGGTGGCGGTGTGTCTCCCGTCCTTCGCGGTCATTTATCTGATCTCGCTGTTCTTTGACCAGTTCCTCCGCCTTTCGGTGGTGGCAAGTGCGTTCCACGGCATTCAGGTGTGTGTGATCTATCTGATCCTCTCGGCGGGCCTGAAAATGCTGAAGCAGCTGGAACACAGCGTCTTCAATATTGTCATCCTGACCACGGTTGCGGCAGCGATGGTGGGCTGTTCCATTGCAGCAGTGTCCTTCTCTTCCATTTTTTTCATCCTGTTCAGCGGTGCGGCCGGGCTGCTGGTGTATGCAGTACAGCAGCTGCGGAAGGGGGAGAAGAAGCCGTGATCTATGTAGAACTTTTCTGGAATTTTCTCATGATCGGCGCGCTGTCCTTTGGCGGCGGCTACGGCATGATCTCGCTGGTGCGGGAAACGGTCTTAGGACGCGGCTGGCTGACGGAAGGCGAATTCCTCAGCTTCATTGCCGTGTCGGAGTCCACACCCGGCCCGCTGGCCATCAATATGGCTACCTTCATCGGCGCTTCACAGGGCGGCTTCTGGGGTGCGCTGTGCGCCACGCTGGGGGTGGTGCTGCCGTCTTTTGTGATCATTCTGCTCGTTGCATCGGTGCTGCAGAACCTGATGAAGTATGCGGGAGTCAACGCAGTTCTTGGCGGCGTTCGTCCCTGTGTGGTGGCGATGATCCTTGCAACGGCAATCAATATGGCACTTTCCACACTGCTGGGCTTTGCGGGCCGCAGCACCGACTTTGTACCGGATGCGCGCTCCATTGCAGTGTTTGTACTTTTGTGGGCGCTGCATCTGCTGTGCCGCAAAAGGAACGGCAAGGCACCATCCCCCATTCTCATGATCCTGATTTCCGCAGGGCTGGGCATCCTGTTCTGGGGAGCATAAAAAATAACGCGCCGGGTGGTTCTCGTTGAACGATCCGGTGCGTTTTGTTGTAAAAAGCCGGGCACAGGAAAACTCATGGCTCCCTGTGCCCGGCTTCAGCTTTTATTGGAATTTAGGCGCTGTGCAATCAAGCTGCAACGGAAGAAGCAGCCTCGCTGGAAGCAGCCTCAGAAGAAGCGGCCTCGCTGGAAGCAGCCTCAGAAGAAGAACCGTTCTCCTCTGCAACAGCGGAAGAAGCGCTCTCCTCGGCCTCAGCAGCAACAGAAGTGCTGGTAGAAGCAGCCTCGGAAGAGGATGCAGCAGTGGAGGAAGCAGAACCGCCGCAAGCGGTCATGCCAACAGCCAGAGCCAGAGCAACAACAGCAACACAAACATTCTTGAGTTTCATATCTAAAATCTCCTTGCCATACGCAAATGTATTTTGCAGAAGGCCCTACAGGAAGTGCCTTTCTGCAAGTGGATATTCTAGTCTTTTTTGCGAAAAAATCAAGAGCTTTTTTGGCTAAGAAGTGGGATTTCAATGATAATCTACGATTTTGTTATAATTTATCGCTAAAAGTCAAAGAGTTTTTGTTAAACTGATCGAAGCACAGGGAGACTCAGGAAAGAATTTTTTACCGCGTTGTAATCACTTTGTAATTTCTTTCATTGTTTGTTCACTTGAATCAAGACGGGAATGCATGTTCCCTAAAGAGAAATAAAGAAATGCAAAAGTGAGGATGATGCGGCTCCGGAAACGGAAAAGAGCCATTTGTCATATGACAGTTGACCTGCGGAGAAAGAAAAGATGGTAAACTTTGTGCAGCGAACCTGAACAAAAATATCAAAAAATGACAAGTGTTATTTGAAAGTGATTTTTATTGGACATAAAAAGTGGATAATACAGACACAGCAGGGGATGAACGGGTCCCCTGAAAATAAAACATGTGTTTTGGAGGAAATAAAGATGAAGTACTATGTTACATTGACCGGACTCAACTACCGCTTCGGCACTCAGCCGTTTACAGTAGGCCAGAAGGTAAAGCTGGTCAAGGAGCCGGAGAATGGCTTTGACCGCGAAGCCATCCGCGCAGAACTGCCGGGTCTGGGCAAGGTGGGTTATGTGGCCAACAGCACTCACACCGTGCTGGGCGACTGTTACAGCGGAGGCCGCATCTATGATAAGATCGGCGCTGCTGCCACCGCAAAGGTGAAGTATGTGCTTGCCAATGCGGTGGTATGCAGCGTAAAGGCGGCGGATATGGGGCAGACTGGCCTGCCGCCGGTCGATCCGGCTACGGGTCTGCCCTTTGGCAACGAAGAAGATGCCATCGCATTCTGACAGAAAAGCCCGCCACACAAAATACAGTGTGACGGGCTTTTCTGCACCTTTTTGCTTCGTCGCACATACACCGGGCAAAGGGGGAATGTATCGTGAACCAGATCGTTTTCACTGCGTGGGTGCTGCTGTTCCCGGCGGCGTGCACTACACTGGGGGCAGCAGGTGTGTTTTTGCTGCGGCGGCAGTCGCGGCCCTGCACGCAGCGCATCCTGTGCGGCATGGCAGCGGGCATCATGCTGG
Organism: Faecalibacterium sp. AF27-11BH; assembly: GCF_003603005.1. NCBI lineage: Bacteria > Bacillati > Bacillota > Clostridia > Eubacteriales > Oscillospiraceae > Faecalibacterium > Faecalibacterium sp. AF27-11BH. The sequence goes on from NZ_QVGS01000001.1 coordinate 53,027, forward strand.
CGGCCAGTGTGTGGAGCCTGCTGCTGCCTGCTATCCAGCGCGGACAGACTTTGCCGCTTCCGGCATGGATCCCATCGGCAGTGGGGCTTGTGCTGGGCGCAGTGGGCCTTTTGCAGGTGGAACAGTTTGCCGGGCAGCTGCTGGCAGGCGGGGCCGGGCACGGCGGACGTATGGTGCTGGCTGTAACATTGCACAACCTGCCCGAGGGTATGGTGGCGGGCCTTGCCGCTGCACTGGCATTGACCGGGGAACCGGATGCCATCAGCGGTGCACTGGCACTGAGCCTTGGCATCGGTCTGCAGAATATCCCGGAAGGTGCAGCAGTCAGCCTGCCGCTGGCCCATAACGGCCGCACCCGCAGTCAGGCGTTTTTTGCGGGAGCGGCTTCCGGGCTGGTAGAGCCGTTGGGGGCATTGCTTGCCTTTGCCCTGGCCGAATGGGTCAGTACTGCGCTGCCGTGGCTGCTCAGCGCAGCGGCGGGCTGTATGGTGTGCGTGACCGCACAGGAGATGATCCCGCAGGCCGTGGAGGGCGACGAGCCTGCCGGTGTTGTAAGCATCGTGCTGGGATTTGCGCTGATGATGGCACTGGATGTGGCATTGTAAGAAAAAAAGGGCTGCTGCAAAATCAATGCCGTTAAAATAACAGGATAAAAGAAAAGCGCAGTACAAAACGCGAAAGCGCAGAGAATGTACTGCGCTTTTTGGATTTTAGAGAACATCACATTTTCTGACTTTGGGCTATCCTATTTGATCGTTTCATGCGTGGGCCGTGAAATGATACCTCCCACCCCTTGCAATCTGCCTGCGTTTATGGTACAATATTCTGGCATTCAGAAGGATGTGTCGGACAGCGCCTGCTGCGTGGTTCGGCATACGGATGCGGGTCCTGTACGATGGATTCGCTGTGAACCAGGTCAGGTGGGGAACCAAGCAGCCTTAAGCAGTGCGTTCGTGCGTTTCAGTAAGCCTGCATCCGTATGCCGAGTTACGCAAGGCGGGGACAAAACCCCGTCAGCGCTGTCCTTTTTATTTTGCAGGAAAGGGGAGAGAACCATGTACCGTGCCTTGTACCGCAAATGGAGACCGCAGCGTTTTGAGGATGTGGTAGGCCAGCGGGCCATTGTTACTGCGCTGAAAAACCAGATCACGGCAAACCGTGTGGGCCATGCCTACCTGTTTACCGGCGTGCGCGGCACCGGCAAAACCACCTGCGCCAAGATCTTTGCAAAGGCAGTCAACTGCCTGCATCCGGTCAATGGAGACCCCTGCGGCGAGTGTGAGATCTGCAAAGGCATCGATAACGGCAGCATTCTGGACGTGGTGGAGATGGATGCGGCTTCCAACAACGGTGTGGACGATATCCGCGACCTGCGCGACGAAACAGCTTACACTCCCAGCGCCTGTAAATATAAGGTATACATCATCGATGAGGTGCACATGCTGTCCACAGCGGCATTCAATGCGCTGCTCAAAACGCTGGAAGAACCGCCTGCCCACGTCATCTTTATTCTGGCAACCACTGAGATCCAGAAGGTGCCCGCCACCATCCTTTCCCGCTGCCAGCGGTACGATTTTACCCGCATCGGGCCGGAGGATATCGCCCGCCGGGTGGAATACATTGCAGGTGAGGAAAAGCTGGAGCTTTCGCCGGACGGTGCGGAACTGATCGCCCGTCTGGCCGACGGTGCACTGCGCGATGCGTTGTCCATTCTGGATACCTGCGCAGGCGTTACGGCGAAAATCGATGCCGATGTGGTGCGCCGCATGGCAGGTGTGACCGACCGCAGTTATCTGTTCCGCATTTCGGACGCACTGGAAGCGCAGGACGGTGCCACAGCACTGGCCCAGCTGGCACAGCTTCGCCAGCAGTCTGTGGATGTCAAGCGTCTGACAGAGGAATTGATCGCGCATTATCGTGCTTTGATGCTGGCAGCATTGCCGGGCGGGCAGAGCCTTCTGTCCGGCGTTTCGCCGGAGGAGGAGGCTTTGTATCTGGAAAAAGGCCCGCAGCTTGGCCAGCGGGAGGCCATTCGTGCCATCCGTGCGCTGGGCAGTGCGCTGGAACATATGACCCGCGGCAGCGACCAGCGGATCGAGCTGGAACTTGCACTATTTGGCTTATCCGAACCGCCCCAGCAGCCGCAGGCAGTTCCTGTGCAGGCCGCGCCTGTCCGTGCTGCAGCTCAACCCGCAGCGCCGCAGCCGTTTGCCTCGGCAACTGCTGTGCAGCCCTTTGCAAGCGCTCCGACTACCCAGCCGCCAATACCGTCCGTTCCTGTGGTGCAGCCTGCAGCGGAACCGAAACCTGTAAAGGCAGAACCTTCCGTGCCGTCGGAAATATCTGTAGAGCAGACTTCACCCGTCCAGACCGAAGAGCTGCCGCCGCTGCCGGAGGAACCGCCCGTGCAGCAGGCCGGAATGCTGCCTTGGGACGAGCCTGCCGCGCAGGCCGCACAGCCAGCTGCACCCATGCCGGCAGAGTTGGAACCTGTTCCGCAGCCAGAACCGCCCAAACCTGCACCCACGCCCGCTGCAAAGCCTGTGCCGGAAAAGCCGCAGGATGCCGGGCAGGAAGGGACTGCGCTGTATCCGTACTGGCCGCAGGTGGTACAGCAGCTGCAGGAAAAAGATCCCATGCTCTACACCTATCTGCGCAAGTCCAAGGCTTACTTTGATGGCACCCGCGTGCTGATCGACGGCGGCAAGACCTTCCGCGATTTTATCCGCGCCAACAAGGACAGCCAGCGCCTGATCAAAAAGCTGATCAAGGATGTGTCCGGTACGGCGGTGCCCATTGGTCCCTATGAACCAAAGAGCGCTGGCAAAACGGTCTCCAACGCAGAGCAGTCGCTTCGTGCACTGGAAAAGCTGGGGTTGGATGTGTCCATTGAGGATTCCGCAAGGAAAACGAGATCATAAAAATACATTGCATCAATAAGGAGAAACGATTATGAAAGCAAGAATGCCCGCAGGCTTTGGCCGCCCCGATATGAACGCCCTCATGCGTCAGGCACAGAAGATGCAGGAAGATATGAAAGCCAAACAGGCCGAGCTGGAAGCTGCCGAGTACACCGGCAGCGCTGCCGGTGAGATGGTCACTGTTAAGATGAACGGCAAGCACGAAGTGCTGTCCATCACCATCAAGCCCGAGGCTGTGGACCCGGATGATGTTGAAATGCTGGAAGATATGGTGGCTGCTGCCATCAACGCAACCGTCAAGCAGGTGGACGAAACTGCCGAAGCTGAAATGGGCAAGCTGACCGGCGGCATGAACATCCCCGGTCTCTGATCCGGCAGGAGGGAAGAACATGGGCTATACTGCTGCCCCGCTGGAAAAGCTGATCGAAGAATTCAGCAAGTTTCCGGGGATCGGGCGCAAGGGCGCTACCCGCATGGCGTATCAGGTGCTGAGCATGTCGGACGAAGATGCCGCCGCACTGGCGGGAGCCATTCAGGGTGCCCACACCAAGCTCCATCGCTGCCGTATCTGCCAGAATTATACAGAAGCGGATATCTGCCCCATCTGTGCCAGTGCAAAACGCGATCCTTCTGTGATCTGCGTGGTGGAAACGCCCCGCGATGTGCAGGCGTTTGAACGCACAAGGGAGTATCACGGCTTGTACCATGTGCTGCACGGTCTGCTCAGCCCGATGGACGGAATTACTGCCGAACAGCTGTGCGTCAAGGAACTTCTGGCCCGCTTGGGCGACGGCAAGGTGAAAGAGGTCATCATGGCCATGAACCCCACGGTGGAGGGTGAAGCCACCGCTATGTATCTGGCAAAGCTTATCAAGCCTCTGGGCATCAAGACCACACGTCTGGCCTACGGCCTGCCGGTGGGTGCAAGTCTGGAATACACTGACGAAACCACTTTGTACCGTGCACTTTCTGGCCGTGGTGAGCTGTGAATTGGGAAAAATTTACAGTTTCTTCAAAAACAGCCCTTGCAAAACCATAAAAAAATGGTATACTGATACAACAAACCACAATGGAGAAAGGAGGCGCGCGGAATGGCACCCACTAAGGAGCGTCCGGCAACAAAAACCATTGCCACAAACCGTGAAGCGCGCCATGAATACTTCGTTCTGGAAGCGCTGGAAACCGGTGTTGAACTGAAAGGTACGGAGGTCAAGAGCCTGCGTGCCGGAGGGGTCAACCTGAAAGACAGCTGGGTCGATATTGAGGATGGTGAACTGCTGGTAAAGGGAATGCATATCAGTCCCTACGACCACGGAAACATGTTCAATCAGGATCCGATGCGCGTCCGGCGCCTGCTGGCACACAAAAGTGAGATCCGGCGGCTGCATCAGCAGTGCAAGCTGCAGGGATTTACCCTTGTGCCGCTTTCGCTCTATTTCAAACATGGCCGCGTGAAAATGGAAGTGGGTCTTTGCAAAGGCAAAAAGCTCTACGATAAGCGTGCCGATGCCGCCCAGCGCGATGCAAAGCGTTCCATTGACCGTGCCATGAAGTCCAACGGCAAATACTATTGATTTTTTCAGACCGCTTCCTGAAGCGGAACTTTTTCAAAGCTTTCTGCACACCGCAAGGTGTGCTTTATAAGGGGGCGTAAAGGTTTCGACGGGGAGAGTGAGGTCTGGGCAGCGGGTAGCAGTGGGGGAACTGCTCTATAACTCCTCCAAAAAAATTAACTGACAATAACAATTCTCAGTTGCTCGCAGCCTGAGTGCTGCGCGTTCCGCCCACTCTTGTGTCGTGTGGGGCCGGGGCGTCCTTTAGACACAGCACCTGAACGGACTTAAGCTTTGCGGACCGGCAGGAACTCATGAAGCTACCAATGCGCTAGCCTGACGATCGGCGTGGCGCGGCGGGAATGTTGTAGATCGCCTGCACCCGGAGATACCTACACTGAACTCTTTTCGGACATGGGTTCGACTCCCATCGCCTCCACCATGAAAAAAGAACGCCATTTCGTTAGGAATTGGCGTTCTTTTCTTTATTATGGTAACGTTTTTGGTAACACTATTAAGTTTTCAGACTGCTCTCACCAGCGCATTATACAACATCTCAATGAACTGTACCGCGCTTGGACACCCAGTCAGCGGATAGCCTGCCAGCTGCTGCACATACTCCGGGTTTGTGAGCCATGCACCTTTAGCTGCCCGGCGGACAGCGCTTTGAATCGCTTTTGGCTCACATTTTCTGCGGTCGGCGATAGGGGTATAGATATCTTTCTCCACGGCCTGCAGGCGGTCTTCCTGCTCACAGACCAGCTCAAGACACTGGCACAGGATACTGTAGGCGCTCAGATTGCGTGTGATGCCCATCGGGCGCAGCAAATCAGTGACCTGAGTGGACAATTCGGAAACGATCATAGTTGACACATCCTTTCTATGCGTCAACTCTAACCGAAAAATACTTAAAGTTTACCAATTACGTCGATATACGTCGTAAAGCGTCGAAACACGCCAAACAAAAACAGCCCCGAGGAACCGTCAGGCTCCCCGGGGCTGCTGCTATACTATGATCTTGTTGGCGTTAACATTTTCGTGATGCCGCGAAAACGTCACATATAGGTCTTCTGGCTGCGCACCTGCGCTTCGATCATCGGCTTCAGGTAGCTGTCGAGGTCGCCAAAGGTCTCCTTGATGAACTTGATGGTCTCCTGCGTCAGGGCTTTCTTCGCAGCGGTCAGTGCGCGGTTGTAGGCAATGCGCTGCGCAGCCTCGTCGAACTTGTCCTGTTCCTTCAGGGCATCAACGTAGGTCTGGTTGACGTACTGGACGGCGTTGAACACCGCGTTGGCGGCATTCTGGAGACAGGTCTGCTCAAACTTGTTGTTGATGTAGCCGTTTGCAATGCTGACACCTTTGTTCAGGCCCCAGCCGAAAATGACGGTCATTGCGGGGATGCAGGCAGTGAGTGCGACTTTCAGAAATTCATTCATAAGAGCTTATCCTTTCTGCTCGGTTTCCGAGCGCTGCTTTAAAATGTCCACAGCCTTGGTGATCGCTGCCGGGATGGGCAGTCCCATCAAGCCCGCGTTTTCGATGATGGAAATGGTCTCGTTGCAGATAAAGCCGATCACAACGGCATCCCGCACAAAGGTGGAACCCATCACGGCATCCAGCCTGCAGGCCACCAGCACGATCAGCAGTGTTTCGCCCTTGCGGCACAGGCCCTTCCAGCCTGCGCGGCTTTCCAGCGTGCCGCTTTTGCTCTTCGGGCTGGCGTGGAAAACCCCGGCGACCACAAGCCCCGTGATGTAATCGACTGCCATGAACAGGATCAGCGTCGAAAGTGCCGCATCCCATCCGCCGAATTGACTTGCGATCAGACTGCCGATTACTCCAACCATGGTGCAAACTCCATTCTTCACTACATCACCCATCTGCTTTTTACCTCCCGCACATCGACGTGGACAAAACCGTCCGCGTGGTATCGTCCAATGCCTCCCTTGCCGGGAAGCAGTGTTTCGACGTAGGCCGCCAGCGTGTCCACCGACACGCCAGCGATCCAGATGTCAGCCGCCTTGCCATAAAGGTGCTGGCTGTACTTGGCCGCCTTCTTCTGCTTGGCGTTGTGGCTGGCAGTGCGGAAAGCACTGTTGATGTTCACAGCCTTGCCGAAGTGATCCCGGATTTTTTGCAGTAGAGCCACAAGCTCGTCATCAATAAAGATTGGGTCGCTGCCGTCTTTGCACTTGAACTCCCGGACGTGGAAGTTCTTGCTCAGAGCCTTGCTCCCATCCTTCGCATAGGAATGGTCTCGGATGCCAGATCGGACACCATGGTGGTCAGGATGTAGTTGTACTGCTCATAAGGCAGCAGGATGTGGTTGGGGATGGCATCGGTGTCATACTCGCAGGAAGCCCACACAGCGCTCAGCAGGTCGTTCACGTCCTTCAGGATCTGCTGCGGGCTCTTGTCCTTCCACTGGGTGGAGGAACCGGTGCCGGTGGCTGCAGCAGTGGTCTCGGTGACATTGGGGTTGTTCATCATCGTTACAATTCTTCTGTTTTTGGCAGGTCAGGCATTGTCCAGCGAACATGACAAAAAGGAAGAATCTTCATGGTCTGCAACGGCAGAATATCAACAGGAAATGCTCGAAATACAGCGAGAGGAAGCAGAAAGGTCAGAAAACTTCAGACAGCGCACGGAGGAGCATTTCAAAATCGTTGAGGATACGAATGAGCGAATCGCCGAGGCTTTGGAGATGCTCGCCAACCAGAGCGTTGAATTGGATGATCGAGGTCAAAGTGTCCTCGATTCGGATGATTCTCAAGATGATGCAGAGGATTAAGATTCCATACAGGCCGCTCAGCAGGAACAAGCCGATGCTGAGGATTGACCTGCTCCGTTTAAGCTCCTGAACTTCCTTTTCTATCTTCGCCCAGCGTTCCGGTTCCAGCGGTTCGCCGGGCTTTTTGTTATTGTTCATGTGGTTTACATCCTTGTGTGCACCTCATTCCTGCGGTAAAATGGAGAAAAAACAAGAAGGAGGTGGTAAAAATGAGCGAAAATAAAGAAATTGAAAAGCTTACAGGTTATCATCGTGAAGCTGCGAAGATGGCTGCTTTTACCTCTGTGGTAAAGCAGCCAGACTGCAGCCAGCTTACAGAAGAACGGTTGAAAGCTTTACTTGATGCCTGCGACCACTCAAAAAGCTCGTATGCTGAGGAAGCGGCTTCCGAAGACCTGCGTGAACTGCGAGAAAAATTTGAGCAGAGCCAGAAAGAACATTGCGAAGTTCTGCACAAGTTGCAAGAACAGCATGATGCAGAGATGAGAGATCAGGCCAAAGAAAATAGATTCAACCGAGTATGCAATGTGATCGCAATTTTGATTGCGGCTGCATCGATGTTCATTTCTTTAGTAAAATGACAATCAATGCCAGAATCTGGATGCAAAGAGCAAAGATTTGCATTTCGTGGTTCTTCATCTTCTTCACCTCCTTTGGATGGCTGGCAAGTATGTATTTTTCACTATGGATGTGCTATCATAAAGACACCCCAAAACGGAAGGAGGTGAAAAAACATGAGCTTGTCATTGACTAAAATGGCTGTTCTTACTGGATATGCAAATACCATTTCCCTCAAAGAATTTGCAAAGAACCGTTTATTTCTGGCGACACCTGCTGGCATGATCAGCGGTATCCCCGTATTTGATGAGGAAAATAGCAATCCGAACATTGCCGTTGCGCAGACAGTTAACTCCTCAGCTCTCAAGGCCGTTTCCAAAGCTGCTTCTGCTGAAGAAGAAAGTCCGCAGACGGGTGAAAGCTGTGAGTTTATTCTGCTAAAGGATGCTCGTCTGGAAACCACAAGTCCCGTTGTGAATTTCCCTGTTCTGACTGTCTTTTGTGACCAGATCATTGCTGTGACCCTTGGCACTGATCTCACCAATGGCTAACACCTCGCGATTTTGCCGCCCTTGTACCGCTAATACAAGGGCGGCAATTTCTTTGGGTTCACCAATGATTTTGATTTTCATGTTTTTCACCTCCTTTTGGATGAATTAAATAATCTACTTTAAGTAGATGCACTGGCGAAAAAAATTTGGTCGATGGGAATGCCGACGACCTCACTGATTCTTTTCGCGGTGGCGACGGTAGCGTCTTCGGGCGATTGCTCGATTTTGCGGTATGTATCGCGCGAAATTCCGAGCTTTTCTGCCATTTCACGCTGTGTGAAACCGGCGTACTGGCGGGCTTGTTTAACGGTGAATCCCAAGTTCACACCTCCTTTCGTCTGGGTTCGAGAATACTATACTCCACTTTTAGTAGAATGTCAAGAACTTAAAGTAGAAAATTTTAAAATAAATGTTGACATAGCTCTACTTTTGGTGTAATCTCTACATATAAGGAGTGATTCAATTGAGCATCGCTGAAAATATTAAAAAAATCCGATTGGAACACGAGCTATCACAGGCTGACCTTGGCAAGATTGCAGGTGTCAGCGACAAAGCGGTGTCCACTTGGGAACTCGGGATAAAAATACCTCGCATGGGCGCAGTGGAGAAAATGGCAAATTACTTTGGTATCCCCAAAAGTGCAATTTTGGATGATGCCCAGCCCGCTCCTGCATCCCGTCCCATCCCCCCGGGCTTTGAGCCGATGCCGAAGATGAAGAAGATCCCGCTGATCGGCAGCATTGCCTGTGGGGAACCCATCACGGCAGAGCAGAACATTGAAAAAATGGTGGACGTGCCGGAGAACATCCGGTGCGATTTTTCCCTGACCTGCCACGGTGACAGCATGGTGGATGCCGGCATTCACGATAAAGACGTGGTGTATATCCGCATCCAGCCGGAGGTGGAGAACGGCGAGATCGCAGCGGTGCGCATTGATGGCGAAGCCACTCTCAAGCGGGTATATTACAACCCCGGCACGCTGACCCTGATGCCCGCAAACCCGGCTTATGCGCCCATGATCTACGCCGGCCCCCAGCTGGAAGAGGTGCACATTGAGGGCAAGGCCGTAGGCTGGACGCACTGGGTAGGGTAATTTTGGATTATCGGAGTCATTCCAGTCTATATAGCGAAGGAGTGTTATGTATGAAGAAAACTATGAAAAAGACCGCTGCAGCACTGTGCATTGCCGCAACGCTTGTATCTGTGGCAGCGCCGGCAATGGCTGTCAGCCCAGCAGAATATATGAGCACAGCCGCTCTTGAAGAATGCAATACTGCGACGGTAGCGCAGGTGGAAAGCCTGATCAACCAAATCGGAACCGTCACGACTGCCCGCCGCCCGGCAATTGTGGCTGCTGTAAATGCTTATAACGAATTGGACGATGCAAGCAAGGCGCAGGTCAGTAACTTTGCGGTGTTGGCAGAAGCCCAGCAGGTGCTTGGACTGAAAGACGCTCTTGCAAAGCTGAAAATCAGTTATGATAAGGTCGAGGACGCAAGAAGCTATGTGTCACCCACGGAAGACCGACTGAGCAATCAAGGCAAAAGCTATATACTGCCCTTCTTTGTAAATGGCAGCACCAATGATCCGTCAATGTTTTTCATGGTTCTGTGTAGCGGCAACAAATATGTGTACTTGGACACGATTACGATTCGCGCGGGCGAGTATAAATATACCTACACGATTGATTGGACGGATGTGGATCGTGGCTATGATGGAAAGCAGTACTGGGAACTGACATCTTTTATGGGCGATGATGAAGATATCCAGTGGTTTAAGAATATTTTGAGCGCTGATGAAATCATTATCCGATACAGCGGCGATGGTGGCAGCATCGACCACACAGTCACCCCCGAAGAGCGTCAGGCAATTACGGATGTCTTGAACGCATATGATCTGTTCAAGGCAGCAAGCCCGACTGTGCGCGCAAAGGCTTTGAATAACTGATGTAAACTAAACAAAAACTCCCCCGGCGCGCCAACGCAAAGCATGGTGCTTGCGGATCAGCAGCTGGAGGAGAAGGTCATTGAAGGGCTGGCGGTAGGGTGTTGCCGTGGGTTGGTGTGAAAGGATAGAGGATGGAAAATAACTTTCAGTTTTTGATATATCGCTCTGCGGAGGAAGATGTTTCGATCAATGCCGTTGTGAAGGACGAAAGCATCTGGCTGACACAGCAGGGCATGGCCGAATTGTTCGGCGTACAGAAACCTGCTATCAGTAAACATCTTAAAAATATTTTTGAAGAAGGCGAATTGGACGAAAAAGTGGTTGTTTCCAAAATGGAAACAACCACACATCACGGTGCTCTGGACGATAAGACGCAGACCAGAGAAACAAACTTCTACAACCTCGATGCCATTATCTCTGTGGGATACCGTGTCAACTCCCGCCGGGCTACGCAGTTCCGTATCTGGGCTACCGGCATTCTCAAAGAGTATATGACCAAGGGCTTTGTGCTGGATGACGAGCGCTTGAAGCAGGGCAAGGACGCTTTCGGTAAGGATTATTTCCGTGAGTTGTTGGAGCGTGTTCGATCCATCCGCGCCAGTGAGCGCCGGATCTGGCAGCAGGTGACGGATATCTTTGCAGAGTGCAGCATCGACTATGACCGCAACGCGCCGGTGACCAGGGACTTCTATGCCATGGTGCAGAACAAGTTCCACTATGCGATCACCGGCCAGACGGCGGCAGAGATCGTGTACAGCAAGGCCGACCACACCAAGGAGCACATGGGGCTAACCACATGGAAGTACGCACCAGAGGGGCGTGTGCTCAAATCGGATGTGTCCATTGCAAAAAATTACCTGTCCGAGAAGCAGATCCGGCAGCTGGAACGCACCGTTTCCGGTTACTTTGACTATATCGAGGATCTGATCGAGCGGGAAAATACCTTCACTATGGAACAGTTTGCTGCCAGCATCAACGAGTTTTTGTCCTTCCGGCGGTACGATATTTTGCCGGACAAAGGCAAGATATCTGCCCGTCAGGCAAAGCAGAAAGCGGAAGCCGAGTATGATCTATTCAACCCCACGCAAAAGATCGTGTCGGATTTTGACCGGGCGGTGAAAAATCTGAAAAACTGAGGCAGTATACAAACTTTGCACATTGCTCAATAAAATAAATGCCGCTGCGTCACCAATGCAGCAGTTACGAAAGGAAGAAAATGGAAGAATATAATTTTCAGCTTGTTGAAAAAATCAACCAGCAAGTGCATGTTGTTCAGGTTCCTGATACCTGCTCGTTTTGGATGATCCGGACAAAGTCGGGTGCATACTACAGCGAATACATTCATAATGGGTATATCGCAATTGGCTGGAATGCAGTTCTTCAAAGTAATATCACACAAGATACAGAAGAAAAATTGCGTCAAGCAGTAGAGCTAAATTACGCTGATAAACGGCCAGGTGCCGCTATAAACAAATGCTATAGTTTTGCGAGCGAAATGCAGGCTGGCGATCTGGTTATGATTTTGGGCGATAAAAGAGTCGCCTTCGGAATAATTGGAGAATACTTTGAAAAACAGGACATTCAGGATCCAATAAAAAAAGAATTAGAGGCAGACGCCCAAATTGCTGCGGGCTTTCATAAGCAAAATAGAATTGAATGTCCTTATGTGAAGCGTCGAAAAGTTCAAATTATAAAAGAAGTCGAAGAGCTCAGACTGACACCAATGCTGGCGCGTGCAATGCTGAACCACCATAGTTTGTCCACAATCAGTGACTATGCTATTCCAGTTTTAAACACTTGTTTTGATTTGTATGTTTACAACGGAGAAACCCATGCCGTTTTTCGCGTGAATACAAAAAGAAAAATAAAAGGTCGTGATTTTGCGACATTTTGTTATTACATAACTGAGATTTTTTCTGTTCTTAATGAAGATGAAGACATTTCAATAACAACGAATTTGAATTCTCCGGGAGACTATGTTGTTGCATTCTCTCAGGGAATGGATTTTATTCAGGAACATTGGTTTGCGTTCTTATTTATCTTTGCGGTGCTTTTTGGCGGTAGCTATGAAGTGTCAGGGCTGAAAATTGATATTCCGTCTGTTAGAGGGTTGATCAAATGGGTATGCAACCGCAAACATGATAACAGCATTAAAAGTTTGGAAGCAGAAAAGTTAAAAAAAGAAATCAGCGGAATTGATCTGGATAATGAATTAAAACGTATTCAGATTGCCAGAGAAAAGGAAGAAAGTGTTCTTCAAAAAATGCCGACAGACCAGGAATTGGAAAAGCTGCAAAAAGCAAGTCGAGCTCTTGAACTTCAAGAGCCCGACTCTAAAGTGGTTATTTTTCCTTCGTCCAATGAGGGAAATCATAGGGACGGTAGTTCTTGAGAAGAATCAACGAAAAAATAACAAGTAAAAGTTCGACTGTAAAAGGAATAAAATCGTGAAAAAAGAAAAAAGTGAGAAATTTACAAGAGGCCCCCAAAAGAATAGCAAGAAAAAGCACATAGGAAGTAATACGATATAGAATGTTCAACAGCTTCCACATAGGGCAGTCTCCTTTCTCCATGGTGATTGTATCATAAAGTAGTCACCATTGAAAGACGATTCACGATTTTCGCACACAGAGGGATTGTATGAGCTTTCAAAATAATCTTCGTGAGTTGAGGTCTGAAAAGAGGCTCACTCAACAGCAACTTGGTGAAATCTTTCATGTCAGCCGGACTACAATATCGAATTATGAAACAGGAAAAATGGAACCAAGCATTAAAATGATTCTGGATATTTCAAGATACTTTGAAGTTTCTGCGGATTGGTTGCTTAAATAAAAACCTCCCCCAGCGCGCTAACGCCGAGGGAGTTAAGATAAGCGGCTCACCCTTGCGGGGTCATCGCACACTCGACACTGCGATTATACCTCTTTTGGGCGGGCTTGTCAAAGTGTACCCTTTTGGAGGTGAAAACAATGAAAAAGAGGACAAACACAGCGTTTTGGGTCGAGAAGGAAAAGCGTTGGTGCATTGCGGTGCAGAAGAACGGCACCCGCAAACGGTTTTACAGCAGCACGCCTGGCCGCACCGGCCAGCGGGAAGCCAACGCAAAGGCCGATGCCTGGCTTGACGATAGCATCAGAGACGGAAAAAAGAAGGTAGCTGCCCTCTATGCCCAGTGGGTAGAAGAACTGAAGCTGACTTGCGGGACATCCTATGTGACACAATGCCAGCGTTACGGGGACTGCTATATCCTGCCGACCTGCGGGAACATCCGCATTGACGAGCTGACCGAGGGCGACCTTCAAAAGGCAATCGACGTTTCGTTCCGGAAGCGCTCACAGAAAAAGAACCAGCGCAAGCCCATCTCAAACCAGCCGTTGAGCCGAAAGACGCTTATGACGATTCGGGCGGCGGAAACGGCCTTTGTCAAGTGGTGCAGAAGGAACAAGTACACGACACTGCATCCTGATCTGTCTATCCCGAAGAATGCGAGAATGGGAAAACGCACAATTCTTCAGCCCACCGCTCTGAAGGTGCTGTTTAGCGTAGATACCCGTACCTACTACGGAAAGCCGGTATTTGACGAGTACATCTACGCCTATCGCTTTGCAGTTGCGACCGGCCTGCGCCCCGGGGAGCTGATTGGTCTCTGGTATGGTGACATCAAAGGGAACACGGTCAACCTTCGGCGAAGCATCAACGTGCACCGGGAACAGACGACCGGAAAAAACGAAAATGCAATCCGCTCTTTTGACATGGGCAAGGAAGCTCGCGAGGCATACGAGGCACAGGTGCAGCTTCTGAAGGCTCAAGGTATACTTCTGAACTACAATACCCCGCTGTTTCAGATCCCGTCAGAACATGCGCTCTATCGCCGCTGGGAATCCTATCAGGAAGCAAACGGGCTTGAGCCGAAAGTTTCACTTTACGAGCTGCGGCACACCTTTGTCAGTGTCGAATCCAGCGTCCTGACTGACAGCCAGCTGAAGATGCTCGTGGGACATAGCAAGAACATGGACACATCCGGTGTATACCGGCATGAATTGCAGGGGCAGCGTGAAGATTTGGCAGCCGCAACAACAGCAGCTTTTCAGAAAGCGCAGGGCTGATTTTGGTAACATTTCTGGTAACACTATTTTTTGTACCCTAGCACAAGTGGATATTTTGCAAGCCGCACAACAAGCGCAAATGCAAAGTGATAGAGCCATAACGCCTCCTATTTTTGACGTAGCAATATCAAATTTAATTGTTCGACTCCCATCGCCTCCACCAACAAAAAGCACCTGGATTCGTTGAAATCTGGGCGCTTTTCTTTTTGCTGAAACTGGTTTATAAAGCACTCTATATCACAGAACGATTCGCTATTAGGGCGGCTTTTGTCACAATTTGTACGTATTTCCAGCAAAACAGAATGATTGTATAAAATTTATACACCTGCTAAAGTTTGTTTGTTGTCTGCTGCGGCGACGCGGGGTATACTGTTGCCATAAGGACGGCGCAAGGATGCCGAAAAAAGCAATAAAAAGCAGGGAGGCTTTTCTATGTACTATTCCAGTGGCAACTATGAAGCATTTGCAACTCCTAAAAAGCCGGAGGGTGTCGATCATAAATCTGCATATATCATTGGTTCCGGTCTGGCCGCACTGACGGCTGCATGTTATCTGGTGCGTGACGGCCAGATGAAGGGCGAGCATGTGCATGTGTTTGAGAAAGACCCCATCCCCGGCGGTGCCTGCGACGGCTACAAATACGATATCGGTTACGTGATGCGCGGTGGCCGCGAGATGGATAACCACTTCGAGGTCATGTGGGATCTGCTGCGCTCCATTCCGTCTCTGGAGACCGAGGGTGCCAGTGTGCTGGATGAGTACTACTGGCTGAACAAGGAAGACCCCAACTATTCACTGTGCCGTGCTACCGTCAACCGCGGCGAGGATGCCCACACCGATGGCAAGTTCGGCCTGTCTGATAAGGGTGCTATGGAGATCATGAAGCTCTTCTTCACCCCCAACGAGCAGCTGCAGGATAAGAAGATCACCGATTTCTTTGATGATGAAGTGCTGAACTCCAACTTCTGGCTGTACTGGCGCACCATGTTTGCCTTTGAAAACTGGCACAGTGCTCTGGAAATGAAGCTCTATCTCAAGCGCTATATCCACCACATCGGCGGCCTGCCGGATTTCACCGCCCTGCGCTTTACCCGCTACAACCAGTATGAATCTATCATCCTGCCCATGGTCACTTACCTGAAGGACCACGGCGTGCAGTTCCACTATGAGACCAAGGTCGTGGACGTGAAATTTGATATCAATGGCAAGCGCAAGCAGGCAAGCAGCGTGGTTGTGGAGCACGCAGGTGAGATCAGCACCATTGACCTGACCGAAAATGATCTGCTGTTCATCACCAACGGCGGCTGCGTGGAAAGCTGCACGATGGGCGCACAGGACAAGGCAGCAGGCTTTGATCCCACCATCAAGCCGGGCAACGGCTGGGATCTGTGGAAGAAGATCGCTGCACAGGACCCTGCATTCGGCAATCCTGAAAAGTTCTGCTCCGACCCCGAACATTCCAACTGGGAAAGCGCCACCATCACTACGCTGGACGACAAGATCCCACAGTATATCCAGAAGATCTGCAAGCGTGACCCGTTCAGTGGCCACACCGTCACCGGCGGCATCGTCACCGTTAAGGACTCCAACTGGCTGCTCAGCTGGACGCTGAACCGTCAGCAGCAGTTCCGAGACCAGCCCAAGAACCAGCTGTGCGTCTGGGTCTACGGCCTGTTCAGTGATAAGCCCGGCAACTACGTCAAAAAGGCCATGCGTGACTGCACCGGCAAGGAACTGTGCATGGAATGGCTGTACCACATTGGTGTGCCCGAGGATCAGATCGAAGAGTTGGCCGAGCACAGTGCCAACACCATCCCGGTCATGATGCCGTATATCGATGCATTCTTTATGCCGCGTGCGATGGGCGACCGTCCTGATATCGTGCCGGAGGGTGCTGTCAACTTTGCCTTCCTGGGTCAGTTCGCCGAGACCGGCCGTGACACCATCTTCACCACCGAATACTCCATGCGCACCGGTATGGAAGCTGTGTACACCCTGCTGGACATCGACCGCGGTGTGCCCGAGGTCTGGGGCAGCACCTATGATGTACGTGCCCTGATCGATGCAACGGTCAAGCTGCGCGACGGCAAGAAGATCACCGACATGGATCTGCCGCTCATCCCGCGCCTTGCCATGAAGGAAGCTTTGAAAAAGATCGAGGGTACCGACCTTGAGAAATTCCTCAAGGAATACAATGCGATTTGAGCTCGTTGCTCTGATCCATTTTTGAATCCCCTTTGAAAACAGCCCGCTTTTGCAGTCAACGACTGGCTGCAGATGCGGGCTGTTTTTGCCCTGAAGAGGAATAATGTTGCACAAAAAGTGTGACTTAGTACCGTGAATTATGAACAAATTGTGCGATTCCGGGTTGTTCTTGGGTGTTTTGTGTGTTATGCTTAACATAATAAGCGTCGGGCTGGTTCTGTGCGCCCGATAAAAACAAAAGAGAGTTTTAAGAGGAGGTCGTTTTTCCATGAAACAGCTTATCTCCCGCCGCAGCTTCCTGAAAGCCGCAGGTGTTACCACGGCCGTTGCTGCCGTAAGTCTGGGCGCACCCGCTGCGTCTGCATGTTACCCCGGCAGCTTTAAGGACATTACGATCCTGTACACCAACGATGTTCATACTTACATCGACAAAAAATCGCCGGAACTGACCTATGCTGCCATCGCAGCTTTGAAAAAGAGCTATCAGGATGCAGGCAAAAATGTCCTGCTGGTAGATGCGGGCGACCATATTCAGGGTACCGCATATGGTTCCATGGACGAAGGTGCATCCATCATCCAGCTGATGAACGCCGCTGACTACGATGTTGCTACGCCCGGCAACCATGAATTCGACTACGGCATGGCCCGTGCAAAAGAGGTAATGGCTGAGGCAGATTTCCCGTACCTCTCCAGCAACTGGGTCAATCTGCCGCTGGGCAACCGCGTTCTGCCGGATGTCAAATACTTCACCATCGGCGGCCGCGTGATCGCATTTGTGGGCATCACCACGCCCGAGACCTTCACCAAGTCTACTCCGGCTTACTTCATGGATAAGAGCCAGAGCCGCTATATCTATGATATTCTGGGCGGTGACGACGGCCAGAAGCTGTACAAGGCTGTGCAGAAGTCCATTGATAAGGCCAAGGTTCTGGCTGACTATGTGATCGGTCTGGGCCATCTGGGCGTTGATCCTTCCTCTTCGCCCTGGACCAGCAAGGAAGTCATCGAGCACACCTCCGGCTTCGATGCATTCATCGACGGCCATTCTCACACCAAGATGGAGTGTGAGTGGGTGAAGGATCTGTCCGGCAAGGCTGTCGCCCTGACCCAGACCGGCTCTTATTTTGCAAATGTTGGCGAAATGACCATCAAGGCTGACGGCTCCATTGCCACCCGTCTGATCTCCTCTTACGAAGGCTCCGACAGTGCCGTTGCCGATATCCAGAACGCATGGGTCGCTTCTGTGGACGACATGCTGGGTGAGAAGATCGCTGTTGCCGATACGAACTTCTACATCTCCGACCCCGAGACTGGCAAGCGCCGCATCCGCATGGCAGAGACGAATCTCGGCGACTTCGTGGCCGACGGCATTTACTCCTACTTCAATGAGGTGGAACAGCTGCATTGTGACATCGCTATCATGAACGGCGGCGGCATCCGCGCCGATGAGAAAGCCGGCTACTGGACCTTCAAGACCTGCAAGCAGGTCAGCCCGTTTGGCAATGTGGCCTGTCTGATGTCTGTCACCGGCAAGCAGATCCAGGATGCACTGGAGTTTGCAGCCCGCTTTGCCGGAACGGAAAAGGAGAACGGCGGCTTCCTGCATGTGGCAGGCGCTTCCTACGAGATCCACGCCGATATCCCCAACACCGTGCAGACCGACGAGAAGAATGTCTGGATTGGCAGTGCCACCGGCACTCCGCGCGTGCAGAACGTGAAGATCTACAACAAGGCTTCCGGTACTTATGAACCGCTGGACGAGAGCAAGACATACGCTCTGGCTGGCATGAATTACACTCTGCGCAATCTGGGCGATGGCTTTGCCATGTTTGATGGCGCAGAGCTGATCAAGGACTATGTGTCTGAGGATTACCTTGTGATGTCTACCTATGCCATGACCTTTGGCGGTGTAGATGCAGAGGGTCTGCCGCATTTGACCACCGCAAACAGCCCGCTGGCCGATTACCCGGGCTATCTGCTGGATTACGAGAATCCCTACGGCGCAGGCCGCATTAGCATTCTGTAATAACTGCATAAAAATGGACGTACCGTCGCAAAGACGGTACGCTGTTTTTGTATAACAATATAGAACGAAAAAAGCCATCCGGCATAAACCGGATGGCTTTTGGTTGGGGATGAGAGAATCGAACTCCCACAAGTAGAGTCAGAGTCTACCGCACTACCACTATGCAAATCCCCAATATTCGATTGCGTTTCGCAGTGTGAGCCGCTCAACGTGTGCTATTATACGCGGAAAAGTGATACTTGTCAAGCGTGATTTTGAAAAAATTGCAAACTTTTTTAAAATGCGCGCACCAGCGGAGAAGTTTCTGCTTTACCATAAACTGGCATATTCTGCACCGGTCTCTTCATATACTAAAATGTACAAACCTTCAAGATACACAAAGAAGAGGAGGACGGCCTATGCTGGAACGAACCCATGCCCAGAACACCCAAACTTTGCTTTCGAGCCGCATCCCGCGGGATACCGAGCACGAACGCTATCACCCAGAACTGGAAGAAGAGCTGAAGGAATGTCTGTTCTGCCTGCGGCGCAATGAGATGATGTTTGATCTGGAGGTAGATACAGACCTGATCGAGCAGCGCATTTACGAGCGGCAGGCGCTTTTGTGCCGCTACCGGTACTTACTGGCCAGGGCGCGGGAGCTGGGGCTGCACACCGTCCTGACGAAGTATCAGCCTGCTGGACAGGTTTGAACAGGTTGGCAGCATAAAAATCTTGACAGAAAGCCCCTTGCGTGTTATCATAAGCAAAGATAAATGCGTACTGGGCTTTGTCCGGCGCGATGAAATTTTGAGAGTTAGAGAGGTTTTCTATTATGGAACGTATTAAGACCATTGCTACTCGTGACCTGACCAAGAGCGTTAAGACCGGCGGCTGCGGCGAGTGCCAGACTTCCTGCCAGTCCGCTTGCAAGACCTCCTGCGGCGTGGCTAACCAGCAGTGCGAGAACAGCAACAAGTAATTTTTGCAACCCCCTGCCGCCTTTGCCGGGCGGCATTTTTTTGTATAATTGGAATGGAGAGTAAAATGGTACACCAGTATCAATTGAACGGCTATAACATCGTGCTGGACACCTGCAGCGGCTCGGTGCATGTGGTGGACGATGTTGCATACGATATCATTGCCATGTACCCGGAGCATACTGCTGACGAGATCGTTTCGGCTATGATGGCAAAGTATGGAGACCGCGAGGATGTCACGGAGGAAGATCTGCGTCAGTGCATCGATGATGTGACCAACCTGAAGGAAGCAGGCAAGCTGTGGACCCCGGATACCTATGAGAATATGGCTTTCGACTTTAAAAACCGCAACACAGTGGTCAAGGCCTTGTGCCTGCATGTTGCACACACCTGCAACCTGAACTGCTCCTACTGCTTTGCTTCGCAGGGCCGCTATCAGGGCGACCGTGCGCTGATGAGCTTTGAAGTGGGCAAGCGTGCCATGGACTTCCTGATCGAAAACTCTGGCACCCGCCGCAACCTTGAGGTGGACTTCTTTGGCGGCGAACCGCTGATGAATTTTGACATGGTCAAAAAGCTGGTGGCCTACTGCCGTGAGCAGGAGAAGATCCACAACAAGAACTTCCGCTTTACCATGACCACCAACGGTATGCTGATCGATGACGATGTGATCGATTTCTGCAACAAGGAGTGCCACAATGTGGTGCTGAGTCTGGATGGCCGCAAAGAGGTCAACGACCGTTTCCGCAAGGACTATGCAGGCCATGGCAGCTACGATACCATCGTGCCCAAGTTCCAGGAGTTCGTGAAGAAGCGCGGCGACAAGAACTACTACATGCGCGGCACCTACACCCACTACAACACCGACTTCACCAACGATATCTTCCACATGGCCGACCTCGGCTTTACTGAGCTGAGCATGGAGCCTGTGGTGTCTAAGCCCGGCGACCCCAGTGCCCTGACCGAGGAAGATCTGCCCATCCTGAAGGAACAGTACGAGATCCTTGCCAAGGAAATGATCAAGCGCAACCGCGAGGGCCGCGGCTTTACCTTCTACCACTACATGATCGACCTGACCGGCGGTCCCTGCATCTACAAGCGCATCTCTGGCTGCGGTTCCGGTACCGAGTATATGGCCGTTACTCCCTGGGGCGATTTGTATCCCTGCCACCAGTTCGTGGGTGATCCCAAGTATCTGATGGGCGATATCTGGAAGGGCGTTACCAACACCGTTGTGCGGGATGAGTTCAAGCACTGCAACGCCTATGCCCGCAAGGAGTGTCAGGACTGCTGGGCAAAGCTGTACTGCTCCGGCGGCTGTGCAGCCAACTCCTACCATGCCACCGGCAATATCACCGGCGTGTACGAGTACGGCTGTGAGCTGTTCAAAAAGCGAATGGAATGCGCTATCATGATCAAGGTCGCTGAGAATCAGGAACTTGCCGCCAAGGGCATCGAGGTGCCTATTGAGCTTGGTTCCACCTGTAACGCCTGTGCTGATGGCGAAGCCTGCGAATGAGCACGACCACGCCTATTGTGGATTTTGTGCGCCGTTACGCACAGTCCGGCACCTCGCGGCTGCATATGCCCGGCCACAAGGGCCAGAGCCTTTTGGGCTTTGAGCCGTGGGACATTACCGAAATAAAGGGTGCGGATGAACTGTATGGGGCTGACGGCATCATTGCCCAGAGCGAAGCCAACGCTACCCGGCTGTTCGGCACGGTGCATACCTATTACAGCACAGAGGGCTCGTCCCAGTGCATCCGTGCAATGCTGTGCCTTGCACTGCAGGCTGCGCCCGCAGCCGGACAGCGCCCGGTCCTGCTGGCAGCGCGCAACGCTCACAAAGCGCTGTTGTATGCGGCGGCGCTGCTGGATTTTGATATCCAGTGGCTCTGGCCTGCGCCGCAGGATGCCGGTGCACTTTGCAGCTGCCCGGTGTCAGCTGCAAAGCTGACAGGTGCTCTGCAGGGTTTGGCGCAGCAGGGCAAAAGGCCCTTTGGCGTCTACATCACCAGTCCGGATTATCTGGGCGGCGTGCAGGATATTGCAGCGCTGGCCGAAGTGTGCAAGGATTTTGGAGTTCCGCTTCTGGTGGATAATGCCCACGGTGCTTACCTGCGTTTTCTGCCGCAGGGCGGTCAGCATCCTATTGCGCTGGGCGCGGCCATGTGCTGCGACTCCGGCCATAAAACGCTGCCCGTTGTCACTGGCGGCGCATACCTGCATCTGGGCAAAAATGCCCCCATTCAGGACGAAGCCGCTGTGCGCAATGCACTGGCATTGTTTGGTTCCACCAGTCCGTCTTACCTGATCTTGCAGTCGCTGGACAAATGCAATCAGGTTCTGTCGGAGGGTTATCCGCTGCGGCTTTTGCAGTGCTGCGGATATTTGACCCGCCTGCGCCGGGAGCTGAACGAAGCCGCTGCGGCAAAACACTGCCCGGAGCCGCTGGCACTGGAAAGCGAACCTCTCAAGGTCACGCTGGATGCTGCTACACTGGGCATGACCGGCACAGAGCTTGCAGAAGCGCTGCGCTGCGCAAAGGTCGAGTGCGAATATGCCGACCCGCGCTATGTTGTGCTGATGTTCACCCCGGCAAATCCGCCGCAGGACTTTGAACGGCTGACTTCTGCCGTTCTCCACATTGTGGAAAACCTTACAGGACCGTTCCCGCTTCCGGAAAAAAACGATCGTGAGCTTTTGGAGCTGGAACACGAATTGCACACCTGCTGCAGTATCCGGCAGGCCGTGTTTGCCCCGCAGGAGCAGGTGCCCACAGAGCAGGCGGTGGGGCGTATCTGCGCTATGCCGACGGTTTCCTGCCCGCCTGCGATCCCCATTGTGGTCAGCGGCGAGAAGATCACACCGGCTGCCGTCCGGCTGATGCAGAAATACCATGTAATGCAGACGGCTGTCCTGCGCAAAACGATCTGATTGTTTCAAAAGGCCCAAAGGCATCGTGCGTTTTGCACGGTGCCTTTTTTGCGCGCATATCCTGCAAAGCATGTGCATACCTTTCCAGTAGAGACGGACAGGGAAAGGAGCACACTGCATGGAACTGAAGATCTTTCGGGATACGCTGCCGCAGGCAGGCACGAGCTGCACCGTCAAGGCAGAACTTCCGCTGGAAACCGAGATCCTGATTTCAGATTATCTTCCGCCGGTGTTCAAGCTGGTCAAATGCTTTGCAAAACCGGTGGTGCTGCAAAAGCAGCTGCAGCCCGGGCGGCTTACATTGGAAGGCTATCTGCGCTGCACTGTGTTTTATCAGGGCGAGGATGGGGCCGGGCTTTGCCAGACCGAGCAGAAGCTGCCGTTTACAAAGCAGCTGGAGGTGCCGGAATTTTCCTTCACCAGCTGGATGGCCATGGTAGAAGGGCAGACCGAATACCTCAACTGCCGGGCAGTAAACCCGCACCGCATCGAGGTGCGCGGAGCCTATGGTCTTGTAGTTACTATCCATACACAGGATAAACAGGAACTGATCACGGCGCTGGCCGATGGCGGCATTGAACAGAAATTGCAGACGCTGAACGGCGTGCGCAGCACCGCGGTGCTGGAAAAGCTGGTCACTGTGGAAGGGGAGCTTGTTTTTGCAAAGCCGCCCGCAGCCATTCTGGATATTACCGGCAGCGCCGCCGTGCGGGAGGTAAAGCTGCTGGCGGGCAAGGCAGTGGTCAAGGGCGAGGTACGTGCCCAATGCGCCTGGCGCGCGGAAGGCGAAAGCAGCCTGCAAAGTCAGGCGGCATCCCTGCCGTTCAATCAAGTGGTGGATCTGGAAGGCGTGGCAGAGGACTGCAGATGCATGTGCGTGCTGGAGCCGGTTGGCTTTGCCCTTGCGGAGGGCGAACAGGAAGCCAGCGGCCAACTGACAGCCAGCGTGATGATGCATTTGCACGCATGGCGGCCCTGCCAGCTGCAATACGTAGCGGATGCCTTTTCTACGCAGTTTGAAACCGCCGTCACGCCGCAGGAATTGGCAGCAGAAGATCTTGCCTGTATGCTGAACGAGACAGCATCTTCCACGGCCTCCGGGCCGCTGCCAGATGCGGATGCTCAGCTGCGCGCCTGCTTTGTGTCTTATGGACCGGCGCAGGTAACACCTTACCGCGACGGCTGGGCCTTTACGGTGCGTGCCGTTGCTACCGCCTTTGCCGAGAACAGTCTTGCTGAGCTGGAAAGCTACGAAAAAACACTGGAGCTTGTCTTTCCGCTTGCAGTAGAAGCTCCGCCGGGTGCACAGTTCAGCCCGGAATGCTGGCTGAGCACCGAGAACATCCAGTGCAGCTGCACTGGCGGCACATTGGAAGTGACGGTCACCGCCCGTGCCGAAGGAGCCATCCTCTGCCGGAGCACACATTCGGGCATCGGCAGCATTGAGCTGGGCGAACCGCTGACGACTCCGGACCCGGAGATCGCACTGCGCATCTACTATGCACAGGCAGGGGAGGAGTTGTTCGGCATTGCCAGACGGTTCCATGTGTCACCGGCACAGATCCTGACGGCAAATGGGCTGGAAGCCGGTACGCAGGTCCTGCCGCAGGCGATGCATTTTCTGGTGCCGGGCGCATAAATCGACGAAGAACGCTGCCTTTTCAGGCGGCGTTTTCCTTTTGTGCCGAAAAGAAAGTGAAAAAGCCCTTTCTTCTCTGTGTGCGGGAGAGTATAATAAAAAGCGGTGTTTGAAATAGGAAAGGAGTAAAAAAACAAAGATGAATTCCAAAAGTAAGCTCCTTGCCCCGGAGCTTGTCAATGCAGAAAGGCCGGTTTGGGCTTTCAGCAAAAAGATTTTCTGTGAGGGCATGCGGGATGGCGTTCCCATTGCGCTGGGCTATTTTGCTGTTTCCTTCTCGCTGGGCATTGCGGCCCGCCGGGCAGGCTTTACCCCGTTTCAGGGCTTTCTGGTCAGCCTACTGAACAACGCTTCGGCAGGCGAGTACGCTGCATTTGCCATCATCATGGCCAATGCGACCTATCTGGAAGTGGCCATCATCACACTGATCGCCAATGCGCGCTATCTGCTCATGAGCTGCGCACTGGCCCAGCGCTTTGCGCCGGGCACACCCTTCTGGCACAGGCTGCTCATCGGTTATGATGTGACAGACGAGCTTTTTGGCATCACCATTGCACGGCCCGGCAGCCTGAACCCATATTATACCTACGGTGCCATTCTGCTGGCGGCACCGGCTTGGGCCATCGGTACAGCGTTGGGCATCATTGCGGGCAATCTGCTGCCGCTGCGGGCTGTCAGTGCGCTGAGCGTTGCCCTTTACGGCATGTTCCTTGCCATCATCATTCCTCCGGCGCGTAAGAGCAGGGTGGTAGCTGCACTTGTTGCCATCAGCTTTGCACTGAGCTTTGTGTGCAATTACCTGCCGGGTATCTCCGCTCTTTCGGAGGGCACGCGCACCATTTTGCTCACAGTGCTCATTTCCAGCGCTGCAGCAGTTCTTTTTCCGGTAAATCCAGAAGAGCAGGAGGCAGAGCATGACGCATAATCATTACATTTACATTGCAGTGATGGCGCTGGTATCCTATGCCATCCGCATCCTTCCGCTCACACTGATCCGCAAGCCCATCAAAAATCGATTCATTCAGTCGTTTCTGTATTATGTGCCCTATGTGACGCTGGCGGTCATGACCTTCCCGGCCATTGTCAACGCGACCCAGAGCCCGGCTGCCGGTGCCATGGCGCTGGTGGTAGGCATTGCAGCTGCTTGGTTCGGCGCAAGCCTGTTTCAGGTATCTGTGGCCTGCTGTGCCGTCGTGTTCGTGCTGGAACTGTTCCTTTAAAATTTCTGTGCCCGGCAGGCTGTCATGCTTCTGGGCACTTTTTCATTGCCCTGCAGGAGGAAATTATCATGAAAAAAATTCTTATCACCGGTGCAGGCGGCTTTGTCGGCTCCCGCATTTTGCAGCAGTGGCAGGGAAAGTACGAGCTTTGCGCCCTTCCAAAAGGCTTTTTCTGTACAGCCGATGAAGCTCTCACCCGTGCACAGGTGGAAGCTTTGCATCCGGATGTGATCCTGCACACCGCCGCTCTTTCCGATACCAGTTACTGTGCGCAGCATCCGGCAGAAGCTTACCGTGCCAATGTGGAGCTGCCAGTCTGGCTGGCACGGGCTGCGCAGCAGACGAAGGCAAAGCTGGTGGCATTCAGCTCGGATCAGGTCTATGCCGGTGTGCAGCAGCAGGGGCCGCTGCCGGAAACACTGGCCCTGCATCCCGCAAACATTTACGGCCAATACAAGCTGGAAGCAGAGCAGCGTGTGCTGGAGCTCTGCCCGGACTCGGTCCATCTGCGTGCCAGTTGGATGTATGACCTGCCCGGCTATGGGCTGCCCATCCGGGGCAATCTTCCGCTGAATCTTCTGCGTGCCGCGCTGAAGGGAGAGGCTCTGCGCTTCTCCCGGAACGACCACCGCGGCGTGACCTATGTGCGGCAGGTAATCGAAAATCTGGAGCCTGCCATGGCGCTGCCAGGCGGCGTATACAATTTTGGCAGCGGCAATGCCGAAAACATGGTATGCACCGCCCGGCAGTTTGCCGAAACGCTGGGAATCGCTGTGCAGATCGAGGAAGAAAGCTGGGGCCGGAACCTTGTGATGGACACCACAAAACTGGAACGCTTCGGCATCCGGTTCGACACCACTCAGCAGGGCATCCAGCGCTGTTTAAAAGATTACGGGCTGAGAACGCTGTAAAATTTCCATATCGCACAAAAATCAAATAAAACAAAACAAAAAAGCAGGAGTTCTGCGCGAAATTCTTCCGACCAAAGCGGAAAAAACGCACAAAGCGCCCTGCTTTTTGTGTTTCTCAGCGGGAAGCAGCCGTTCACGAAAAAGTCATACTTAATTTACAAGGATACGCAGTTTTGCTATAATAAATCCGCTTTTTTGGTAAAGCAGTCGAAAAGAATGATTTTTGTCAAGATTTGAGGAGAGTGGAACATTTGAAGGAAGTCAAGCTCGAAGAGTCGGCGTATCAGTTCGACGCAAAAATGTCCCTGAAACAGGCGATCCCGCTGGGTCTGCAGCATGTCTGCGCCATGTTTGTGGGCAACCTGACCCCGCTGCTGATCATCACCAGTGCCTGCGGCATTGCGGGTGGTGAGTTCGCAGATCTGCAGGTCACGCTGCTGCAGAGTGCCATGTTCGTGGCCGGTGTGGTCACACTGGTGCAGCTGTTCACCATCGGCCCCGTGGGCGGTAGCGTGCCCATCATCATGGGCACCAGTTCCGGTTTTATCGGCGTGTTCAACAGTGTTGTCGGCAGCATGGGCGGCGGTGTGCTGGCCTATGGTGCCATTATGGGCGCATCCATCATCGGCGGCATCTTTGAAAGCGTGCTGGGCTTCTTCCTCAAGCCTCTGCGCAAGTTTTTCCCGCCGGTCGTCACCGGTACGGTTGTACTTTCCATCGGTCTTTCGCTGATCTCGGTGGGCATCAATTCCTTTGGCGGCGGCAACAGCGCAAAAGACTTTGGCTCCATGGAAAATCTTCTGCTTGCCCTGTTCGTATTGGTGGTCATTCTGATCTTCAAGCACTGGACCACGGGCTTCCTCAGCTCTTCCGCGATCCTGATCGGCATTCTGGCCGGTTACGTTGCGGCCTTTGTCATGGGTCTGGTGCTGCCCACCACCGGTGTCACTGCCGATGGTGTAGAGTTTACCAAGGCATGGGTGCTCAACTGGAATAAGGTGGCACAGGCCTCTTGGTTTGCCATTCCCAAGCTGATGCCGGTCAAGATCGTGTTTGATATGCGCGCTATTATGCCGGTGATGATCATGTTCGTTGTTACCGCTGTTGAGACCGTGGGTGATATCTCCGGTGTCATGGAGGGCGGCATGAATCGTGAACCCACCGATAAAGAGCTGTCCGGCGGTGTGATCTGTGACGGTCTGGGCTCCTCCTTTGCGGCTCTGTTCGGTGTACTGCCCAACACTTCCTTCAGCCAGAACGTGGGTCTGGTGGCCATGACCAAAGTGGTCAACCGCATGGCTCTGGCCTCCGGTGCCATCTTCCTGATCCTGTGCGGCCTGATCCCCAAGCTCGGCGCACTGATTTCCATTATGCCGCAGGCCGTTCTGGGCGGTGCTGCCGTTATGATGTTCTCTTCCATCGTGGTCAGCGGCATCCAGCTCATCACCAAGGAAAAGATGACCCCGCGTCAGCTTACCATCGTCTCGGTGGCTCTGGGTGTTGGCTACGGCATGGGTGCCAACAGCGGCATTCTGGCACAGGCTCCGCACGCTTTACAGCTGATCTGCGGCGAGTCCGGCATCGTTCCGGCTGCGTTCGTGGCGATCCTGCTGAATGTGCTGCTGCCGAAGGATGACAAGGCAGTATAAAGCTCAAAGCTTCTGCCGGGCCAGTGCTTCCAATTGCGCCAGTGCTTCGGGCGTGTCGGCGTCGGCCAATTCATTCCGATCCGCAATGTAAACGGTGTGAACATGCGCGGGATATTTCCGAAGCAGAACACTTCCGCCCATGCCCTGCGGCAAGGTGAGCAGTTCCTGAAAAAGTCCTTTTTCAAACAGAACGGGACTTCCAGTAAAGGGAGACGGGTCGTTACGGACCCGGAATCCCAGACGGAAGATCTCCCGTTCTGTTTCTTTTTGCCGTTCCAGCCGAGTCCTTTGATCCCATCCGGAGATGCCTGCCATGGCTTCCACTGTCTCGCGGCACAAAAGCGGTTGGTCTCCCGGCAGGAACATGCAGCCAAAAAGCTCCGGAACCTGTTCCAGCAGCGCAGAAAGACCCAGCCGCACCGTATCGTTTCGACCGGGCAGATCGTGCAGCAGCACCGGAACATTGCGGGAGCGGCAAAGCTGCGCAACTTCGTCCGAACGTGTCACCACGATGCGGGCCGAAAGCTTTGGAGTATCGGTCGCTGCAAATGCGCGGCATAGCATCGGTTCCCCGCAGAACGGCGCAAGGAGTTTGTTGGAGCCGAAGCGCTGGCTCAGACCGGATGCCATGATGACACAGCCCACCGGAAGAAGTTCTTTCATATAGTACCACTCTTTCTGAAACGAATTCACAATAGTATTATATCGAAATCTGTGTTAAAATAAAAGAACAGAGAAAAAAAGAGAGAGGAACCTGCATCTATGATGACGATCCGAGAATATAAGCAGGCCGAAAGTCTGGAAGAAGCGTGGCAGCTGAACCAGAAAAAGGCCAACCGTGTGCTGGGCGGCATGATCTGGCTCAAAATGGAGAACATCAATGTCGGTACAGCCATCGACCTGTCCGGTCTGGGACTGGACACCATAGAGGAGACCGAGGGCAGCTTTTCCATTGGTGCCATGGTTACACTGCGCCAGCTGGAAGAGCACGCCGGTCTTGCTGCGTATACCCATGGCGCAGTAAAGGAAGCGCTGCGGCATATCGTGGGCGTGCAGCTGCGCAATCTGGCAACTGTGGGTGGCAGCATCTACAGCCGGTTCGGCTTTTCCGATGTGCTCACGCTGTTTATGGCCATGGACTGTTCGGTAGAGTTGTACAAGGGTGGGATCATATCCCTGCAGGAGTATGCTGAGCGCCCTTATGATCGGGACATCCTTGTGCGGCTGATCGTTAAAAAGGAAAAAGCAGAATTTTTCTATCAGTCCGTGCGCAACAGCCAGACTGATATCCCGGTGCTTACCTGCGCTGCCGCCCGTCTGGAAAACGGCAGCTATCGCATTGCGATCGGTGCGCGGCCGCTCAAGGCTGTGCTGTTTGAGCTGCCGGCAAAGGCGGGTGTTTCTGCGCAGGAACTGGCGCAGAACTTTGCCGATGAAGTAAAGCAAAAAATTGTCACTGGCTCCAATATGCGCGGCAATGCCGAGTACCGCCGCCATCTGGCAGGCGTTCTGACAAAGCGTGCTGTTCTGGAACTGGAAGCACGCACGGCACAGGAGGAAAATTAAATGCAGATCACTCTTACATTGAACGGCATCAAGGTCACAGAGGATGTGGCTGCAGATATGCTGCTGATCGATTTTGTACGTGCTCACGGCTGCAAGAGCGTCAAGCGCGGCTGTGAGACCTCCAACTGCGGTCTGTGCACGGTGTTTCTGGACGAGAAACCGGTGCTGTCCTGCTCGGTACTGGCAGCGCGTGCCAGCGGCCACAGCATTACCACACTGGAAGGCCTGCAGGAAGAAGCCGCGGAGTTCGGCGGCTTTATCGCGGATCAGGGTGCAGAGCAGTGTGGCTTCTGCAACCCGGGCTTTATCATGAACGCGCTGGCCCTCTTCCGCGAGAATCCGTACCCCAGTGAGGAAGAAGTGAAGGAATATCTCTCCGGCAACCTCTGCCGCTGCTCTGGCTATGAGGGCCAGCTGCGCGGCATCATGAACTTTCTGGCATGGAAAAAGCAGAAGGAGGCCGCAGAATGAGTACCATCAACAAGCCTTTCCGTAAAAAGGATGCCATGCAGCTGGTCACCGGCCAGCCCGTCTATATGGACGATGTGATCCCGCAGGACTGCCTGATCGTAAAGCTGCTGCGCTCTCCGCACGCAAATGCCATCGTCAAAACTATCAATACGACTGTAGCAAAAAAGGTGCCCGGCATCGAGGCGATCTTTACATGGGAGGATGTGCCGCAGGATGCGCCGCGCTACACGCAGGCTGGCCAGACCTATCCGGAAGCCAGTCCGCATGACCGCCTGCTCATTGACCGCCATGTGCGCTTTGTGGGCGATGTGGTGGCCATTGTGGCCGGTAAGGACGAAAAGTGCGTGGATAAGGCTCTCAAGCTCATCAAGGTGGAGTATGAGGTTTTGGAAGCAGTGCTGGACTATCACACTGCCAAGGACAACCCCATTCTGGTGCATCCGGAGGACAACTGGGCCAGTCTGTGCCCGGTGGGAGCCGACAATAAGCGCAACCTCTGTGCCCACGATGAGAGTGGTTCCGGCGATATCGATGCTGTATTGGCGGCCAGCGATGTAGTCATTGACCACATTTACCACACCAAAGCCTGTCAGCAGGCTATGATGGAGACCTTCCGCACCTACTGCTCCATTGATACCTATGGGCGGCTGAATGTGCTCAGCTCCACGCAGATCGTGTTCCATGCACGGCGCAATATTGCGAACGCACTGCATATTCCCAAATCCATGGTGCGCGTGGCAAAGCCCCGCATCGGCGGCGGATTTGGTGCCAAGCAGACGGCGGTCAGTGAGGTATATCCGGCTTTTGTGACTTGGAAGACCAAAAAGCCCTCCAAGATCATTTTCAGTCGTGTGGAAAGCCAGATCGCATCCTCGCCGCGTCACGAAATGGAGATCCATGTGCGGCTGGGTGCCACGAAGGACGGCGTTGTGAAGGGCATTGATCTGTACACCCTTTCCAATACCGGTGCTTACGGTGAGCATGGCCCTACGACTGTGGGCCTTTCCGGTCACAAGTCCATCCCGCTGTACGGCAAGGCAGAAGCCTTCCGCTTTATCAGTGATGTGGTGTATACGAACCACATGTCTGCCGGTGCTTACCGCGGTTACGGCGCAACGCAGGGACTGTTTGCCGTAGAATCTGCTGTCAATGAACTGGCTCATAAGCTGAATATGGACCCCTTTGAGCTGCGGCTGAAAAACACCGTACAGGAGGGCGATGTGATGCCCGCCTACTATGGGGCTGTCAACACCAGCTGCGCGCTGGACCGCTGCCTTGTCAAGGTGCGGGATATGATCGACTGGGAGCACAAATACCCTGCCCGTGATATGGGCAACAGCAAGGTGCGCGCTGTCGGTATGGGCATGGCGATGCAGGGCTCCGGCATTTCCGGCATGGATGTGGGCAGTGCCACCCTGAAACTGAATGACGACGGCTTCTATACCCTGATGATCGGTGCGGCCGACATGGGCACCGGCTGTGACACTACACTGGCGCAGATCGCCGCCGAAGTGCTGGACTGCCCGCTGGACAATATCACGGTCTTCGGAGCTGATACGGATACCTCGCCCTATGACTCCGGCTCCTATGCGTCCAGTACCACTTACGTTACCGGCAAGGCCACCGAAAAGTGTGCCATGAAGCTGCGCGGCCAGATCTGCAAGCTGGGCGCAGAGCTGTTGGAATGCACCGAGGACGAGGTGGAATTTGATGGAAAAGATGTTTTCAAGAGCAAAGATCCCACACAGAAAAAGTCTCTGAGCGAGATCGCGTATGCTTCTCAGTTCGGCCACATGGTTCCGCTGGAAGCCACCGAAACGCATACTTCGCCTTTGTCGCCGCCGCCGTTCATGGTTGGTGCTGCTGAGGTGGAAGTGGATACTGAGACCGGCGAGGTAAAGCTGCTGGAATTTGATGCCTGTGTGGACTGCGGCACGCCCATCAACCCGAACCTGACCCGTGTGCAGGCTGAGGGCGGTCTGCTGCAGGGCATCGGCATGACTCTGACCGAAAACATCACCTACGATAAAAATGGCTACCCGGAAGAGAACTCTCTGTTCCAGTACAAAATTCCGGCCCGCACCGATGTGGGCAAGATCAAGGTTGAATTCGAGAGCAGCTATGAACCCAACGGACCCTTTGGCGCAAAGTCCATCGGCGAGGTGGTCATCAATACACCGCTGCCTGCCATTTCCGATGCGATCTACAATGCCATTGGTACCCGGTTCTATGAGCTGCCCATCACACCGGAAAAAATCGCCATGGCAGTTGCAGAAAAGCAGAAATGATCGACGAAAAAATTTTTCCGTTTCTTGCGGAGAAGGGACATGTTATTTCTCTGGTGGGCGGCGGCGGAAAGACCACACTGATGTACAATCTGGCTGCGCACTGCGCCCGCAAGGGCTGGCGGGTATTGGCCGCTACCACCACCCATATTATGCAGCCGCCCGGCGGGGTCTGGGCACAGACGGATGCAGAGCTTTTCCGCCTGTGGAAGTGCGGCAGTTATGCCGTGGCCGGAACCGCTGCACACGGCGGCAAATTGACGGCCCCGCCGCAGGCACAGCTGGAGCGCTGGATGACCCTTGCAGATATCGTGCTCATTGAAGCGGACGGCGCAAAACGGATGCCCTGCAAGGCACCCGCTGCGCACGAGCCGGTGCTTTTACCGCAGTGCGATACGGTTCTGGCCGTAGCAGGGCTTTCTGCGTTGAGGCATCCGCTCCGGGAGGTCTGTTTCCGGGCAGAGCTTGCCGCAGAGCTGCTTTGTGTTCCGCAGGATGCGCAGTTGACACCGGAACTTCTGGCAAATCTGCTTGCAAGTGAAGCCGGTGGAAGGAAGGCTGTAGGGGATCGCAGCTTTTATGTTGTACTCAATCAGGTCGATACAAAAGAGCAGGCTGCTCTGGCCCGGCAGGTGGCTGATATTCTGAAAAAAATTTATCGGATTTCCTGCGCTACGTCTCATTTCGAGAAAGGAGAACGTGCATGAGCAAAGAAGGCAAGATCGTGTTCTGCACCGGCGGCGGATGTACCGCAAAGCTGGGAGCCGGAGCGCTGAGCCGTATTCTGGAAAAGCTGCCGCGCGGTGCAAGAGACCCGAGCCTTTTGGTCGGGTACGACAGCCGGGATGATGCGGCTGTATACCGCATTACCGATGATGTGGCGCTGGTACAGACAGTGGATTTTTTCCCGCCGATGGTGGATGACCCCTATACCTTCGGCCAGATCGCAGCGGCCAACGCCCTGAGTGATGTCTATGCCATGGGCGGCGAGGTGAAGACTGCACTGAACCTGGTCTGCTTCCCGGAGAGCATGGATCTGAACATTCTGGGCGAGATTCTGCGCGGCGGAGCCAAGAAGGTGGCCGAAGCGGGCGGAAGCCTTGCAGGCGGGCATTCCATTGCCGATACAGGTGTGAAATACGGACTTTCGGTGACTGGCCTTGTGGACCCGAAAAAAATGTATATGAATGATTCCGGCAGGCCCGGTGACAAGCTGATTTTAACAAAAGCTCTGGGCGTGGGCCTGATCTGCACGGCAAACCGTGTGGGCGAAGCGGCACCGGAAGATATGGCCGGTGCCATTGCGTCCATGACAACGCTGAACAAAAACGCTGCCGAGATCAGCCGAAAGTATACGGTCCACGCGGCAACCGATGTGACCGGTTTCAGTTTTCTGGGCCATCTGCACGAGATGATGGGCGGAAGGCTTTCCTGTATCATTGATGCACGGATGGTGCCGGTTCTACCGGGAGCCGAAAAAGCAGCAGATGATTTTTTGTATACCGCTGCCGGACAGCGCAACCGCAACCATACCGGCCCATATGTCACTTTTGAAAATGTGCCGTTTGCAATGGAAGAGGTGCTGTTTGACCCACAGACTTCCGGCGGACTATTGCTGGCCGTGTTGCCAGAAGAAGCAAATGCGCTGGAAGCAGAGCTGCAGGCCGCTGGCCTGCCCGCAAAGATCGTGGGTGAGATCATACCCAAAACCGAACAGGAAATCACTGTAAAATACTGATGGAGGCCTACAATTATGATGCTGAAAGTTGATGCCCGTGGTGACGCATGCCCGCTGCCCGTTGTAAAAGCCAAAAAGGCGATCTCTGAACTGAAGGGTGCCGGTGAGGTGGAAGTGCTGGTGGATAATGAGATCGCCGTGCAGAACCTTACCAAAATGGCCCAGCAGAAAGGTTATCAGTACAGCGCCGAAAAGCTGGCCGAGCGGGAATACCGCGTGCTGTTCACGGTCGGCGAAGCGTCCGAAACACCCACTGAAGAAGCACCGGCCTGTGCACCGGACACCCGCACGGACACGGTGGTTGCCATCAGCTCTGATAAAATGGGCATTGGCGCAGATGACCTTGGCAAGTCCCTGCTCAAGGCCTTTGTGTTCGCACTTACCCAGCAGGATCAGCTGCCCAAAACAGTGCTGTTCTATAACGGCGGCGCGTCCCTGACCTGTGAGGGTTCGCCCATGCTGGATGACCTGAAGGCACTGGAAGCACAGGGCGTGGAGATCATGACCTGCGGCACCTGCCTGAATTTCTATGGCCTGACCGAAAAGCTTGCTGTTGGCAGTGTGACCAACATGTACACCATCGTGGAAAAGCTGACGCAGGCAGGCAACGTGGTGAAACCGTGATCTATCTGGATAACGCTGCCACGACCCTGCGCAAGCCGCCACAGGTAGAGCAGGCTGTGCTGGACGCAATGCGCACGGCAGGCAATCCGGGACGGGGTGCCCATGAGCCAACGCTGCACGCAAGCCGTCTTGTTTATGCTGCGCGGTGCGCAATGGCAAAGCTCCTCCACGCACCAGACCCGTCCTGTATTGCCTTTGCGGCAAATGCAACGGAGGCCTTGAACATTGCATTGGGGGGCCTTTTTGCACCGGGCGATCATATCATCACAACGGTATGTGAGCATAACTCTGTTCTGCGGCCGCTCTACCGGCTGCGGGAACAGGGCTTGCAGTTCAGTTTTGCAGGCGTGGATGAGCGCGGACGGCTGCAATATGATGACTGGGATAAGCTGGTTCAGCCCAATACAAAAGCGCTGGTCGTAACAGGTGCTTCCAATGTGACCGGCAACGGAACGGATCTTGCAAAAGCAGCGGGTTTTGCGCACCGGCACGGCCTGCTGCTGATCGTGGATGCGGCCCAGACGGCGGGTTCACAGGCCATTGACGTACAGGCACTGGGCATTGATGTGCTATGCTTCACTGGGCATAAGGCGCTGCTTGGCCCGCAGGGAACAGGCGGCTTGTATGTGCGCCCGGGGCTTTCCATCCAGCCATTGGTAGTGGGAGGCAGCGGCGTACACAGCTTTGATGAACAGCATCCCGCACAGATGCCCACCGCTCTGGAAGCCGGGACGCTCAATGTTCCGGGTCTGGCGGGCCTGTGTGCCGGTGTGGAATGGATTCTGGCTCAGGGCGTGGAAACGCTGTGTGCAAAAGAAACTGCACTGGCGGCGCTCTTTTATAAAAACATTCGAGATCTGCCGAACGTGAAGATCTACGGCGACCCGGAAATGGCGCTGCACGCTCCCATTATCTCGCTCAACATCGGAGACGAAGATTCAGCCCGCATTGCAGATATTCTGTGGGAGGACTACAGCATCTGTGTGCGTGCCGGTGCGCACTGTGCACCGCTGATGCATAAAGCGCTGGGCACGGTGGAGCAGGGCGTGGTACGGTTCAGCTTTTCGCATTTCAATACGGAAGCCGAAGTGCTGCAGACCGCAGCCGCTGTTCAGGAGCTTGCACAGGAGATCTGATATGCGCATCAAAAAAACTTATATTGTTCTTTCATTCCGCACAACGCTGGATGCCATGGAATGGGAAAAGCAGTGCCTTGCGGAGAAGGTTCCGGGCAGGCTCATCCCACTGCCGCGCGAGATCTCCGCAGGCTGCGGCCTTGCCTGGCGGATGCTGCCGGAAGAATTTGAGCAGTGGCAGAACCGGCTGGACCCGGCACGTTACGATCAGGCCGCAGCAGTAGAACAGTAATAAAGATAAAACAGGAGAATGACGCATGGGTAAAATGCCGCTTTATACAATGCTGCAAAAAGCCCGTTCTATGGGCGGCTGGACGATGGTGGCCCAGTTAGAGGGCGATGCCGCGGGGAGCCAGCTGCTTTTGCTGGAGGGCAGGCCTGTGTGGCAGAGGGGGGACAGCACCGTACTGCTGCAGCACCTGACAGAACTGCAGGGCTGCACAGCAGCTGGTATCCACTCTGTTGCAGGCACAGACATCTTTGCGGAGCGCTTTGGCGCGGTGCCGCAGCTGGTAGTCTGCGGCGGTGGACATGTGGCTGCAGCCGTTGTGCAGCTTGCAAAGCTGCTGGGCCTGACGGTCCTTGCAATGG
Source organism: Faecalibacterium sp. AF27-11BH (assembly GCF_003603005.1). Classification (NCBI taxonomy): domain Bacteria; kingdom Bacillati; phylum Bacillota; class Clostridia; order Eubacteriales; family Oscillospiraceae; genus Faecalibacterium; species Faecalibacterium sp. AF27-11BH. The sequence continues at coordinate 89,411 of NZ_QVGS01000001.1, forward strand.
ATGACCGCGAGGAATATGCACAGCAGCTGCGGCTGGCCGGAGCCGATAGAGTGCTCTGCCTGCCGTTTGATAAAGCGCTTGCGCAGGTACCTGACGGCGCAGAGACTTATTTTGTGGTCGTCACCCGGGCACATGCATTTGATGTGGACTGCCTGAAGGTGATATTAAAAAAGCCTGCAGCCTATGTTGGCATGATGGGCAGCCGCGGGCGTGCCGCACTGGTGCGCCGTCAACTTCTGGAAGCCGGTATCGATGCCGAAAGAGTGGAGGCGTTGTACGCCCCCATCGGGCTTTCCATCGGCTCACAGACGGCAGAGGAGATCGCACTTTCCATTCTGGCACAGATCGTATCGATCAAGAATGCGCGTCCGCAGACGGAGGGCTTTTCATCTGCCCTTCTGGAAGCCATGGCTCAGACAGATGCCGCCGGGCAGCAGGCGGTGCTTGCCGTGATTGCGGCGCGGCACGGCTCTACGCCGCGGGAAATCGGCGCAAAAATGCTGGTTCGCACAGACGGCTCTATTGTGGGCAGCGTGGGCGGCGGTATTATGGAGCACCGCACCATTCTGGCTGCACAGGAAATGCTGACGGGAGCGGCTCCGGCGTATCAACGGCTGCATTTTTCGGCAGACGGCAAAAATGATGATGCAGCAATTGCTGCCTGCGGTGGGTCTATGGAGATCGTATTGACTCGACTCCAGCCCGGAGAGGAGATCAAATGAAGAAGGATGCACTGATCCTTGTGCGCGGCGGCGGCGACCTTGCTACCGGCACCATTCACCGGCTGTGGAGCGCAGGCCTGCGTGTGCTGGTGCTGGAAGCGGAGCATCCGGCGGCGATCCGGCGGCAGGTTTCTCTGTGCGAAGCCGTTTATGAAGGTGAGACCGCCGTTGAAGGTCTGTGTGCGGTACGGATCGAAACTCTGGCGCAGGCAGAAGAAGTCTGGAAACAGAATGCCGTTCCTGTTCTGGTAGACCCGCAAGGAAAAAGCATTGCGCCCGCAAAGCCGGATGTCCTTGTGGATGCGATCCTTGCCAAAAAGAATCTTGGCACAACGCGGGATATGGCACCCCTGACCATTGCACTCGGCCCCGGTTTCACGGCCGGGCAGGATGTGGATGTGGTGGTGGAAACCAATCGCGGCCACCGGCTGGGACGCATCATTCGGGAAGGCAGTGCCATCCCCGATACCGGCATTCCCGGAATCATTGGCGGCTACGGCAAAGAGCGCGTGATCCATGCCGGCACGGCCGGTATATTTATGGATCTCCGCAAAATTGGAGATATCGTGGAAGCGGGTGAGACCATTGCGCAGATCCGCACGGCAGATGGTGCCATGATCTCTGTGACCACGCAGATCACGGGTATTCTGCGCGGACTTTTGCGCAGCAGTTATCCGGTAACGCCCGGTTTTAAGGTGGCCGATATAGACCCCCGCAAAGAGGAACTTTCCAACTGTTTTCTCATTTCGGATAAGGCCCGCTGCATCGCGGGCAGTGTGCTGGAACTTGTCTGCGCTCAACTGTGGAAATAAACCTGTAAAAAGCAAAAACCTCCGCTTCCCGGCGGCAGTACCGACAGGGAAGCGGAGGTTTCTATTTTTCATTTCAGTTGCGGTAGCAGCGATCCTGACCTACCAGCCAGTCCTCACACAGGCGCTGGGCTTCCTCCAAACTGCGGCTCTCGCAGTCGAAGAATGCACCGTGCATCGAGCGATAGGAGTAGTGAACTCTCGGAATACCGTTGCCATCCTTGAAGCGTTCGCAGCGTTCTTCACCGGGCATCAGAAAAAGTTGTTCCATGGTTCCTTCTCCTTTGATTTCAGCATTCCGGAGCGGCCGGCCGGGTGCAAGCCGCACAACGCTTGCTATTGTAGCACGCAGGGGAGAAGTTTGCTATTGTCTTTTTGGCCAAAGATATGTTTTGTTTTTCTCTGTGGTTGTGGCACAAAAGGTCTTGACAAGATCATTCGTACAGGATGCATTCCTGCTCCTGCATTTTCTTTTTTGCCGCTGACGCTTTGCAGGGGCAGCTGCCTTGGCGTATGAAAAAACCGATGGAACGGATGAAAATATTTTGTGTACTTTTCACAGTTTTCTTCTCGAGATTTTGGTGGTACAATAGAAGCATTAAAATATATCCTTTCAGGAGGAGCACATGGCAGAAAAGAATATTGAACTGGATAGTGTAGAGGTCGCCGCAGCTGTTTTTGGCAACTGCGACCGGAACATCCGTCTGCTGGAGAACGAATTTTCTGTTACGGCGGTCTGCCGGGGCACGCAGCTGCGGCTTTCAGGCGAACCGGCCAATGTTGCCGCGGCCAGCCGCGCTGTGGAGGGAATGCTGCTTCTGATCGAGAATCATACACCGCTGGAAGACCAGACCGTGCGTTACTGCATCAGTCTGGCGCACGACGGAGCAGAAAAGCGGGTCAAGGAACTGACCGAAGATTTTGTTACCGTAACGGTCAAGGGACGGCCGATCCGGCCCAAAACACTGGGCCAGAAGGAATATCTCAATGCCATCCGCACCAATGCCATCACCTTTGGCGTTGGCCCGGCGGGTACCGGCAAGACCTATCTGGCCGTTGCCATGGCGGTAAAGGCTTTTAAAGCCAAGGATGTTTCCCGCATCGTGCTCACCCGCCCGGCAGTGGAAGCAGGTGAAAAACTGGGCTTTCTGCCCGGTGATCTGCAGCAGAAGGTAGACCCTTATCTGCGCCCGCTGTATGACGGCCTGTTTGATATGCTGGGTGCCGAAACTTACGAGCGCCTTGTGGAAAAGCAGATCATTGAGGTTGCACCGCTTGCCTATATGCGCGGACGCACGCTGGATGATTCCTTTATCATTCTGGATGAGGCACAGAACACCACACCGGAGCAGATGAAAATGTTCCTCACACGTATGGGTGTCGGCTCCAAGGTGGTGGTTACCGGTGATGTGACCCAGATCGATCTGCCGGAACGCACCCGCAGCGGTCTTGTGGATGCACTGCACGTGCTTAAAAATGTAAATGGGATTGCACAGTGCTATTTTACTGAGAAAGATGTTGTGCGCCACCGTCTAGTGCAGGAAATTATCAAGGCTTACGAAAAGGCTGCACACCCTGAAAAATAAAATCACCAGAATTCATATAAAGCCATCAAAAACAGAAAGGAGTGGACTGATTTATGTCCAATAAAGTTTTGATCACCAATTCACAGAAGGCCGTCAAGGTTCCTTCCGGTCTGCGCATTCTCATCCGCCGTGCCTGTAATGCCGTGCTGGAGTATGAGCATTTTGAAGCTCCTGCAGAGATCAGCGTGACCTTTGTGGATAACGCCGCCATTGCTGAGCTGAACAACCAGTACCGAAACAAGCCCATGCCCACCGACGTGCTGAGCTTCCCTCTGGGTGTAGACGGCAAATATGATGTTGACGAGAACAACGGCTGCAAAATGCTGGGTGACATCGTCATCAGTATGGAGCGTGCACAGGAGCAGGCAAACCTCTACGGCCATCCGCTGCAGCGTGAGGTGGCGTTCCTGACGGTGCACTCCATGCTGCACCTGCTGGGCTACGACCACGAAAATGGTGGTCTGGAAGCCATGCGGATGCGTGAGAAAGAGGAAGCTGTTCTGCTGCAGCTGGGCCTGCCGCGCACCGTAAGCTATACCGAGTAATTGATTCACCGTGCGGTTGCCGCACAATACAGACAGGAGCTAGATTTTGAGTAACGCTACACCCATTCAGGGGCATTATGATACTTCTTCCGTTTTTGTGGCTGTCATTGGCCGTCCCAATGTTGGCAAATCCAGTCTGACCAACCTTCTGGTTGGCGAAAAGGTAGCCATCGTCACTTCCAAGCCGCAGACCACCCGTACCCGCATTACCGGCGTGATCACCCGCGGGCCGTTGCAGTATGTGCTGCTGGATACACCCGGTGTGCACAAGGCACGCAACAAACTGGGTAAACGGATGGATAAGACTGCCAGCGATTCCATTGCAGATGTGGATGTTTCCATGATGCTGTTTGAGCCTTACGGCGCACTGAATGAATCGGAAATGGTGCTGGTGGATATGCTGCGCAGCAGCGGCGGCCCGGCAATTGCAGTCATCAACAAGACCGACCTTGTCAAGGAGCCTGCTGATCTGGAAGCCCGCAAAGAAGAGCTGAAGGCATTGGGTGTATTCGACGATATCTACACCATCAGCGTCCGTGATAACGACGGCTGCGAAGTGCTGTTCGATGCTTTGAGCCGCTATGCTGTGGAAGGCCCGCATTATTTTGATGATGATGCCTACACGGATATGCCGGAAAAGGAGCTTGTGGCGGAGGTCATCCGTGAAAAGGCCCTGCTGTTCATGCGCGACGAGATCCCCCATGGCATTGCTGTTGTGGTGGAGCGCTTCAAAGAGCGCCCGGGTACCGACCTGATCGATATTGATGTAAATATCTACTGCGAGCGCGAAAGCCACAAGGGCATGGTCATTGGAAAAGGCGGTGCAATGCTGAAAAAAATTGCCAGTGCTGCCCGTGCAGACTGCGAAGAGTTTTTGGGCTGCCGCGTCAATCTGCAGTGCTGGGTAAAGGTAAAATCCGATTGGCGCGATAACGAGTTCCTGCTGAACAACTTTGGCTTCAAGCAGAACACCAATAACCGCTGACACTTGCCAAAGCAGGACAGAATTCCCTTGGATGAACGGTTAAAATAAACCTGACACTATCCGTAACAGGGAAGAGGTGCTGCAAATGGATGCACAAGCAAGCTGGCAGGCGTTTGCCTGCACGGGAAACATTCTTCGTTATCTCGATTATAAACAACAGCGGCCGGAAGAAACCCCGGCAGAGGACCAAGAAAATGGAAGCCTTTGTAACCACGGGTCTGGTGCTGAAGGAGACCCGCTATAAGGAATCGGACCGCATTCTGACGATCCTGACACCGGAACTGGGCGTGATCTCGGCAGCAGCGCAGAGCAGCCTGCGGCTGAAGAGCAAGCTGTTCAGCGCGTGCGGGCTGTTCTGCTACTCCGAGTTCACACTGGTGCCGGGCCGCAACATGTACACTGTGCGGGAAGCAGAAGTGAAAAATGTCTTTCACGGCATCTCGTCCAGCATTGAGGGCATGAGCCTTGCCATGTATATGGCTGAAATGGCAATGACCCTTTCGCCCACCGGGCAGGAGGCACAGCGGGAGCTTCGGCTGCTGCTCAACTGTTTCTATATGATCAGCGAGAGCAAAACGGATCTGCGGGTGATCAAGGCCGTGTTTGAACTGCGCACCATGAGCGAGTGCGGCTTTATGCCACAGATCGTGTGCTGCCGCGATTGCAGCGCCTATGATGGTGCTGCGTTCTATCTGGATGTGCAGGAAGGTCATCTGCTCTGTGCAGACTGCGCCGCAAAAGCAGGAAAAACCTGCAACCTTGATCAGGGCGCACTGTATGCGCTGCGGCACATCTGCCTTGTGGACGACAAAAAAATATTTGCATTCAAAATTTCTGTGGGCAGTCTGGAAAAGCTTTCCGCAGTGGCAGAGCGCTATGCACTGACCCACATGGACAAGCCTTTGAAAAGCTATGACTTTTTAAAGACCCTGCTGCCCTGAGCATAAAGGGAACCTATGGAAACAAGTTACTTAAAAACTCTGGAACTGGATAAGATCATCGCCCGTGCCGCAGAGGGCTGCGTGTGCAAGGAAGCGCGCGAAATGCTGCTTGCCACTCAGCCGCAGTGCGACCCGGACGAGGTGCGCTATGCGCTGGAACAGACCGATGCCATCAACACCCTGCTGATCAAAAACGGCTCCCCGCGCTTTGGCGGCGTGGAGAATGTCAGTCAGCTGGCGGCCCGCGCCGTAAAAGGCGGCGTACTTTCAATGGGCGAGCTGTTGATGGTGGCTGGTGCACTGCGCAATTTTCAGAATCTTTCAAGCTGGTATGGTGCTTCGGAGCACGACGCTCTGCCTACAGACGATCTGTTCTATGCGCTGGCACCGCAGCCGGGCCTGGAACAGCAGATCTCCAGCGCCATTCTGGCACCGGATGCCATGGCAGACACGGCCTCTTATACCCTGAACGATCTGCGCAAAAAGATCCGCGCAACGGAGAACAGCATCCGTGACCGTCTGGAGAGCATGGTCCGCAATATGGATACCTCCAAGTATCTACAGGAAAGCGTGGTTTCCATGCGCAATGGCCGGTATGTTGTGCCGGTCAAGAGCGAATACCGCGGTGAGGTGAGCGGCATTATTCATGATGTTTCGTCTACCGGAGCCACCGTCTTTGTGGAGCCGCAGGCCGTTGTGGAAGCCAATGCCCGCATTTTGCAGTACCGTGCGCAGGAAGCGCAGGAGATCGAGCGCATTCTGGTGGCCTTTACCGCACAGGTGGCCGCCATTGAGCCGCAGTTCCAGTACAGCTACAAGGCTATGCTGGAGATCGATGTTCTGCTGGCAAAGGCACGGCTGGCTTTGGATCTCAAGGCATTCAAGCCTGCTGTCCGCACCGACGATTCCTTCTCGCTGATCCGTGCGCGCCACCCGCTGATCGATCCTAAAAAGTGCGTGCCTGTGGATATTGCTCTGGGCAGGGATTACGATTCGCTGATCATCACCGGCCCGAACACCGGTGGCAAAACCGTCACCTTGAAAACAGCGGGCCTGCTGTGCGCCATGGCGCAGTGTGGCTTCCTGATCCCGGCTGACGAGCGCAGCGAGATCTGCGTATTTGACGAATTTCTGGTGGATATCGGCGATGAACAGAGCATTGAGCAGAGCCTTTCCACCTTCTCCGGTCATATGAAAAAGATCACCGGCATTCTGGAGCTTGCCATGCCGCACACACTGGTGCTGCTGGACGAGCTTGGTGCCGGTACCGACCCCGCCGAAGGTGCTGCGCTGGCTGTGGCCATCATTGAAGAGCTGCGCCGCCGCGGCGTGCTGCTGATGGCCACCACTCACTACGCTGAGCTGAAGGTGTTTGCTCTGGAAACCAAGGGCGTTGTCAATGCCAGCTGTGAGTTTGATCTGGAAACGCTGCGCCCGACCTATAAGCTGAGCGTCGGCGTGCCGGGCAAATCCAATGCGTTCCTCATCAGCGAAAAGCTGGGCATCCCGGAGCGCGTGATCGAAGCGGCACAGCAGCATCTTTCCGCAGAGGATAAGCGTCTGGATGCCGTTCTGGGACAGCTGGATGATCTGAAGCTGCAGCTGAAGGAAAGCCAGAACGAGGTGGAAGAGCTGAAAAATGAAGCTTCCCACCAGCTGGAAGCCGCGCAGAAAAAGCGTGATGAGCTGATCCGTCAGGGCGAAAATGAACTGGAAGCTGCCCGTGCCAAGGCTCGTGCGCTGGCACAGCAGGTGGAAAGTCAGGCTTACGCCCTGACCGACGAACTGCGTCAGCTGCAGAAGGACGAGCGCATGAGCACCCAGCAGAAAGCTCAGCGCGCCCGCGAGATCGCCAAAAAAGAATCGGAAAAGCTGTTTATCGGCTCCGAGGCTGTGCATAACCCCGTCAAGGAATTTGTGCCGCTGAAAGAGGTCAAGGTAGGGCAGGAGGTCTGCATTGCAGAGCTGAACCAGCTGGCCACCGTATTGGCCCTGCCGGATAAAAACGGCGACGTTCTGGTGCGTGCAGGCATCATCAAGACCAAAGTTCCGCTCAAGGGCTTGAAACAGCCGGAAAAGCTGGTCAAGGAAAAGAAACCGCAGACTAAAGCACAGCAGCGCTATTCCCGCCTGACCGGCGATGCCAACCGCCCGAACGGCAGGGTAGAGAGGGTACAGCGTTCCGCCAAGATGGAATGCAATCTGCTGGGCCTGACGGTGGACGAAGCGCTGCCGGAGGTGGATTCCTTTATCGACCGTGCCATCCTGAACGGACAGACAGTGGTTTATCTGATCCACGGCAATGGAACCGGTGCGCTGCGCACAGCTATCCACAAGCATCTGCGCGGCAACCGCATGGTCAAAAGCTTCCGTCTGGGCCGTTATGGCGAGGGTGAAAGCGGCGTGACCGTGGTAGAGCTGAAATAAAGAAAAAGCTATCCGAAGGATTTTTCGGGTAGCTTTTTCTCACATTGAAGGAATTTGCAGAGCAGGATCGTATTCTATAAAGAATGCTAATATAAGGATGTAAGCCAAAATGGCAAAACGATATTCCAATGCCGCGCACTCAAAAAGACGAAAACAGACTTCTCATGTGCTCAAAAATACGGTCATTCTGCTTTTTTGCGCAGTGGGCATCTGGTTTGGCAGCTCACTCTGGCATGCAGCGCTGACTCTGCAGACAGCTCAGCCAGCGGAAAGCATCGCCGGTGAAGAATTCCGTCCGCAGGTCGGTGATCCTCCTTACCGCGTGGTGATCGATGCCGGGCACGGTGGAGCAGACCCGGGTGCAAGGGGAGTGATCGAAGAAAAAGATATGACCGCAGCAACCGCCTCGGAACTGATCCGGCTGCTGCAGCAGGACTCTAATTTTATTCCGCTGCAGACCCGTGACAGCTTTGATGAAACCACTACACCCGCCCAGCGTGCCGCCAGAGCGGACGAACAGGCACCGCAGCTGCTGCTTTCCATCCACGGCAACTCAGCTGCAAATGGCTCCACTGCATCCGGCTTTGAGTGCTATCCGGCAGTGCCGGGCCGGACTTGGCATCAGGAAAGCTTTTACTTTGCGCAGCTGCTTGCCAAAGGAATGCAGGCTGCAGGAGCATCTCTGCGTGGGCGCGGGGGAGTCCGATACATTTATTATCTGGAAAACGATCAGAAGCAACTTGTGGAAAGTACCCACACCGAGGTGCGTGCAGAGCGAAGCTTTACGTTGCTGGAAGATGTAAATTGTCCGGCAGTGCTGGCAGAGCAATGCTTTGTAACGAATGAAGCAGATGTTGCACAGTTCGGCAGCGAAGAAGGTTGTAAAAAAACAGCCCGCGTTTATTACGAAGCGATCTGTGCATACTTTGGCACACAGCCGCAGGCCGAGCAGCTTGCCGGGTTCACTTTAAATTAAAAAGTATCAGCATAGCATCACCAAGGGAGAAGAAGCGATAACATTCTGAACCCAACACCATACAGCTATCGGTATTTTAAGACCGCTGAACTCATAACCAGAAGAGAAGGGCGGTCTTATTTTTTTGAGTGTATAATTTTCGTATAATGCACGTTATGCGAAATGCAGGGAAGCGAAAAATCTCTATTTTCCTGAATCTGGCCTTTTCCGCGACCTGCGGATCTGCAGCCATCTGTAATACCGTATGATTCAACTTTTGCGTTTTTTATATTTTTGTGTCTCATTAGTATTTTGGTGCTACAATCTTTTTATGGACTTACAAATTACAAAAGCTGCACAGTCTGCCGCTGCCATGCGCGCTTGCATTTTATTTTTCCAGATTCTCTTTTTATGTTGATATAAGTTCTGTGGTCATTCTAATCTTTTTATTTTTCTGCGCACGACCATTTGCTCGTGCGATTTCAAATCGCTGGCCAGATCACAGCTTATCATTCCATTATTTATATAAATATATCTATAAAAATACCGCCGATGACATGTCCGCACCTTGGACGCGTCACAGACGGTATCGTTTCATTTTATGGGTATTCTTATGTGGTTCAGGAATTTCCGTTTCCAGCGTTCGCATCAGGCTTCATTGCAAGCACGGAAGCATCCAGCCCGATGCCATCCTGAGCCGCACCCTCAAAGGCTTTCATGGGCACAGACGAAAGTTCCTCATCCAGAGCTGAATCCTCTGCTGTCTCCCCTTTTTCCTTTTCTGTTGTATCCAAGATGTGAGAAGATGCTTTGGGCTTTTTGACCTTGCCCAGCGGGTTTTCTTCAATAGCCGCGCGCACCTGAAATTCCTGTAGGTGCGTATAAATTTGTGTGGTAGACACGTTGCTGTGGCCCAAAAGCTGCTTGAGTGTAAGGATGTCCACATTGCCTGTCTGATACATCAGAGTTGCGGCAGTGTGGCGCAGCTTATGTGTGGAAAAGCCTTTTAATCCGGCCGCTTTCATTGCACCGGTCACTAGCTGTTCTACCCTGCGGTTCGAGATACGCTCTTTGCGCCGTCGGGTAATAAAGACCGCCTTTTCCTGCGGCAGAAGCCCCTCCATCGTATTGCGTTTGCCCAGATACAGCCGCAATGCTTCCATGCAGGCATCATTCAGATAAACCATGCGCTCCTTGTGGCCCTTGCCAAACAGGCGTATCTGGCGGTTTTCCAAATCAATGTCGTCCAGATTCATGCCGACAAGCTCTGCCAGACGCATTCCACAGTTCAAAAACAGCGTCACCATGCAATAATCCCGCTCCGGAAAATCGCTTTGGGTCTGCGTGCTTTCCAATAACTCCATGGACTGCTCCGCCGTCAGATATTTGGGCAGTACCTTATCCTGTTTGGGTGGGTGGATGGCCGCAGTCGGATCAGCATCCAGCCGGTTGACCTGATTGACCAGGTAATCATAAAAGCCGTGCAGGCTTGCCAGCCGCCGGGCCGTTGAAGACTTTTTGTTGCCGCACTCGCGGTTTAAAAAGTACAGATATTCGTAGATATCCTCCTTTGTTACGGAGGCCCAGAATGCGGTGTCCAGCCCTTTGGGGTCGATATCCTTCATCTCGCTGTCTTCGGGCACAAGCCCACGGCGGCGCTTCATAAAACGGCTGAATCCGCGCAGATCACAGTAGTAGCTGAACGCCGTGTTTGCGCTTTTGCCCGCGATCACTTCCAGATAGCGGACGTATTCTACAATGTCCGGCGCAGCATCATCGAAGGGCTTGTGCTTGCCGGGATTTTTCTCGTCCAGATAGATCGACATTGTTTTTCCTCTTATAAGCGGTCAGATTTCAGGGCATTGATCGCATCGGTGATATAAGCCGCGCCGATCAGCTGCATTCCAGGATAATCTGCCGGGCTCAGATGATTCAGGCTGTGCTTCGGGATCACCGCACGTTCAAAGCCGATACGCTCTGCCTCATGCAGGCGCTGTTCCAGATTGGGTACGCTGCGCACTTCACCGCCAAGGCCGACCTCGCCAATGGCGATCAGCTTATCGCTGACGGGCCTGTCCAGCAGCGAGGAGACCATACTCAAGCAGACAGAAAGATCACAGGCAGTATCACGCAGCGCAATGCCGCCCACGATGTTGATATATACATCCAGGTTTCCAAAGAAATACCCTGCACGCTTTTCCAGCACAGCGATCAGCAGATTCATGCGGTTGTAGTCGTAGCCGCTGCAGGCACGGCGCGGTGCTGGAAAATTGGTTTTGGTTGCAAGGGCCTGAATTTCGCTCAAAATGGGACGGCTGCCCTCCATGGTACAGGCCACACAGTTGCCGGAAACGCCAAGAGGACGGCCTTCCAGCAGCATCTGTGAAGGGTTTTCGATCTCAGCAAGGCCCTGCCCCGTCATATCAAACATGCCCAGCTCATTGGTAGAGCCATAACGGTTCTTGGCCGCACGCAGGATGCGGTACGGCAGCATTTTATCGCCCTCAAAGTAAAGTACCGTATCCACGATATGCTCCATGACTTTGGGGCCTGCAATGGCACCGTCCTTGTTCACATGGCCCACAATGAACATGGGGATCTCCTGCTTTTTGGCCACGGCCAGCAGGCGGGCCGCACTTTCCTTGACCTGACTTACCGTACCGGCGGAGGACGAGATATCCATGCAGCGCATCGTCTGGATGGAGTCGATGACCACGAGATCCGGCTTTTCTTTTTCGATCAGGCCGCAGATCTCGTCCACATCATTCTCCGCTGCCAGAAAAATGTTATCCTGCGGCACTTTCAGCCGGGCAGCGCGCAGCTTGACCTGCCGCACCGATTCCTCGCCAGTGATATACAAAACGCTGTGCTGGTTGGAAATGGCACCGCACAGCTGCAGAAGCATAGTAGATTTGCCCACACCCGGCTCACCGCTCAAAAGCACAACGCCGCCCAGCACAATGCCGCCGCCAAGTACACGGTCCAGCTCCGAAATGCCGGTCAGAATACGGCTTTTTTCTTCGGTCATGCTGATCTCAGAAAGGCGTTTTGCGGTCAGGGTGGTCACCCCTTCCGGGCGGGCGGCTGCCGCCTGTTTGGCTGCGGCAGTACCTGCTTTGGGGGCTTCCGCTACAACGTCCTCGTTCATCGTGTTCCAGCTGCCGCAGCTTGGGCAGCGGCCCATCCAGCGGGGGCTTGTCTCGCCGCAGTTGGAACACACATATACAGTTTTCAGTTTTGGTTCCTTCATCAAAAAAGCTCCTGTTACATTGTCTTGGCTTTATTATTCTCTATTGTAGCATATAACAAGCAAACCCGCAAGAAAAGCCCTTGCTCAAAGCCTGCTTCCAATGCTTGCAAGCGCTGCAGAAATGCCGCACAGCGGCACAAATAACGTCAGCGTCAGCAGATACTGCCGGATGAATCCATGTGGCCGGACGATCTCCCGGTCAGGCCCTGCTGCAAAAAAGGAACAGACGCGGATCTGGCTGCTCACCCGCAGAGAATCTGTGCCGAGCGTGCACAGCCCTGCAGAAGCAGCTGCCGCAGGCAGAAATGCAAGCAGCAGAAGCCACGTTTCTCTTTTCAGTGCCGTGTCGGAAAGCAACTGCACAAACAGCGTCCCGTTTCCCAGCCCATAGAACATCGTAAACAAAAAGATCAAAACCGGCCCCAGTACGGAAAAGCCCATCAGGAACAGAAGGGTCGCGGCCGCAGCCAGCGTAAGATATTCCATTCCGAAAAGGCTGGCCGCAGTATGTGCATCTGCAGCAGCAAACAGGCCGCGCCAGCTTTGCAGGTAATATTGCAGCCAGTCCGGCTGCTGCTTTTCGCAGAAAGCCAGAAGCACGCCAGCTGAGCCAGAGCCGATCAGAAAGGCACAGACGAGCAGCCAGCAGGTTTTCTGCCGGGTTTCCGTGTGATGTCTCTGCAGCGGTGAAGGCACTTCCGGTGCGGATCGTTCTGGCGGCAGTGTTTTCTGCGGCTGCGGCAGAAGCGCAGCTTCACCTGTGGGAAGCTGCTGCGCGGCTTCTGGCAAGTGCGCTGGCGTTCCTGTTTGCTGATAGACCCACATGATCGAACCTCCTTGTTTTATTTGTTCAGCTGCGGCGCTTTTTCTCCCGGGTCACCATGCCCAGCAATCCGCCAATACTGCCGCACAGGATCAGCACAGCAAACCGCAGCAGCGGCGGCTCTTCCGTAAGCGTACCGGAAGGAACGCTGAGCACCACGAGCAATGCCGCATAAAACAGGCCCTGTACAAGCCCGCACAGCAGGCCGCGTTCCTTTTTGCAAAATGCAGCGATCCAACCGCTGCAAAGGCTCCCTGCACCAACGGCTGCTGTTGCCAGCGGCGGTGCGGCGGCACCAGAATAACCCTGTGCTGTCATCAGCGCTGCCATTGCGGCCAGCCCGCCCGCTGTGACCATAACGCCGACTGCCCCCGCCAGCAGAAGAACCCGGAGTTCCGCCGGGAAAAGTTTTTTCTCAGACATAAAAACGCGCCTCCCTGCCAGTAATCTATGCAGGAAGACGCGTTTGATATGCTCTTAATTGTTTGAAGAAAAAGCTTACTTCTTGTCAGCCTTGTCCATGTTCAGCTTTTCAACAGCGGAAATTGCAGTCTTGGTGAAGCGGATCTTCACACGGTCAGCACCGGTCTCCAGAACAAAGGTATCGTCCTTGATTGCAACAACACGGCCAATGACACCGCCAATGGTGGTGACCTGATCGCCGATCTCCAGGCTGCTGCGCATTGCGGCATCCTTCTTCTCCTGCTTCTTCTGGGGACGATAGATCATGAAGTACAGCAGAACCAGCATCAGAGCCAGTGTGAAGAACAGGCTGATGTAGCCTTCGGAAGTGGTAGTCAGAAATTGCATGGGGCAAAATCTCCTCTCAAAATTCAGATAAGCTTATTATACCTTTTTAAACGACCTGTTGCAAGACTTATTCTCAAATTCGGGTATCCAGAAGCTTTACATATTTATCGTGGAAAGCCGTGAAGGTGCCTGCATCCAGCTCATCCCGGATACGCTCCATCAAATGGTTATAGAACCACAGGTTGTGCATGACGGCAAGGCGCATTCCCAAAATCTCCTCCGCTTTGAACAGGTGGCGGATATAGGCACGGGAATAGCTGCGGCAGACCGGACAGCCACAGGCAGGATCAATAGGGCGTTCATCGCGCTCATACTTTGCATTCTTGATGTTGATGATACCGCTCCAGGTGTTCAAGTGGCCGTGGCGTGCATTACGGCTGGGCATCACGCAGTCAAACAGATCTACGCCGCGGGAAACTGCCTCAATGATATTGCCGGGGGTGCCAACGCCCATCAGGTAGCGGATCTTATCCTTGGGCATGTGGGGCTCCACCTGACTGATCATTTCATACATCACCTCGGTGGGTTCGCCCACAGCCAGACCGCCGATGGCGTAACCGTCCAGATCGAGGTCTGCGATCTGCTTCATGTGCTCCACACGCAGATCCGCAAAGGTACAGCCCTGATTGATGCCAAACAGCAGCTGATCGGGATTCACGGAAATGCCCTCGTGCTTCAGGCGGGCCATTTCAATCTTACAGCGTTTCAGCCAACGGGTCGTTCGTTCGCAGCTGGCCTTGGAATAATCGTGCTGTGCGGGGTTCTCTACGCACTCGTCAAAGGCCATGGCGATGGTAGAGCCAAGGTTTGCCTGGATCTGCATGCTCTCTTCCGGTCCCATAAAGATGCGGTGGCCGTCCAGATGGGAGGCAAAAGTCACGCCCTCTTCGGTGATCTTGCGCAGCTTTGCCAGACTGAATACCTGAAATCCACCGCTGTCGGTCAGAATGGGGCCGTTCCAGCGGGTAAATTTGTGCAGACCGCCCATATCGGCTACCAGCTTGTCGCCGGGGCGCAGATGCAGGTGGTAGGTGTTGCACAGCATGACCTGTGCGCCAATGTCTTTCAGGTCCTGAGCAGACAACCCGCCCTTGATGGCACCGGCGGTAGCCACGTTCTGAAAAGCGGGCGTCTGCACCGTGCCGTGCACGGTCTTGAACTCGCCCCGCCGGGCGTCGTGTTCCTGCTTGAGCAGCTTATAGGTCGTCAAAGAAGGCATAGTTTTTGTTCCTTTCTGTGCACGGAAAACAGCCGTGCGATCTTCATGAAAAAGCCCGGGATCAGGCTCATCAACAACAGAATAGCGGGAAAAATAATCAAAGAATCAGCATCGCATCGCCAAAAGAGAAGAATCTATAACGTTCCTCCACAGCCACCTTATAGGCTGCCATGGTCTTCTCGTAGCCATACAGGGCCGACACCAGCATGATAAGGGTGCTTTCCGGCAGGTGGAAGTTGGTGATCAGGCCGTCGATGCAGTTGAACTTCACGCCTGGATACAGGAAGATAGAAGTGTTGCCGCTGCAGGCGCGGATTTCGCCGTACTTTGCGGCAACGGCTTCCAGCGTGCGGCAGCTGGTAGTGCCCACTGCGATCACACGGTGACCGGCAGCCTTGGTATCGCGGATCATCTGCGCCGTTTTTTCGTCGATGCAGTACCATTCGCTGTGCATTTTGTGATCCGCGATCTCGTCCTCCTGTACAGGGCGGAAGGTGCCCAGACCCACATGCAGGGTCACTTCAGCAATGTTCACGCCCTTGGCGCGGATGGTATCCATCAGTTCCGGGGTGAAGTGCAGGCCAGCCGTGGGCGCTGCGGCGCTGCCAAGCTCCTTGGCATAGACGGTCTGGTACTGGCTCTGATCCTCCAGCTGCTTGGTGATATAGGGCGGCAGAGGCATTTTGCCAAATTCGTCCAGCTTTTCATAAAGGGTCTCGGTATCGTAATAGAATGTAACGTACTTGTTGCCGTCCTCCATGGTCTCGTCCACCACGGCGGTCAGGCTGCCGTCACCAAAGCTCACCTTCGTGCCGGGCTGCATCCGCTTGCCAGGCTTTGCAAGGCACTCCCACTGGTCGCCTTTGACCTGACGCAGCAAAAGCAGCTCACACACAGCACCGGTGGGCTGCTTGACGCCCACGATGCGGGCAGGCAGGACCTTGGAATTGTTTACCACCAGCAGGTCGCCCGGCTCTAAAAATTCCGGTAGATCGTGGAAGATCTTGTGCTGGATGCTGTCGTCTTTCTGGCTCAGCACCATCAGCCGTGCAGAGTCTCTGGGGTCAGCCGGCTCCTGTGCAATGAGTTCTTTGGGTAAATCATACCAAAAATCTTTTTTTAACATAGCGTGCAATTTGCCTTTCCGATGATTGACACGGACACCGTATCAATGATATCATAAAATCTGTATAAACAGTATCTATTATATTGCATCGCTGTCCGGTTTGCAAGCCGTGAATCTATGTAATAGAAATATTTATTGAGTTCGCTTTCACGAAAGGAAAGGTGCTGGAAATGGAAAAACAGTATAAAGTGGGTATCGTAGGTGCGACTGGTATGGTCGGTCAGCGTTTTGTGACGCTGCTGGAAAATCACCCCTGGTTCAAGCTGACCGTTCTGGCTGCATCCGGCCGCAGCGCCGGCAAGACCTATGAGGAAGCTGTCGGTCCCCGCTGGGCCATGACCTCCCCCATGCCGGAAAGTGTCAAGAAGATGGTAGTTTTGGATGCATCCAAGGTGGAAGAGGTTGCTTCTCAGGTGGATTTTATCTTCTGTGCAGTCAACATGCCCAAGGATGAGATCAAGGCTCTGGAAGAGGCCTATGCAAAGGCTGAGTGCCCGGTGGTGTCCAACAACAGTGCAAACCGCTTTACCCCGGATGTGCCCATGGTGGTGCCCGAGATCAACGCCGACCACATCGAGATCATCCCCGCACAGCGCAAGCGTCTGGGCACCAAGCGCGGCTTTATTGCCGTCAAGTCCAACTGCAGCCTGCAGAGCTATGTTCCCGCCCTGCACCCGTTGATGAAGGATTTTGGTGTCAGCAAGGCTCTGGTGTGCACCTATCAGGCCATTTCCGGTGCAGGTAAGACCTTTGACCGTATGCCCGAGATCGTGGACAACGTGATTCCCTACATCGGCGGCGAGGAAGAAAAGAGCGAGCGCGAGCCGCTCAAGCTGTGGGGCCACATTGAGGGCGACCATATCGTGAACGCCGAAAAGCCGGTGATCACCGCACAGTGCTTCCGCGTGCCTGTCTCCGACGGCCACACCGCTGCCGTGTTTGTAAGCTTTGAGAAGAAGCCCACCAAGGAGCAGATTTTGGAGGCATGGGCAAACTTCCGCGGCCCCGCACAGGAGCTTGACCTGCCCAGCGCACCCAAGCAGTTCCTGCATTACTTCACCGAGCCGGATCGTCCGCAGCCCAAGCTGGACCGCAACACCGAGAACGGCATGGCTGTGTGCATCGGCCGCCTGCGCGAGGACACCCTGTTTGATTACAAGTTTGCCTGCATGAGCCACAACACCCTGCGCGGTGCTGCAGGCGGCGGCGTTCTGCTGGCAGAGCTGCTGGCCGCAAAGGGCTATTTCGACTAAGTATATTTTGCGCAAAAGCGCATACAAAGGAGTTTTAGGCTATGAAGAATCCTGTCTTTACCGGCGCGGGTGTTGCCATTATCACCCCGATGTACGAGGACGGAAGCATCAACTTTGACGAGCTGGGCCGCATTATTGAGGATCAGATCGTGCACCATACCGATGCCATCATCATCTGCGGCACCACCGGCGAGTGCTCTACTATGACCGATGAGGAGCAGCTTGCCGCCATCAAGTATACGGTGGATGTTGTCAACCACCGCGTGCCCGTCATTGCAGGCGCTGGCTCCAACGATACCGACCACGGCTGCGCACTGGCCGCAAAGTCTGCCGAATGCGGCGCAGACGCTCTGCTGATGGTGACTCCCTATTACAACAAGACCACGCAGGCTGGTCTGGTTGCTCACTTTACCGCCATGGCTGAGGCCGGAGGCATCCCGGTGATCATGTACAACGTGCCTTCCCGCACCGGCCTGAACATTGCCCCGGAGACTGCTCTGGAACTGAGCAAGCATCCTCTGATCAACGGCATCAAGGAAGCTTCCGGCAACATCTCTCAGGTAGCCAAGATCGCACAGCTGTGCGGCGACGAGCTGAACATTTATTCCGGCAACGACGATCAGGTGGTTCCCCTGCTGGCTCTGGGCGGCAAGGGCGTGATCAGCGTCGTGTCCAATGTCAAGCCGGAGCTGGTGCACAACTGCTGCAAGGCATTCTTTGACGGCGATACCGCAAAGGCCCGTGAGCTGCAGCTGGAAATGCTGCCGCTGGCTGATGCGCTGTTCTGTGAAGTGAATCCCATCCCGGTGAAGTACGCCATGAATGTGCTGGGCTGGGAAGCTGGCGAGTGCCGTCTGCCTCTGGTAGAGCCGAGCGAGGCCCACAAGGAGCAGATTGAAAAGGCTCTGCGTGCAGAGGGTCTTATTACAGAATAAGTTTTTGGCTGCAAAATGCCCGGCGGAGCGCTCTGTCCGGGCATTTTGCGATATGCCGATATGCAAAACGGGCAGGAAAGGATAAAAATTATGACGGATATTGTGATTCAGGGCATCGGCGGCCGCATGGGCCATGTGCTGTGTGATATGATCGCACAGCGCGAGGACTGCCGCGTGATCGCAGGCATCGACCTGAAGGATGGCGAACAGAACGGCATCCCTGTGTATGACAGCCTGGAAAAGCTGGACGGAAAGGGCGATGTGATCATCGATTTCAGCTCTCCGGCCGCTGTGGAAAAGGCTCTGCCCTACTGTGAAGCTCACAAGCTGCCCATCGTGGTGTGCACCACCGGCCTTTCGGAAGAGCTGCAGCTCAAGGTGGTGCAGCTATCCCGCACGGTGCCGGTGTTCAAGAGCGCTAATATGTCCATGGGCATCAATGTGCTGTCGGAGCTGTGCAAGCGCGCTTCGGCTATTCTGGGTGTGAACTACGATGTTGAGATCGTGGAGCAGCACCACCACAACAAGCTGGATGCACCTAGCGGCACCGCTCTGATGCTGGCCGATGCCATCAACGAGCAGAATAATGGCGAATATCACTATGTGTATGATCGTTCTTCTGTCCGTCAAAAGCGCGACCCGAAGGAAATTGGTATCAGTTCCGTGCGCGGCGGCAGCATCGTGGGTGATCACGAAGTGCTGTTCTGCGGCCCGGACGAGGTGATCACTCTCAAGCACACCGCTTACTCTCGCAATATTTTTGCAAACGGCGCTGTGAATGCAGCAGTTTACCTTGCAAAAAAGGAGCCGGGCCTGTACAATATGGGTGATATGATCGCTGCACTTTAAAAAGCCTGATTGCTCTGCTTTTGGCAGAAACATGGTGGAAGGATGTGGACGCGGATGAACAAACAATCCCCGCAACAGCACCGGCGCAGACCGACTGCAAAACGCCGCGCCAAAAGGCAGGCTTTCTGGACAGCCGGAGCGATGCTGATCGTATTTCTGTTCTGCCTGCCATTGCTGCCAAAGTTCTTTCTGCAGGAAAGCATACCGACGGCAGAACCGGTGAGCACGGAAAGCTCTTCTGCAGGTTCTGCCACTGTATCACAGCCGGAAGAAGCAGAGCCTGCGCCAGAGCCGGAACCGCAGCCGCTGGTTCAGACTGTCCGCTTTTCTGCAACAGGAGATAATCTGATCCACGCTCCCATTTATAAGCAGGCGCAGCGCCGCGCTTCCGGAGAGGAAGCTTACAGTTTCGATTACTGTTACGAACATATTGCGCCTTTTTATGCACAGCATGATGTGAACTGGATCAATCAGGAAACGCTCTGCACGGATGAATTGAAGCCATCCTCCTACCCATGCTTTTCTACGCCGGGCGATTGCGCCCGTGCGCTTTACCGGGCGGGTGTGCGGGTGTTCAGCCTGTCCAATAACCACACCTACGATAAAGGCGCTTCCGGCATTGCCGCTACCCTGCGCTTCTGGGGCAGTATGCCGGAGGATGTTGTAACGATCGGTTTGTGGAAGGGAGAAAGCGACTACGGTCATGTCCCGCTGCAGACTGTCAATGGTGTAACGATCGCATATCTTTCCTACACAGAGCATACCAATGGCATCCCGCAGAACAGCTCCATGCAGGCCAATGTGATCTATACCAGCCAGACCGATGTGATCGAGCAGCAGGTAAAAGCGGCACGTCAGCTTGCAGATTTTGTGGTGGTGGGTGTGCACTGGGGCGTAGAAAACAGCCATGCCATCGCAGATCCGCAGCGAACTCTGGCGCAGAACCTTGCAGACTGGGGTGCAGACTTGATCATTGGCACCCACCCGCATGTGCTGCAAAATGCACAGTGGCTGACTGCAGCAGACGGCAGGCAGGTGTTCACGGCCTATTCTCTGGGCAATTTTATCAGCACGCAGGAAAAGCCCAATCAGCTGGTCGGCGCAATTTTATCGGTTCAGCTTGAAAAAACGACCGAACCGGACGGCACTGTCCGTTGCAGCGTGCTCTCTCCCAGACTTCTGCCGACGGTGACCCACTATGATGCAGGCAAATCCAATGTGCGTACCTACCTGTTCCGCGATTATACCGAAGCCCTTACAAAGGCCCACGGAGTACGGAAGGCGTATCCAGATTTCAGCCTGGAAATGATTCAGTCCATTGCCCGGGAAAATATCGACCCGGAGTTTTTGCAGCTTACCTGAATATTTTTGTATTGTTGAAGCCCGCCTTTCGGGCAGAACGGAGGATCCTTATGTACGGAGTATCGAAGATCAATATTGAGCCGAGCCTCATGATGATCAGTGTGCAGGATGTAGAGTTCAAGGGCAACAGCCTCGCACGTTACCTGCAGATCTTTGCAGATAACGGTGTGGTCGTAGATATGATCAGCCAGAGTGCACCCCATGGCACCACCATTGATTTCAGCTTTACCGCTTCCAGCAGTGATCTTCCGCTGGTGATGAAGGCTATTTCCGTTGCAAATCTGGACAAGGATGCCAAGGCTTCTCCGCTGATCAGCGTGGGTTATTCCAAGCTGAACCTGTTTGGTGAAGAAATGGTCACCAGCTGCGGCGTAGCTGCCCGTGCACTGAATTCTCTGGCAATGGCCGGCATTGAAGTACTGCTTATCACCACCAGCGATTTGGATATTTCCCTGCTGGTCCACGCAGAGAATGAGGATGCAGCTTACGAAGCATTGAAGAAGGCTTACGAGCTGTAAATTCTGCAAGCAAGCGAGCAATCCTCCATCAAGTGAAAAAATGCCGGTGCACTCCAAAACAGAGTACACCGGCATTTTCATGTTCAATATTTTTACAGAGTGACCTTGTGGTAGATCTTCTTGCCCTTCTTGATCACAATACCCTTTGCCAGCTGCTCAGCAGTGAAGCCAACGGTGGGAGCGGCTACCTTCTCGCCATCCACCAGAACACCGCCCTGCACGACTAGACGGCGTGCCTCGCCGTTGGATGCTGCCAGACCAGCCTTGACCATCAGGGTCAGGATGCCGATGGAGCCATCGGTCAGGTCGGCCTCGGTCAGCTGAGTAGAAGGCATGTGCTCGGTATCCATTGCGCTGCCGCTGAACAGTGCGCGGGCAGCATTCTGGGCCTTTTCGGCCTCTTCTTTGCCATGGACCATGCTGGTCAGCTCGTAAGCCAGAATCTCCTTAGCTTCGTTCAGGCGCTGATCCTTCCATGTGCTCATCTCGTCGATCTGCTCCAGCGGCAGGAAGGTGAGCATACGGATGCACTTCATCACATCGGCATCGCCCACATTGCGCCAGTACTGGTAAAACTCGAATGGACTGGTCTTGTTGGGATCCAGCCAGACGGCATTGCCGGCGGTCTTGCCCATCTTCTTGCCCTGAGAGTCGGTCAGCAGGGTGATGGTCATAGCATAAGCGTCCTTGCCCAGCTTGCGGCGGATCAGCTCGGTGCCGCCCAGCATGTTGCTCCACTGGTCGTCGCCGCCGAACTGCATGTTGCAGCCGTAGTGCTGGAACATGTAGTAGAAGTCGTAGCTCTGCATGATCATGTAGTTGAACTCGAGGAAGGACAGGCCCTTCTCCATGCGCTGCTCGTAGCACTTGGCGCGCAGCATGTTGTTCACGGAGAAGCAGGCACCCACATCACGCAGCAGTTCCACGTAGTTCAGGTTCAGCAGCCAGTCTGCATTGTTCAGCATCAGTGCCTTGCCCTCAGAGAAGTCGATGAACTTTTCCATCTGCTTTTTGAAGCATGCGGCATTGTGGGCGATATCCTCTTTGGTCAGCATCTTGCGCATGTCGGTACGGCCGGAGGGGTCGCCGATCATGGTAGTGCCGCCGCCGATCAGGGCAATAGGCTTGTTGCCTGCCATCTGCAGGCGCTTCATCAGGGTCAGGGCCATAAAGTGGCCTGCGGTCAGGCTGTCGGCAGTGCAGTCAAATCCGATGTAAAAGGTTGCCTTGCCATTGTTGATCAGGTCGATGATCTCTTCATCGGTGATCTGGGCTACCAGGCCGCGGGCCTTGAGTTCTTCGTACAGAGTCATGATTTTTTCCTCCTGTTTGTGGGCAGAGGGAAAAATAAAACACCCCCTGCCAAAAATGAATTTGGCAGAGGGCGAGAAAATTCGCGGTACCACCTCTGTTTGCCGCTTCCTCACAGAAACGACCTCACGAGTGCACACCCCAGAGTAGAGAGACACTCCTGCGTTTGTAACGCTCGCACGCGGCACAGCCTATTAACCTGAACGGCATTCAGCCTGCAGCTCCGGGAGGTATTTCCCCTGTTGCTCTGCAGCCCCTTACACCAACCGGGGTTTCTCTGGGCAGAACACTTCAAGGTACTTGTTCCCTTCATCGCCATTAACAAGGACTACTTTATCACAATGCTTCGGGCTTGTCAACCCCTTATCTGCAGCGGCTTATTTTGGCTTATTTTGCGCCAAGACCCAGCATTTCGCGGGCATTGGCACGCGAAAGCTCGGTAACGTGGTCGCCGGAGATCAGCCGGGCCAGTGCTTCCACTCTGCCCTCCTCATCCAACGGATGGATCTCGGTATAGGTGCGGTCATTGGCTACATTTTTCTGAATCAGCAGATGGCAGTCCGCCAGTGCAGCGATCTGGGCTGTATGGGTGATGCACAAGATCTGGTGGCCCTGTGCGCTCTGGCGCAGTACCTCACCAATACGCCCGGCGGCTTTGCCAGAAACACCGCTGTCGATCTCATCATAGATCACGGTAGGCACGGCATCCTTATCGGCCATTGCATTTTTGATGGCCAGCGTGATGCGGCTCAGCTCGCCGCCGGAAGCAATTTTTGCAAGGGGTTTGGGCGCCTCACCGGGGTTTGTGGAAATGTAGAACTCGATGCTGTCCTGCCCATGGCTTGCCAGCGGGCCGCGGGTATGGCGCAGTGTCATGCGCACGCCCGGCATGTTCAGAAAATCCAGCGTGCCGGAAATACGCTTGTTCAGCTCTTCAAAAGCGCGCAGGCGCGTCTGGGTCAGTGCTTCTGCCTTTTCACGGGCCAGCGCATAAAGGCGGAGCTTTTCTGCCTGCAGGTGGTCATGCCGTTCCTGCGAGGACTGGATGCGCTCCAGTTCTTCCCTTGCATTCTGTCCAAAAGCGATCACGTCTTCTACCGTATCACCATATTTGCGCTTGAGCTTGTAGATCAGATCCAGACGCTGCTCAATCTCGTCCAGCTCCGCATCGTTGGTATCATAGGAATCCAGCCGACCGATCAGATCTGCGGCAACATCCTTTGCATTGTAATACAGATCCAGCAGCTGACTGGATGCACCGGCAAGTGCATCATCCAGCTGCGCGGCAGCATCCACTGCATTGGATGCCTCGCCCAGCAGATCGACTGCGCCGGAGGCCTCGTCATCGCCCGAAAGCAATGCATAGCTCTGTGCGATCTTATCCCGGATGGCAGATGCATTGGCAAGGATCTTGCGGCGGCTTTCCAGCGTCTGTTCCTCTCCGGCGGTCAGTCCGGCATCCTCGATCTCCTGCACCTGATAGCTCAACAGATCGATCCTGCGCTGCTTTTCGGCTTCGTCGGTGATCATGGCATCCAGCTCCCGCTTGATGCGCACAAGCTCCCGGTACAGGACATAATAGTCCTGAAACTCCGCGCTGTTCTGCGCATAATCATCCAGAATGCCCAGATGTCTTGCCGGGTTCAGAAGGCCCACAGAGTCGTGCTGACCGTTGATATTGATAAGTCCTCCGCACAGCTCCCGCAGAACCGCAGCCGTTGCAGGCATTCCGTTGATGCGGCAGGTGCTTTTGCCCTCGGCTGTGATCTCGCGGCTGAGCATCAGTGCATCCGAGCGCTCGTAGCCCGCCTTCTCAAGGCTGTCCAGTACCGTACCGGGCACCTCCTCAAAGGCTGCACGGATCACCGCCTTGGAGGCCCCTGTGCGCACAAGATCCTTTGAAGTGCGGTTTCCCAGGATCGCATTGATGGAATCGATCAGGATCGACTTGCCGGCACCAGTCTCACCGGTAAGAACATTCAGGCCCGGCTTGAAATGTACTTCAGCCTTCTGGATCACAGCAACATTTTCAATTTGCAGGCTGCTCAGCATATCTTTTCTCCCGCGTTATTTTTATCCAATGTGTCTCGTCAGTTCCGAGCAGATCGTTTTTGCATCACGCTCCGACCGTGCAACGATCAGGAACGTGTCGTCGCCCGAAAGCGTGCCGACCACATTTTTCCACTGCAATGCGTCAAAAACCTCGCATGCGGCGTTGGCCATGCCAGAATAGCACTTTACCAGCACAACATGTCCGGCGTAATCTACCCCCAGCACGGATTCATGAAAGATCGTTTCAAACCTTCCCTGCGTTTTGGGGTTGAAGCTTTCGTTCCGGCTGGAGACATAGCGATACCCCTCTGCCGTGGCAGCTTTTACCAAACACAGCTCCCGGATATCGCGGGAAACGGTGGCTTGTGTTACCTCGAATCCCTCTTTGGAAAGGTGATCCAGCAGAACTTCCTGCCGGCTGATCGGGTGTTCCTGCACAAGCCGGAGAATCACCTGCTGACGTTCTCCCTTGCTTTTTACATCTTCCTTACGGCTGCGCGCCATCGTAAACTCGCCTCCCCTTTATCGTCTGCTGCGAAGCTTCTGGTCAATGGCCTGGAACTGATCTGCTTTTCCGAAGGTGATCAGCTTTACCACCTGATCGGAGAGCCTTACTTCAGCCGTTGCGCCGGCCTTGAGCGGACAGCCAGCTCTGCCATCGCAGCTGATAAACACTTCATCATCGGCCACCTGTCCCACACAGATATTCAGCTTGCGCTCCTGCGCAAACACCATGGCCGGGCTGGCCAGACTGTGCGGGCAGATAGGCGTTACAACAACGCCCTTCGTCTGGGAATCCAGGATCGGCCCGCCCGCCGCCAGCGAATACGCTGTGGAGCCGGTGGGCGTTGCAACGATCACACCGTCCCCACGGTAGTGCTCTACTAAAATATCATCGCAGTAAATGCTGAAATCGATCGCCTGCTGCAGGCGGCCCTTTGTGACCACCACGTCATTCAGGGCGTGGCCCTCCCAGCCATCGTGGCCAAGAACGCGGACATACAGCAGCATCCGGTTGTCTACGCTGAACTCTCCCCGTGCAACAGCGGAGAGCTTGGCTTCCATCTCGCTGACTTCGCAGGTAGCCAGAAAGCCACAGCGTCCCAGATTGATGCCCAAGATCGGCTTTGCGTACCGGAGCGAAAGATTTGCCTCATGCAGAATGGTGCCGTCGCCGCCAATGGTCAGGATCACATCTGCCTGCTCAAGGCATTCCTCCAGCGGCAGATAAACCACTCCGGCCGTGCTGCAGCTTGTGCGTGGCTGTTCACACATCAGAACAGCTGCACCATGGTTCATTAGAATCTGCGCCGCGCGCAGTGCGATCTCGTTGGCAGAGGTCTTGCCGGGATTCGGCGAAATATAGATCGTCATGCGGGAAGCTCCTTTTTCTGGTCTGATGGCGGAGCCACTCAGCGGTCCAGCGTGCTGTGGCTTGCCGCCACCACCTGCTCTGCAACGCTGTCGTCCAGCACGGAAGGCTCACCGCTCTTCTGCACGAACATCAGGTATTCAATGTTGCCCTCAGGTCCCTTTACCGGGCTGAAATCCAATCCGCGTACAGCAAAACCGTTTGCAGCAGCATAGCCCATGGCATTGTGCAGCACTTCACGGTGGGTAGCAGGGTCGCGCACCACACCGTTCTTGCCAACCTTTTCGCGTCCAGCTTCAAACTGCGGCTTGACCAGACAAACGCCCATGGCATCCGGCGTTGTGATTGCCTGTGCCACCGGGAAAATATGGTGCAGCGAGATAAACGAGACATCCACACTGAAAAACTCGATCTGCTCGGCAAGATCCTCCGGTTTGACATTGCGGATGTTCGTGCGCTCCATGTTCACAACGCGTTCGTCTGTGCGCAGACTCCATGCAAGCTGTCCATAGCCGACATCCACCGCATAAACCTTGACGGCACCGTTCTGCAGCATGCAATCCGTAAAGCCGCCGGTAGATGCTCCAATGTCCATGCAGACCTTGCCATTGGGTGTAAGCGGGAAACACTTCATAGCTTTTTCCAGCTTCAGGCCGCCGCGGCTGACATAGCCAATGTCGTGCCCGCGCACTTCCACCTTGGCATCTTCCTTGATCATCTCTCCGGCCTTGTCCACCTTTTGCTCATTGACAAAAACGATGCCGGACATGATCAGCGCCTTTGCGCGCTCACGGCTCTGTGTCAGACCATGCTGAACAAGATATTGGTCCAATCGAATCTTCACAGTAAATTTTCTCCTTTCGTCACGGCCATCTGCACGGCCTGTACAAGATGCGCTGCATCCAGACCGGTTGCCTGTTTGATCTGTGCCACACTGGCATGCGGAAGACACGCGTTCCGCACCGCACAATGGATAAAGCGCCCATTCCATCCGTTTTGCTGCAAAGCATATTCCAGATGTTCACCAATGCTTCCGTTTGCAATGCATTCTTCCGCAAACAGGATTATTTTATATTTCGACAGATCAGCGATCATTTTGCCTGTAAAGGGATACAGCTTTACAGCCTTTATCACATCACACGCAATGCTTTTTTGCTGTAATTCACGTTCTGCCTGCAAAAGGTCGGCCAGTTCGTCGGCGTAACTCACCAGAACGATTGTTGCATCATCCGCCTTGCGCAGGAAATCATAATCTTCGCCGGTGCAGCCAAATTCCGCCAGAGCTGCATCCTGCCCACCGCGGGGATAACGAATTGCCCGTGGGCCATGGAAGCGGTCACTCAACAGCTGCTGCAGCCAGTAATTCAGTTCCTGATAATTGGAAGGCGCATACAGCGGCATTCCAAGCTGGCTCAGGAAAGCGGGATCGTAAATGCCCTGATGCGTTTCGCCATCCGCTGGGACAAAACCGGCGCGGTCGATGGCAAAAACTACATTCTCCCGCAGCAGATTTACGTCGTGGATGATCTGATCATAGGAACGCTGCAGAAAGGTGGAATAAATGCATACCACCGGCAGCATGCCCTGACTTGCAAGCCCGGCAGCAAAGGTCACAGCGTGCTGCTCTGCCATACCGACATCAAAAAAACGCTCCGGGTGGCTGTGCGCAAAAAACTGCAGGCCGGTGCCATACTTCATTGCTGCAGTGATGGCGCAGATATTCGGGTTCCGGTCGCCTTCCGTCACAAGAGCATTGCCAAATACCGTCGAGAAAGATTCCTTTGGTGCCACCTCCGGGTCGGGCATTCCATCCGGATCAAATGCCGACACGCCGTGATAGTTGCCGGGGTTTACCTCGGCCGGCTGATAGCCCTTGCCCTTTTTTGTGATCACGTGCAGAAAATGTGGCCCTTGCCGGTTGCGGATGGTGCGCAGTGTGCGTTCCAGCTCTTCCACGTTGTGGCCATCCACCGGCCCGATGTACTGGAAGCCCATATCCTCGAACATGGTAGAGTGGTACATTGCCCGACGCAAAAGCGTCTTGCACTCGGTGATGTTTTTTTTCAGTGGAGCGCCCACCAGCGGTACTCCATCCAAAAAGCTGCGCACATTATCCTTGGCATCAAAATAGGCCGTGGTCGTGCGCAAATGAGTCAGATAGCGGGCAAGTGCACCGACATTTTTAGAAATGGACATCTTGTTGTCGTTCAGGATCACAAGAAGGTTGTCCAGCTGTTCAATGTTGTTCATGCCCTCGTAGACCATGCCGCCGGTAAAGGCACCATCGCCGATCACCGCGACCACAAGCCCTGCTTCATGATGCAGCTTTTTGGCCCACGCCATGCCGATCGCAAGCGAAAGCGCCGTGTTTCCGTGCCCGGCAATGAATGCATCGTGTTCACTCTCGTTCGGGTCCGGGAAACCGGAGATCCCGTCGAGCTGGCGCAGCTTATCAAACTGTCCGCGCCGACCCGTAAGGATCTTGTGTGTGTAGCACTGGTGACCGACATCAAACACGATTTTGTCCTGTGGTGTATCCAGAACACGGTGCAGTGCAACGGTAAGCTCTACCACGCCAAGGTTTGAGGCAAGATGGCCGCCCGTCTTGGAAATATTCTCCAGCAGAAACTGGCGGATCTCCGCGCACAGCTGTTTCACCTGCTGTTCATTCAGTTGCTTTAAATCTCTGGGCTGATTGATGCTGTCCAGCAGCAATGTTCCCATAAATCACACGTCCTTCAAATGAAGATTTTCTGTTGCTGCAGTGCATTCCTGCGTGAAAAAGAATGCCTCAAGCCAGCGGATACAGGAAGCCGACGGCTGCGCCGACCAGTACGCCTGCCACGACCTGCAGCGGCGTATGGCCGACCATCTCCTTCAGATGCATGTTCTGCAGGAAAGGAGCATTCTTCTCGCTCACTTCGATCCACTGATCGATCATCTGGTTCAGGACCTTGGCCTGCTCGCCAGTCTCATGCCGCACGCCCATGGCATCGTGCATGGTAATGATTGCCACCACGCTTGCCACTGCAAAAATGGCAGAGTCAACACCCACACAGCGTCCGGTTGCAATGACCATGGCACAGACCGTTGCGCTGTGGGCACTGGGCATACCGCCATCACCCCACATGCGTTCCAACTGGAACTTGCCCAGCAGGATAAAATTGATGATGGTTTTAAGCACCTGCGCCACAAGCCAGCCGAGCAGTGAAACCGTAAGGATCTGATTGAAAGACAGGATGTTTTGAATAAGCTGCATAATCTTTTTCCTTTATTCTGTATGGATTATTTTTAGTTTTTACGCACAAGAAGCTGCTGCGCAAGCTGTTCCAGAAACGCAGCTTTTTCGCCAAAATTCCGGTGCAGTTCCGTGCAGGTCTCCTGATTCAGGTCATGTGCAAGCTTCATGGCACCTTCCGCACCATAAAGGGTCACAAAGGTAGTCTTTCCATTTTCGCTGTCACTGCCAATGGGCTTGCCCAGCTGTTCCGGTGTGCTGGTAACATCCAGCACATCGTCCACGATCTGAAAAACAAGGCCCAGACCATAAGCATACTGTTCCAGCGCTCTGCACTGTGCTTCATCCGCTTTGGCCGCAGCCGCACCCATCTGAATGGCTGCATTGATCAGCGCACCCGTTTTATTGCGGTGGATCAGCCGAAGCTGGTCTTCTGTTGCGGCCAACGCTTCGTATTTCAGATCCAGTTCCTGCCCATAGACCATGCCGCGGCTGCCAGCGCCTGCACCCAGTGCCCGCGCTGCCTGTACACAGACAGACGCATCTGCCGGGGCATTGGCGACTGTCTCAAATGCTTCTGTCAGCAGCACATCACCGGCCAGCATGGCAGTTGCTTCGCTAAACGCCTTGTGGCAGGAAGGACGGCCGCGGCGCAGATCATCATTGTCCATGCAGGGCAGGTCATCGTGAATGAGCGAATAGCAGTGCAGCATTTCTACAGCAGCTGCAAACTGCTGTGCCGCCTGCATACTGCCGCCCAGCATATCGCAGACGCTGAGAACAAGAACTGCACGGATCCGTTTGCCGCCGCCCATCAGGCTGTAGCGTGCCGCACGGCACACCTCGGATTCTTCCGGCAGAAAACGGCCGCAGGCCTTTTCCAGCGCGGCCATTGCCTGCGCCAGATAATTCTGATACTGCTCCTGATAGTCCATTAGCTTTCCTCCTGCACTGTGCCCGCAAGCTTTGCGTCGATCTCGTCGATCTGCAGCGATGTTTTTTCCAGTGCAGCATGGCAGTACTCCATCAGAGAAGCGGCCTCTGCATACAGTTTGACCGAATCTGCAAGGGTCGTATCCTCGCTCTGCATCTGTGCAAGGAGCGTATTCAGCCGTTCCATGCCTTCCTCAAAACTTTTGGGTGTTCTCATTGATCTCCTCCACCGCTTCCACCCTGCACTTTGCACGGCGGGAAGCGCTGCGAACATAGATTGTTTTTTCCGGCTGCAGATCATCTGCATTTAAAATAGTGCCGTTGGCTGCTGTGACCATCGTGTAGCCGCGCGCCAGCACCTTGTATGGATCCAGCGAACCAGTAAGTGCTGCCGCATGACCCAGCTGCAATTCTGCAGAATGCAGGCGTTTCTGCATCTGCTGACGGATGGCATCCTGCACCTGCTGCAGCTGACCCTGACTTTTTTGCCAGTTTCGGCGTGCAAGGCCCTGCTCCAACACAAAGTTGTATTGTTCCAGACCATTATAGCATAAATCAAAACGTTTTTGCATATTTTTGCGAATATTTTGCTGCAAATCCAGCAATATCCGTTCCTGCTCTGCCCGATCCGGTACAGCCAGCTCTGCTGCAGCCGAAGGTGTGGGGGCACGGCAGTCTGCCACAAAATCCAGAATGGTATAGTCGATCTCGTGGCCGATTGCGCTGATCAGTGGTTTTTTGCAGCGGTATGCAGCCCGGGCGATCATCTCTGCGTTAAAGACCCACAGGTCTTCCCGGCTGCCGCCTCCGCGTGCAACGATGATCTCGTCCACCTCTTTGCGCTGATCCAGCTTTTTGATGGCATCGGCCACCTGCTGCGCGGCTTCAAACCCCTGCACTGTCACCGGACACAGCAGCAGCCGTACCGATGGCCAGCGCCGTGTGAGCACATTGCGGATGTCCTGCAGGGCAGCTCCCGTCTTGCTGGTAACAACACCGATGCATTTAGGAAATTCCGGCAGCGGCTTTTTATGTTCCAGGGCAAACAGGCCCTCCTGCTCCAGCTTTGCTTTGAGCTGCTCCAATGCAAGCTGTGCGGTGCCAATGCCACCCGGGAACATATCGTTCACGTACAGCTGAAATGCGCCATCGCGCTCATAAAGGGTAGCGCGGCAGCGCACGACTACACGCATTCCCTCTTCCGGGCGGAAAGCAAGGCGGCGTGCATCAGTGCGGAACATTACCGCTTTGACGCTGCAGACATCATCCCGCAGAGAAAAATAGCAGTGCCCGCTGCGCGCATTCTGTACAAAATTTGCGATCTCGCCGCGCAGGGCAAGGTCAAACAAAGCATCGTTGGCATCCAGCAGCGTTTTTACATAACGGTTGAGTGCTGAAACGGTAATCACTTCAGCCATAATCCGGCCTCCCGCGCTGCCAGGATCGAAACACCGATGGCATTATCGCTGGAATACTGTCCCGGCACAAAGTAGACCTGCGGCAGACGTTTCTGCACCCATGCACGGATGATATCGCTGCTCATCACTCCGCCAGCACATACCACCGGCAGGCCGGGGTATTCCTTCTGTGCAGCTTTGGTCATTTTTACCACTGTATCCGCCACACAGAGCAGGCAGTACTTGCACACATATTCCGGCGTTTTGCCTGCGGCAAGCAGGGCATTGCACTGGTTTTCCAGCCCGGAAAGGCTGCATTGCATCCCCTTCACGCTGGATTTTGGCTTGATCTCCTCAGTGCACTGTGCAGCCAGACGGGAAACCTCGGCACCCGCCGGGAAGCCAAAGCCAAGCCTGACCCCCACACGGTCCACAGCCTGTCCGGCATAAAGGTCTGTGCTGGTGCCAAGCGTTGTGATCCGGCGCACCTGATCGCAGAGCAGCAGGTCCGTGGTGCCGCCGGAAATATGGAACAGCAGAACTTTTTCAGCAAACAGCTGTTCCCCCTTAGCTGCAAACAGCGCTGCGGCAGCGTGACCCTGCTGATGGGTCGTCAGCACAAGTGGGATCCCTTTTGCATGTGCAAAGGCCGTTGCAGCATTGACACCTGCAAGAAAGCAAGGCATATAGCTGCCTTCTACCGGGCGGGGCTTTTGCGATACGCCCACAGCATCGATCTGCGTCAGATCAAATTCCTGCGCCAGTTCCTGCATCATCTCCGGCAGCGCGACCGTATGATGAAACAGTGCATCGCTTTGCCGCAGGCCCAGCTGGCCCGCTTTTACCGGCAAAAAGCGCTTCTTTGCGCAAACAACCTCTCCAGCTGTATCAAACACTGCCAGAGAGGTTGCATAGTTGCTTGTATCAATGCCAAGCGTATAACGGCTCACTGTTCGGCCTGCTCCGCGTCCAGACCGTGATCCCGGGCCACTGCGCCAAGCAGACCGTTCACGAACTGGTAATCTTCGTCCGCACCATACTTTTTCGTCAGTTCCACCGCCTCGTTGATGGCAACACCGGGCTTATTCTCGCCGCCAAACAGCATCTCGGCAACTGCCAGACGCAGGATGGTCAGGCTGACACGAGGCAGGCGCTCCATGGTCCAGTTGCGCAGATGTGCACGGATCTCATCATCCACCTCGGCAGAATGATCGTAGTATGCGTTCAGCAGATGCTTGCTGAAACCATCCACAGGGTGCTCTTCATCGTTTTCTTCATGGCTGGTAATGGCCTCTGCCAGCGGGATATCACCAAAGGTCTGCGAAAATGCCAGCAAAAATGCATTCTCGCGTGCTTCTCTACGGGGCAAAATATTTTCCATAATGTTCCTCTCGCAGCACGAAGCCTCTCCGGCCAGAGCACAGAGAGGATCGGCTTCCAATTCTGAATTTTATTTTACTTCTCTGCTGCAGTGGTTTCTGCAAGGCCGGCGATCACCAGATTGACGCGGCTCACAGTGACATTGGTCATGTTCTGCACAGCGTTCTTCACGTTTTCCTGCACCTTTTCGGCTACAGCAGGAATGCGTGCGCCAAAGCTCACCATCAGGTTCAGAGTGATGTTTGCGGTACCATCCCGCATTTCCACCACGACCGGAGACTGGATGCTGGATGCTTCCAGCAGATCCTTGAGCTTTTTATTTTGTCTGCCGCAGGAAACCTCGGCAACGCCGTCAATTTCCAATGCTGCGCAGCGTGCGATCTTGCCAATGACTTCGGTGGAGATCTGAAGGCTGCCGCCCCGAAGATCTGTATTCTGAAAATCCATTGTGTTGTCCTCCATTCAAAAGCGGGCACAGCCTGCTTTTTCTTGTTTGAAATGGTCCTGCCTGAAACGATCAATGCCATACGCAGGACAACATCATTCTTTATTGATAGAGTTATTATACCATCAAAGCGGGTGCGATTTCAATACTTGTTTCGGAAAACTCTGCCGCACCTTCTTATTTGACCTCCACCACCGTGATGTTCTGGGCAGTCACAGTGCTTTTGTTCAGCACCACATCCCGGATCTGTGCCACCTGTGCCGCTGTGAGCGGTTCACCGGAGGTCATCACGGTAAGGTCTGCCCGGCCGGACTGCAAAAAGCACAGGCAGTCTGCAAAACCTTTGGCTTTGATCAGCGTTTCGATCTCATTCTCCGCATTCAGATCTTCCAGATTTGCGGTCATCTGGGCGGTATATTCCTTCTTTTCCTCTGCGGAAAGCGACGAGGATTTCATCGTTTTCTTGATGGAATCCATCGCCTCATCGTGGGCCTTCTGTCGCTTAAGCCGAGCCTGCTCAAAAAACTTTGCACCGCTGTCACTGGCAACGCTTACAAGCTGCGCTTCACCATAGTTTTTGTTGGCGCTGGACACCGCTTCGGCCTCTGTGGGCAGCTCATCCAGAACCGTCTGCGCCTGTACCGGGACATCCTCAGCCTCTGCCGCGACCATTGCAGCATTGTCCGGCAGCTCCGTGGGCACATCGCTGCGGGCGTACTGCCAGTTCAAGTATACGGCGATCACCAGTGCGGCAGCCAATGTAACAGCTGTGGCCCTGCGGGTATTTCTGGAAAGTGCTCTCATAAATCGTTCCTCCTTATAAAAGCTGCAGGGTCTCAGCCCTTGCGCTGTTCCACACAAATGCGGTTGGATGGCAGATCCAGCAGTGCGCTTACCAGTTCGGTGATCCGGGCAGCAACGCGGATGTCTCCGCCGCCCTCGCACAGCACGGCCACACCGCACACCTGCGGCAGACATACCGTTTCGGTCAGGGCTGAACCATCTTCCAGCAGGACATGGGTCTGCTGGGACTGCATTTCTCCGGACTGTGTATCCAGCGCATAAATGGCTTCTTCCCCAGTCTCCAGCGTGACCATCACGGTCGTTTTGCCCGCACCGCTCATCTGTGAGATCAGATGTTCCAGCCGGTTCTCCAGCTGTGCCTGATATTCCGTGCTGCTCTGGGCAGACTTTGTGTTTTTTGTGCTGCCCGCTGCCGTGTTCTGCGGAAAAAGTTCCGACAGCAGGATCAACAGCATTGCCAGAATGCCTACTGCCGCAGCAAGCCTTGCTCTGCCCTGTTTCCCTTTACATTTCCGGGCAAAATCTTTCACGGAATCTCCGAACGAAATGCCCCCTGCTTCTTTCATTCGGTGTCCTCCTGTACTTCCAGTATCGGTGCCATGCCAAGCTCCTGCTGCAGATATGCCGCGATCCGGCTCTGCTCTGCGGATGTGCACGCCGCCGGGAGGATCACAAGCACCTTTTCTGCCCGAACGGTCTGTTCTGTCCGGGTCAGTGTGATCTCCAGTTTCACCTTTGTACCAAAGCGCCGCTCACACTCTGCGCAAAGATCCGCTTCCAGCCGTTCCTGCGTTCCCTGCAAGAGCGATGTCTCCGTACTCTGGATGCTGACCGCTGCCGGAGCAGCCGCCGCTGCACTTTTCAGTTCCAGCTTCATCTGCGGGGCCAGCCGGAACAGGATCACTAGAATATATAGCCCGGCAACGGCTTTTATGCATCTGCCCGCCCAGCCTGCGCCCGCCAGCAGCGTCGTGATCTCCGCACAGATACAGGCAATGCAGAACGCCGATGCCGCCGTCTGAAATGCGTGCATTTCCTATCCGCCTCCCGTCATCATCAGAAGCCCCACGCCTACCGTCAGCAGTTCAAAAAACAGTGCCGTTACTGCTGCCATGCATTTTACCGCTTCGGCCATGCAGTCAAACAGCGCCTGACAGCGCCGGTTCTCCGCAAGGCCGCACAGAAGCCTGCATCCTGCAAGGAATAGCAAATGGAGCAGAAGCTGCAGATACAGTGGCAGAAATTCGGCCCCGATCACGGCAAGTGCCGCAAAACCCAGACTGCTTTTGAGCAGCTGCATTCCGGCAAGAAATACTTCTGCCGTATCGCTCAGAGCCTGCCCGATCACCGGCACGCCGCCGGTAAGCAGCTGGCCCAGCCGCAGTGCAGAACGGTCCAGCTGAACCGTTACCGCTCTTTGCAGCCCTAACAGCACTGCAAAAATCCGCCCAGCCCAGACAAGCCCCCTGCGCAGCAACGCGCCCATGACACGGCACGTTTCCGAAAGCCCCTGCTGGGTGCTGATGCAGCACGCCATGCTTACCGCAAGGTAGCTCTGCAGCAGCGGACTGACTACAAGCACCGTACCCTGTGCCAGAAAGCACAGTCCGGTCAGCAGCAGACCGCTTGCCGCTGTGCTGGCATTCACCTCTCCACCGGCGGCGAGCACACCGCTGTACACCGGAAGAAAACCCAGAAGGTAGTTTTTCCACCCCTCCATCCGCTCACAGATCAGCTGTGCAAGGCTGATCAGATCTCCCCACAAAAGAGTGCCGCAGCCCACAGCCGCAGCCAGCTCCAACAAGGCGCTGTCGGCTGCTCCTCCCACCAGAAATGAAAGCACGATCAGCAACAGTAAAAACAGCAGAACATCCGCATAGCAGTGTGCCATCTGCCGGATCATCTCTGCCGGTGATCCCGGCAGGAGCACGAGCAGAGATTTGAGCGGATCTTTGGCAAAGGACTCTGCGCTTTGCGGAGCTTTTTCCAGATAAGGCTGCCAAAGCTCCTGTCCGGGCAGGCCCTGCAGCTGTGCCGCAGCGGCATCAGGTGCAAAAGCCAGAAAGCATACTGTGCACAATACAAACGCTGCCGCTTTTTGCAGGAATTTTTTTATCATGCGGCAAGCCCCCAGATCTTCTGGCAGATCTCTTCCAGCAGAGGAAATGCTGCCGCCAGAACCAAACATCGGCCCGCAAACCCGGCGCACCATGCCAGAGTGTCCGCACCAGCTTCTTCGCACAGGGTCCGCGCGTAATCGGTCAGCAGCAAAATTCCGGCACAGCGCAGCAGACAGGCAAATGCAGGCCCGTCCACCCGGCGGCTGAAAGCCAATATATTCCGAAGCAGCTCCTGCACCGCCGCTCCAAGCTGCAGCAGCACAAACAATGCTGCGCCAACGGACAGCAGAAACGCATAGGCCGGTGCATCCTTCCGCAGCAGAAGCTGCGCCGCTGCAAAGACGACCACTGCCCCCAGAATGGAAAAAGATGTACTCATAGTGCAAACAGCGACTTGATGGTAACGAACAGTGCGCTGATCTGCTTGACAAGGATGGAAAGCACTACCACAAGACCCGCAAGGGTCGTCATCATGGCCTGATCCTCCCGGCCGGAACGGATCAGCAGCTGGTTCAGGACGGCCACGATAATACCGATCGCTGCAATTTTGAACACAAGGTCGATCTCCAAGTTTTCGTCCTCCTGCCACTACAAAAGAATCAGTGCTGCCACCGCGCCGGCTGCAAGGCCAAGCCTGCACGGTAAGCCTTGCCCGGATGCCGCTTTCTGCTGCGCCTGGTGCAGGAATGCTTCAAAACGGGCAGAGTAATAATCCAGTCGTTCGCATTCCTGTGCCGCTTCGCTTTGGCCAAGGCCGGCAAAGCACTGCTCAAAGCAAAGGCGTTCCGCATCATCAAATCTTTCCGGTGCCGGAATTTCCTGCAGTTTTTGTGCTGCATCGCTTTCCAGCAGCTTTTCCTGCACGAGACACCGCTGCAGCTGTTCCAGATCCAGCCTGCGGTAAGCGATCTCCTGCCGGATGCGCTGCAACAGCTCCACGGTGCGCTGCAGCTGCAGGATATGCTGCTCTGTTCTGACCTGAAATGCCGAACCGGTCAGCCACCCGCACAGCAGGAGCAGTGCAGCCGCTGCCCAATGAAAAAGCCGCATCATACCGTGCAGACCTGCCGGACTTTTCCCGGCGCTGTGCAGCCGTGCAGCAGTACAAATACACGCAGCATTCCATGCCGCTGCAGCGCCTGCACCTGCGGCCGCCGGGCGGCTTCTTCCACGCTTGCGGCATGGACGCTTGCAACAAAGTCCACCCCGCTGTAAAAGCCCTGTTCCAGCGCTGCAGTTTCGGCAAGCGTGCCCAGCTCGTCCAGCAAAATAACCTGCGGCGAAAGCGTGCGCAGTGCCATCTGCACAGCCCGTTCCTTAGGGATGCCGGACAGCAGATCCAGCGGCGGCATCTTCTCGGAATCACCCGGCGGAAAGATCTCGCAGCGCTCGTCCACCACGCAGGCTCGCCGTTGCATCCCGGCCAGTTCTCGTGCGATCTGACGCAGCAGCGTCGTCTTGCCGCTGTCCGGCTCGCCGACCAAAAGCATCCCAATAAAATGCTTTTTCAGTTGCACCAGAAGTTCGTCCGGCAGCTGTACCGGAACCGCCCTTGCAATGCGCAGGTTCAACCCCTGCACCTGCTGCAGAACCGTCTGGCCGTCGCGATCCACATAGCGTCCTGCCACACCCACCCGGCAGCCGGAGGGTGTGGTCAGAAATCCATGCGCAAGCTCCGTCTGGTGTGCATGTACCGCGCCGCCGCACAGGGTGTGAAAGATCTCTTCGATCTGAAGCTGATCTAATACACACGCCCTCAGCTGCAGCGGGCACTCCGGCAGGTCCTGCAGCGGGAGCTGCCGACCCGACAGTGTAACAAAAACACCACAGCCTGTCCGGAACCGAAGTTCATGGATCTGCGCTGCCGTCTGTGCTGGCAGCTGTCCCAATGGCCCGGCCAGCCATGAGGGAAGCAGGCGTATCGCCCGATAATACTCATCCACACTGTCCTCTCCTTTTTCAGGCTCATTGCCTGCTATGAGTATATGCCTGTCCCTGCCGGATAGAACCTGCGGACATAAAAATATCCCCGCAGCACAAAACTGCGGGGATATCCATTGGAGCGGTTTTATCAGGTGTTTTCGTCGCTGATCATTGCCAGAAATTCTGCCTCGGTCAGCACCGGGATGCCAAGCGCCTGCGCCTTGGTCAGTTTGGAGCCTGCTGCCGTGCCTGCCACAACATAGGCCGTTTTCTTTGAAACAGAACCGCTGGCCTTACCACCGTTTTTCACGATCAGTGCTTCCGCCTCATTGCGGGAAAGAGTTTCCAGCGTGCCGGTGACCACCAGCGTTTTCCCTGCCAGCTTATCGCCCTTCGGTTCACCCTTCCACTGCATATTCAATCCGGCATCGGCCAGACGATGGACAAGGTCGGTCGTTCCCTCTTTTGCAAAGAATTCCACGACGCTCTGTGCCATTACGCCGCCAAACCCATCGATCTCGCTGATCTGCTCTGCACTTGCTTCCCGGACAGCCTGCAGCGTACCGAAATGCTCTGCCAGCAGGGCTGCAGCTTTATCGCCAATGTTGCGGATGCCAAAGCCGAACAGGAGCTTATCCAGATTGTTCTGCTTGGAAGCCTCGATGGCGTTCAGCAGGTTATCGGCGCTCTTTTCCTTGAACTTATCCAGCGTCAGCAGCTGTTCCCGTGTCAGCGTGTAGATATCCGCTGCGGAGTGCACCATGTCCTTCTCCACCAGCTGGGCGGCAACTGCTGCGCCAAGACCCTCGATATCCATTGCATCGCGGGAAGCAAAATGGATGATATTGCGCAGTGCCTGTGCCGGGCACTCGGGGTTAACACAGCGCAGAGCTGCTTCATCCTCCAGATGAACGACTGGTGCACCGCAGGAGGGGCAGACCGTGGGCATCTCATAGGGCTGTGCATCCTCTGCGTGATTGGTAACACCGATCACTTCCGGGATGATATCACCCGCCTTGCGCACCTGAATGGTATCGCCGATGCAAAGGCCGAACTGATGGATAAAATCCTCATTGTGCAGGGTCGCGCGGGCAACGGTAGTACCCGCCAGAAAGACAGGGTCAAAGCAGGCCGTCGGGGTAAGAACACCGGTGCGGCCAACTGCGACCTCAATGCTGCGCAGCGTTGTCTCCTTTACCTCTGGCGGATACTTAAACGCAATTGCCCAGCGTGGGAATTTGTTGGTGGAACCCATCAAATCGCGCTGTGCAAAATCGTTCACCTTGATCACTGCACCATCCATATCAAAATCGAGTTTGGCACGGTTCTGACCGATCTGCTCGATCTCGGCAATGGCCTGCTCAATGTCATGCACGATATGATAGCGCGGCGAGACCGGCAGGCCAAGGCTCTTGAGGTAATCCAGGCTTTCGGCATGTTTGGTAAGCGTTTTGCCGCGGATCTGCTGCACATTGAAAACAAAGATAGAAAGGCCCCGGCTTCCGGTGATCTTTGCATCCTTCTGGCGCAGCGAACCGGCAGCCGCATTGCGCGGATTTTTAAAGGGCGCTGCGCCCTGCAGCTCCTGCTCTGCACATAGCTTCTGGAACGCGCCATGCGGCATATATACCTCACCGCGCACTTCCAGAAATTCAGGTGCATCCTTCAACTTTTTGGGAATGCTGCGAATGGCGCGGACATTGGCGGTCACGTCCTCGCCCACCACGCCATCGCCGCGGGTAGAGGCACGAACCAGCTCACCGTTTTCGTATTCCAGACTGCAGGAAAGGCCATCGATCTTGATCTCCACCACATACTCCGGCTCTATGCCGGCTTCCCGCACGCGGCGGTCAAAATCCCGCAGCTCATCATACGAAAATGCATCCAGCAGGCTTTCCATTTTTACCGCATGGGTCACCTTGGGCAGCTTGCTGCTGGCCGTGCCGCCTACCTTCTGGGTAGGCGACGATGCCGTGACCAGCTGCGGAAACTGCGCTTCCAATTCTTTCAGTTCCCGGGTCAGAGCATCATACTCAAAATCTTCAAGCTCCGGGGCATCCTGGTCATAGTAAAGCCGATTGTTTTTCTCGATCACAGCGCGCAATTCTTCTACGCGCTTTTTTGCCTGTTCCAACTCCAAAAGTTC
Organism: Faecalibacterium sp. AF27-11BH; assembly: GCF_003603005.1. Lineage (NCBI taxonomy): Bacteria > Bacillati > Bacillota > Clostridia > Eubacteriales > Oscillospiraceae > Faecalibacterium > Faecalibacterium sp. AF27-11BH. Next base: position 129,647 of record NZ_QVGS01000001.1, read on the forward strand.
CACTCTCCCGCTATCCGGTTTCTCCTGCGCTGCCGTCCGGCACTACCGCCTGAAAATGCATCGCAGAAAACTATTTTGATTATAACACATCCAGCCGCGCTCTGCAAAGAGAATGCGGATACAATTTGTATAAGTGCTTTGAAATCTGCATATGTAATCGTTTTCAATTATCACTGCGGATTGATTTAAAATCAACGCGTGGAGATACTCTTTGTTTATTCTTTTGATAAAGTGACGTTTTATCGTGTGATTTCTCCACATCCATGACGAGTGAATCGTCCTGTGGTATCGTTAAGTCACCAGCCAAAACACACACAGAAAGGGCAACGCATTCGTCGTGAATGCTTCAGGCCTTTGCCCCCCGGCATCGTCCTCATGATGGTCGTGTTCCGTTCGTCACCACGGCAAAGAAAGCCGGTGTGGATGAGCATGTCATTAAAAAGATTGTCGGTCACTGTATTGATGATGTTGCCGAAAAGTCGTATACTAAAAGAGGCATTGAGTGGATTCGTCATTTCATGCAATGCATCGTATCATCCCAGATTTTGTACTATTATTTTAGGAGAAAAACTGTTCCGATTTGTGAATTAAGTATCATACCGTTTCAAGAGGAGATCAAGCTGCCATGGATTGGGAAACATTAAGATCAAGCTGTCTTGCCTGCACCCGCTGCGAGCTGTGCAAGACCCGCACCAATGTGGTGTTCGGTCAGGGTGTGGAAGATGCCGAAGTTCTGTTTGTGGGCGAAGGCCCCGGCCAGAATGAGGATGAGCAGGGTCTGCCCTTTGTGGGACGCAGCGGCCAGCTGCTGGACAAATATCTGTTTGCCATCGACCTTGACCGCACGAAGAACTGCTATATTGCAAACATCGTCAAGTGCCGCCCGCCGCAGAACCGTGACCCCCAGCCTGCTGAGAGCGAAGCCTGTATGCCCTGGCTGCGGGAGCAGTTCCGCCTGCTGAAGCCAAAGATCGTGGTCTGCCTTGGCCGCATTGCCGCCCAGCGGATGATCCGAAAGGATTTCTCCGTGACCAAGGAGCATGGCCAGCTGTACGAAAAGGGCGGCATCCTGTTCATGGGTACCTTCCACCCTGCCGCTCTGCTGCGCAGCCCGCAGAACAAGCCTGCAGCCTTTGCTGATTTTACTGCCCTGCGGGACAACATTGAAACGGTGTGCAAACATACCTATCATAAAGACTGAATCATTCCCGTTGCAAGAACCAAACACCTTCCTTTTGCATACTCTAAAACAAAAAGAGAGGTGTTCGATTATGGAAACTGCACGACATGATTCCATTGATTTCTTTCTGGGTGCCACAACGCCTGCCGGTTTCAAGGGCTATTTTGAACCGCTGCGCCACGAACCCGGTATGCAGATGTACCTGATCAAAAGCGGGCCGGGCTGCGGCAAATCCACCCTGATGAAGCGGCTTGCCCGTGCTGCCGAACAGCGCGGCGAACTGACGCAGCGCATCCACTGTGCCAGCGACCCGGACAGTCTGGACGGCGTGGTCCTGCCCGGGCAGCACAGGGCTATCGTGGATGCCACTGCGCCCCATGTGGTGGAACCGGATGCTCCCGGTGCGGACGAAGTGGTGGTGAGTTTGTACCACACCATCGATGCAGAAAAGCTGCATCAGTGCACCGATGAGGTCAAGGCGCTGTTTGCCCGCAACGCCCTGCTGCGCAGCCGCGCTGCACGATATATTGCATCGGCAGGCAGCCTTTTGCTGGACAGCCGCCGCGCCGAAGCCTGCAGCGCCAATTTCGACAAGGTGCGCCGTTATGTCAAACGGCTGTGCACCCGGGTGGTGCCGCGCACGGAAGGCATTGGCAGCGAAGAGCTGCGCCTGCTTTCCGCCGTCACCCCCAAGGGTGAAATGTTTTATCAGGGCACTGCACAGGCATTGGCGGATAAGTTTATCGTGTTCCGGGATGATTACGGCGCGGTGTCCCGCCTGCTGCTGGAGCTGATTCGTGCCGAAGCCCTGACGCGGGGCTACCACATTATTACCTGTCCATGCGCCATGCACCCGGAGGATAAGATCGACCATATCCTGATCCCGGAGCTGAAGCTTGCCTTCCTGACGGATAATCGCTGGCATCCGGTGCATCTGCCCAGTGTGCAGGCTGTGCGGTGCACCCGCTTCCTTGACAGGGAAAATCTGGCAGCGTACCGGGCACGGCTGCGCTTTAACGAGCGTGCTGCCGCCGAACTGCTGGAACAGGCCAGCGCCCTGATGGCACAGGCCAAGAGCTGCCACGATGAGTTGGAGACCTATTACCGTGCAGCGGTGGATTTTGGCAAAGTGGATGAAGCGGCAACAGAATGCATGGAGATGTTCGGCCTGAAATAATCAGTTTACGTCGACGAACCGTGAGTTTCTCTGAAGACCGTCCGCTTGGATGGGACCCTGTTGCCGTGAGGCAATCGGGCGGGCGATGGAATGGCCCGAATCGTGTCTGAAGAGAAATTACCGGTTCGTCAGTGTATCCCAAAAGCGGAGGTGAAATGCTTTGGCAACGGTTCATCTGCCCATCCGGCAGCTGGTGGAATTTCTGCTGCGGACCGGCAGCATTGACAGCCGGTTTACGGGGTTTGACCGTGCACTGGAAGGTGCCCACATCCACCGCAAATTGCAAAAAGCTGCCGGAGACGGCTATCAGGCTGAGGTATTTCTCTCCGCAGAGCGGCAGGCAGAGGGCATCACTTTTACCCTTGAGGGCCGGGCTGACGGCATTTTTACCGATGAGACTGGCACGGTAGTCATTGATGAGATCAAGACCACCGCTGTGCCGCCGGAAGAGATCACTGAGGATATGAACCCCTGCCACTGGGCACAGGGCATGGTGTACGGTGCCATTTATGCCGCACAGCAAAGCCTGCCGGAACTGAACGTCCGGCTGACTTATTATCAGATAGACACCGATCAGATCATCCGCTTTATCCGCCGCTTTACGCAGCAGGAGCTGGATGAATTTCTTGACAAATTATTGTGTCAGTATGCTCCGTGGGCGCAGCGCCGGATAGAGTGGGATGTAAAGCGTACTCAGAGCCTTGCGGCACTGCAGTTCCCGTTTGCGCAGTACCGGCCCGGACAGCGGGCTATGGCAGGCGAGATCTACCGCGCCTGCCGCGCTGGCAAGACCGCCGACTGCAAGGGCGGTACGCGGCTGTTCTGTCAGGCTCCTACCGGCATTGGCAAGACCATGAGCGCGCTTTTCCCCGCGCTGAAAGCCATGGGCGAAGGCAACGGAGAAAAGCTGTTCTATCTCACGGCCCGCAACACGACCCAGACTGCCGCCGAGGATGCCTTGACCCGGCTGCATACGGCCCAGCCAGAGCTTGCTCTGCGCAGTGTGACGCTGACCGCCAAGGAAAAGGTCTGCCTGCATCCGGACGCAGAGGGACATCCCGCCTGCCTGCCGGAGCTTTGTCCCTACGCCAACGGCTACTACGACCGCATCAAGGATGCACTGACAGCTCTGCTGGACGGTACCGGCAGCTTTGACCGCGCAGCGCTGGCCGGGGCGGCAAAGCGTTTTTCGGTGTGTCCCTTTGAACTGGGGCTAGACCTGAGCGAGTGGTGCGATGTGGTCATTGGGGATTACAATTACCTGTTCGATCCGGTGGTGCACCTGAAGCGGTTCTTTGATTCTTCCGGCGACTGGTTGTTTTTGGTCGATGAAGCACATAACCTGCCCGACAGAGCCAGAGCAATGTATTCTGCACGCTTTTGTAAAAGCAGCCTGACCGAGGCAAAACGCGCATTGGGCAAGGGCAAAAGTGCTTTAAAGACCGCTCTGACCAAAGCAGACAAAGCCCTGCTGGAAGCCCGGAAAGCCTGCATACAGCTTGCACCCCGGCACAGCAGCCAGACCGATGCCGCAGACCCGGCACAGACCAGTCTTTTGCCTGAAAACACTGCCCCCGCACTGGAACTGCCCGAACCGCTGTATGCACAGGACAGTACTGTATTTTTGCAGGAGCCGCCCTCTGCCCTGCTCAGTCCGCTGCGGGCCGTACAGGCACCTTTGCAGGACTGGCTGGAAGCGAACCCGGATGCCGAAGTACATGCACAGTTGCTGGAGCTTTATTTTGCTGTACAGGACATCACCCGTGCCGCCGAACGATACGACAGCCACTTTGTCACTCAGCTTACTGCGCGCGGCAGAGAGCTTGAATTGCAGCTGCTGTGTCTGGACCCGGCACCTTTTGTGGATGCCAGCCTTGCCGCAGGGCGCAGCGCAGCGCTGTTCAGTGCAACACTGGCTCCGCCCTCGTTCTACCGCAGTGTTCTGGGCTGCAGCGATGCACGTGCCGTCGCACTGGACAGTCCCTTCCCGGCTGAAAATCTGGGGCTGTATTGCCTGCCGAATATTTCTACCCGCTACCGCGACCGCGAAGCCAGCGTGCAGGCAGTTTCGGATGCACTGGCCCGGCTGGTGCAGGCCAGAATGGGAAACTACTTTGCCTTTTTCCCAAGCTACGCATATCTGCGGCAGGTACACGAAGATTTTGCAGCACGATACCCGGGCATTCGCACCCTTGTGCAGGAAAGCCGTCTGGATGATGCCGCTCGGGCTGAATTTCTGGCTCAGTTTGTGCCGGACCCGGCCGAAACACTTCTGGGTTTTGGCGTGATGGGCGGCATCTTTGGTGAGGGAGTTGATCTTGCAGGCAGCCGCCTGATCGGGTGCGCCATTGTGGGTGTGGGCCTGCCGCAGGTAAATCCGCAGCAGGAAATGCTGCGCCGTTATTATGACGCACAGAACGGCTTTGGATTTGATTATGCCTACCGCTATCCCGGCATGAACAAGGTACTGCAGGCCGCAGGGCGCGTGATCCGCACGCCGGAAGACAGAGGTGCAGTGCTTTTGCTGGACGACCGGTTTGCCCAGCAGGAATACATCCGGCTGTTCCCTCCTCACTGGCGGCATATCCGCTATCTGCGCAGCTGCGAAGAACTGGCCGCTGCCCTGCAGGACTTCTGGAATAAATGAGACCCAAACAAAAAGGCATTGCCGCACCCAAAACAGGAGCGGCAGTGCCTTTGCTTCTTTTTTGTTTTATTTTGCTGCTTTCCGGTTCTGCTGCAGGCTATCCCACGAGGGCATTTCATTGCGCAGCTTTTCCCACATGGGCATTGCCGTGCCGGTCTGCCTGCGCAGAGCATCGAACGCTTCGTCCAGATACTTCATTTCGGACACTGCGTGCATGGCGTGATCCGAAACGCACAATCTGCCCAGCGATGTTTTTGTCATGGTAAACACCATCGCTTCCATCTTACGGCGGGCCGATGTGCCGGGCTGGAAATTATCGGTGTTGTTGGCATCGTTCACCGGGATGCCCGCATCCTTGAGCATCAGGCAGGCTTCATAGGCGGCATCCAGAATGGCGCCGCGCTGCTGCTTGGTGGCCCGGTGCAGATCGCCGTTGCAGGCATAGCACACATAGCACGCCGGCAGAACGAATGCAATGTGGCACTTGAGCCATTCATCCATATCGCCATAGAAGGTCAGCTTGTATTTTGCACCGTCAAAGGCGGTCTTGAGCCGGGTTCGGAAGGTGCCCGAAAGCGGAGTTGTGGCACCGCCCACCGTCATGCCAGCACTGGCGTACACACTGACCACATGGTCGTGTTCACGGCGGCCTGCCGTGCCCTGAAAGCCGAATGCGATCTTATCCGCCGGGCGCTGCATGAATTCCAGCACCTGCTTTGCCTGCGGGTTGTTGCCCACAAACACAAAATACTGGCTCTTGTTGGCCTTGAGCACAGGAAGCACATCCGGCAGCTGGCCCGCCTGCACGACCACAAAGACGAGATCATAATAATCATCCGGGGCAAGAGTGTCCACGGTTTTGATCCGTTCCGTTGTGGTCTTGCGCTGCACCCAGTGGCGGATGACCAAACCCTTCTGGTCGATCATTTCCTTCCACTCTCCGCGTGCAAGCAGCGTGACAACGTTCTTTTTGTTCTGCATCAGCACATGGGCCAGCTCGCAGCCCAAAACGCCCGCACCGTAAACCAGAATCCTCATCCAGATACGCCTCCCTTATGTGTGTTAAGGTTTGCTTACTTTTTCAAAAACGAGAAAAAGCCTTTTTTCTCGTAAGGTGCACTGCTTACGCCCTTGACCTCATAGCCGGTTGCATTGATGGCATCCCGCAGCTTCTGCTCGTCCAGCGGCTGTTCCGAGTGGATCACCGTCTGGGCTTTTGCCTGCGAGGACGACACCCTTTTTACCTCCGGGAAGGCCTTGCGCACGGCTTCGTTGACATGGCTCTCGCACATGCCGCACATCATACCATCTACTTTTACGATCGTTTCAATCATTTTATTCCCCTCCAGATCTTCTGCGCGCATCGGCCCGTTGACGCAGAATCTGTTAGGAAGCGCTAACCGTAGTTTCAAACAAAACGCCGTCGGGAACTGCCCGGCAGCGGTGCGGAGCGGTTCCCTGTTCTGTGGTGGGTCTGCTCAGAAAATGCACGCATGATTTCTTGTCTTCATCATATCACACCAGTGGGCTAAATGCAAGATGAAAAATACCCCATCCCGGTTTTTGCGCTTTTCACTCATGCACCCGGCATCCTGCTGCCGTGGTCAGTATTCAATGCCCTGCCGGGCGGAAATTCCCCTCTGGTAAGGGTGGCGGTGGCACTTCATCTCCGTGGCATAGTCGGCGGTATCCAGCATCCACTGCGGCGCAGCATGGGCAGTAAGCACGCATTCCTGCTCTGCCGGGCGTTCCAGCACAGCCTTTTGCAACAGGGCTTTATCCACCATATCCAGTTCCCATGCGCTGCCCGCTTCGTCCAAAATCAGCAGGTCGGCAGGGGCGGCCATGGCAGCTGTGAGGTTCGCATTCTGCAGCTGGCGGGTGGCTTCCTTTTCCGCTTCGTTCATCTGGAACACGAATTTCTGCCCCGCCTTGCCGCGGTACACCTTTGCACCCAGCTGTTCCAGCAGCGGCACCTCGCCGCTTTTGCCGCCTTTGAGGAACTGCAGGATCACCACCCGCTTTCCGCTGCCCATGGCCCGCAAAGCAAGGCCCATGGCAGCGGTGGTCTTGCCCTTGCCATCACCGTAATATAGATGTAACAGCCCTGTACGCTTCATGGTCATTTCTCCTTTTGTCTTTGCGTTTATGGTAACACAAACCCAGCAAAAAAGGAAGAGGAAGCACCCGAAGGCGCTTCCTCTTTCAAACAATGCGATATTTACTGATACAGAGGGAAATCCCGGGTCAGCTTCAGCACACGGTCACTGATCTCGTCCTTCTTCTCGTCGTAGTGCCAGATGCAATCGGCGATGCAGTCGGCGATCACCTTCATCTCGGCCTCGCCCATGCCGCGGGTGGTAACAGCCGGGGTGCCCAGACGCACGCCAGAAGTCACGAACGGGCTGCGGGTCTCGCCGGGGACAGTGTTCTTATTGGCGGTGATGTGCACGCTGTCCAGACGTGCTTCCAGCTCCTTGCCGGTGCACTCCTCGTCACGCAGGTCGATCAGCATGAGGTGGTTGTCGGTGCCGCCGGATACCAGCTTGACACCGCGTGCCTGCAGCTCTGCTGCCAGAGCCTGTGCATTCTCCACGATCTTGCGGGCATATTCCTTGAACTCCGGCTTCAGTGCTTCACCAAAGCAGACAGCTTTTGCGGCAATCACATGCTCCAGCGGGCCGCCCTGGGTGCCGGGGAACACGGCAGAATTGATGCGCTTTGCAAGAATGGGATTGTTGGTCAGAATCAGACCGCCGCGGGGGCCGCGCAGGGTCTTGTGGGTGGTGGTGGTAACAACATCAGCATACGGCACAGGGCTCTGGTGATAGCCGCCTGCCACCAGACCGGCAATGTGGGCCATATCCACCATCAGATATGCACCATAGCCGTGGGCGATCTCAGCGATCTTCTCAAAATCGATGGCACGGGGATATGCAGACGCACCGGCCACGATCAGCTTGGGGTGCACCTTTTTAACCTGCTTTTCCAGCTCAGCATAGTCGATCACGCCGTCGGCATTGACACCGTAAGAGACAAAGTTATAGTTCTTGCCGGACATGTTCACCGGAGAACCGTGGGTCAGATGGCCGCCCTGAGACAGGTCCATGCCCATGACAGTATCGCCCAGATCCAGCAGAGCAAAATAAACTGCCAGATTGGCCTGTGCACCGGAGTGGGGCTGAACATTGGCATATTTTGCGCCGAACAGCTTGCAGGCACGCTCGATGGCAATGTTCTCCACCTCGTCCACATAGACACAGCCGCCATAGTAGCGCTTGCCGGGCAGGCCCTCGGCGTACTTGTTGGTCAGGATGCTGCCCATTGCGGCCATGACGGCGGGAGAGACGATATTCTCACTGGCGATCAGTTCAATGTTCTGGCGCTGACGGTTCAGCTCGCGATCCATGGCTGCGGCCAGCTCCGGATCAACGGTATTGACCAGACCGATGGTGTCCATCATTTCATTGTACATAATATTCTACCCCTCTCAATTTCCGGAGAAAGCCCCGGATCTCTGGATCTCTTCAAGCCACCCTGCTCCGCGCACGAACCGAATTGCTTTCTTTTATCATAGCAGAAAGCTGCAGAATCTTCAACTTCCATTTTGCCAAAAGGCTTGCTTTTTTCGTCTGAAGTGTTTATTATACTTGTATAAAAATGCAGTGCCGTTTTTGTATATTTTTCAAGTCAGTCAACCTTCAGATGAAGCGAGGTGTTCTCTGGTGACGGTCAGTGAAGCAAAGCAGACCCAGCGCAAAGCGGGCCGTGCCGCACGCAAGGCTCTCGGCCCGGAAGAACGTAAGGCTGCAAATACCGCTTTGTGCGCATTCCTCTGGCAGCTGGCTGCCGTGCAGAATGCGCAGACCATCCTGCTGTACGCAGCGTTTGGTTCCGAAGCCGACCTTTCTGCCCTTGCGGAAAAGGCGCAGGCGCAAGGCAAAACGTTGGCCTATCCGGTGTGCGGCGAGGCGTATTCCCTTACAGCCGCTGTGCCCGGCCCGGACGGCTGGGAGATGGGACAGTACGGCATCCGCACCCCCATCCTGAGCCGGTCGGAGATTCTGCTACCGGAAGCGCTGGATCTGGTCCTTGTACCCTGCACGGCTTTTGATGCAGACTGCTTCCGGGTCGGCATGGGCAAGGGCTATTACGACCGGTATCTTCCCCGCTGCAAAAACGCGGTGAAGATCGGCATTGCATTTGAGGCACAGCGGGTGGAACATGCTGCCGTAGACGAGCACGACCAGCGGCTGGATGCCTACGTAACAGAGAGGGGTATTTACAAATGGAAATGACTAAGCTGAGCTGCGAGAAATTTCTCGCAGAGCTGGCCAGCAAAGCCCCCACGCCGGGCGGCGGCGGAACGGCGGCGCTGGTGGGTGCAGCCGGTGTAGCGCTGGGCAATATGGTGGGCAACCTGACCACCGGCAAAAAGAAATATGCCGCCGTGGAAGCAGACATTCAGGCCCTGAACACAAGGGCCGATGCCCTGCGCAAAGAGCTGGAGGCGCTGGTGCAGGCCGATGCCGATGCCTTTGCGCCGCTGGCTGCGGCCTACGGCCTGCCCAAGGACACACCAGAGCAAGCTACACACAAAGCCGCCGTGCTGGAAAAGGCGCTGGATGCCGCCTGTGCCGTGCCACTTGAGGTCATGGAAAAGTGCGCCGAGGGCATTGCTCTGGTGGAAGAATACGCCGCCAAAGGCAGCGTGATGGCCGTCTCGGACGCAGGCTGTGCAGCCGCTCTGTGCAAGGCAGCCTTGCAGGCCGCAAGCCTGAATGTGTTCATCAACACAAAGCTGATGGCAGACCGTGAGCGCGCTGCTGCGTTGGACGCAAAAACAGACAAACTGCTGGATGAATTTGTGTCGCGGGCAGACGCTGTTTTTGCATCCGTGACGAACAAATTGCGGAATAAGTGAGGAAAAGTATTATGGCAACGATTTTGAAGGGTGCACCCGTTGTAGCCGCTATGAACGAACGCAATGCGGCGCTGTGTGAGCAACTCAAGGCAAAAGGCATCACTCCCACGCTGGCCGTGGTGCGTGTGGGTGAGCGGGAGGACGACCTCTCCTACGAGCGCGGCGTGATCGCCCGCTGCGGCAAGGTGGGCGTGGAGGTAAAGCAGTTTCTTCTGCCAGCCGATGCTTCGCAGGACGATCTGCTGAAGGTGATCGCCGAGGTGAACGCAGAGGATACCATCCACGGATGCCTGCTGTTCCGTCCGCTTCCCAAGCAGTTCAATGACCGCACTGTGCGTGCGGCGCTGGCTCCGGAAAAGGACATTGACGGCATCACGGACGATTCTCTGGCCGGTGTGTTCACTAATACCGATCTCGGCTATGCTCCCTGCACCGCGCAGGCCTGCCTTGAGATCCTGAAGTATTACAACATTCCGCTTTCCGGCAGGCGCGCTGTCGTAGTGGGCCGCAGCCTTGTGGTAGGCAAGCCCGCAGCCATGATGCTGGACCGCGAGAACGCCACCGTGACCATCTGCAATTCCCGCACGCAGAACCTGCCCGCCATCTGCAAGGAAGCAGATGTGGTAGTAGTGGCCATGGGCAAGATGGGCGCCGTGGGTGCCGACTGCCTGCGTGAGGGCCAGACCGTGGTAGACGTGGGCATTCATGTGAACGAAAATGGCAAGCTGTGCGGTGACGTAAAGTTCAGCGAAGCAGAGCCGGTAGTGGATGCCATCACGCCGGTACCCGGCGGTGTGGGCACTGTGACCACCTCGGTGCTGGTGGGCCATGTCGTGCAGGCTGCAGCAAAAAAGGCCGGGCTGTAACGAATGATAGAACTATAAAATAAAAGACGCTTGATACACTGCTGTATGCTTCCCTGCCGGGAAAACATATTCAGACAAGACCAAGCGTCTTTTTGATTGCTATATTTTAGCCGCGGACAATGAGCAGCAGCAAAGCCGAAGCCACACACTGCATGATCAGCCAGCGGGCCACCACCTGCTCGTCGCTCCAGCCCTTATTCTTGCGGGCGTGGTCGTGCAGAGGGGTGCGGGTGTTCTTGAGGATGGAAATGTGCAAAAAGCGCTTCAGGCTGATCTTCAGGATGCCCAGACTGCCATCCACGATGAACACGATGGCTGCCAGCAGGAAGGCAAACGGATGGCCGCATTTGAGGGACAGCATTGCGATAAAGAAGCCCATTGCGCGGCTGCCGGCATCGCCCATCAGCAGGCTGGACGGCTTTGCGTTGGACCACAGATAGGCCAGCAGCGCGCCCATGAACACAACGCCTGCGGTGCCGTACTCGGCCAGCTCTGTTTTATAGGCCAGCAGGTAGGTGCCGATGGTCACCACTGCAACACTTGCCGAAAGGCCGTCCACGCCGTCGGTGCAGTTGACCACATTGATGCTGGTCCAGATCAGAATAACGATCAGCAGCAGGTACACAGCATACGGCAGAGTGAAACTCCACTGCAGGAAATTCACACCGCAGCCGTTGAAGTTGAGGTAGGTCACACCTGCAACAATGGCAATGGCAAAATCAATGATACCCTTTTTATACTCGTTCCATGCAGTTTCAGCAGCATCGTCAAAGTAGCCGGACAGCATGGATGCAATGAGCAGGATGGTGTAGATGACGTATTCCACCTTGAACGGCAGGAATGCCAGCGATACCAGTGCGATGCACAGCACGAAGATCAGGCCGGAACCACGGGCCTTACCCTTGGAAAGCGCACCGTTCACCGCAAACTCGCGGCCATGGTCGTGCGGAAGCTTATCGTGAAAAACGGAGTCCATCAAAGCCGTAAGGGCAAACGCCAGCAGGAATGCCAGAGCATCGACACCGCGCTGTCCTACGACCGAAAGCAGTGATTCGATCATATTCAAAGTTCCTCTTTCTTTTATGTTTGTGAGAGAAGTGTATCACGCTATCCATAAAAAATCAATCATTCCCGGAGAAAAATCCACGTTTGATTGACTTTCTGCAGCACCGCACTTATAATAGTATATCAGTCTGTCGAAAAAGTTATTGTTTCTATAAAAGGAGAACTCATGTCCATCTCTCTTGAGCAGCTTTCGGCGCAGATGCGCCGGGGCGAACAGGTGCCGCTGCGGCACACCATGCAGGTGGTGCTCACACTGAGCATCCCATCCATCCTCCAGCAGATCGTGGTAACTGCGGTGGAGTACATCGACGCAGCCATGGTGGGGCATATCGGTGCATCTGCTACGGCATCCATTGGCATCGTCAGTTCCAGCACGTGGCTCATGCATGGAATGCTGGCCGGTCTATATATGTCCTTTGCCATTCAGGTGGCACAGTATCTGGGTGCAGACCGGCAGGACGATGCACGCGGTGTATTGCGCCAATCTATGATCTTCAACCTTGTGGTGGGCCTTGCAGCTGCGGCCTTCGGCATTGGCATCAGCCGCTTTCTGCCCGGATGGCTGGGTGCCGACCCTTCCCTGCAGGCGGATGCTTCGGCCTACTTTGCCATCTGGTCGGCTTCCCTGCCCTTTTTGATGATCATGGGAACCTACTCTTCCATGCTGCGTTCCTCCGGCGATGCCCTGACACCGGGCCTTATCAGCGTGCTGACCTGCGTGCTGGATGTGATCTTTAACTTCTGCCTTATCAATCCCACCCGTGAGATGGTGGTGTTTGGCCGCACAATGACCGTCTGGGGCCTTGGCTGGGGGGTACCGGGCGCAGCACTGGGCACCGCCCTTGCTACCGCTATCAGCGGTGTGCTGACCCTTGCCATCCTGCTGCTACGGGACGGCCCGCTGTGCATCCGCAAGCCCGGCTCCTGGCACATTACCAAAGCCTGCCTGCAGAACCTGTGGAAGGTAGGCGCACCGCTGGCCGCAGAGCGTGCAGTTCTTTCCTCGGCGCAGGTGCTGCTCATCCGCATCGTATCCGGCCTTGGCACCACCGCCATTGCTGCCAACAGTCTGGGTGTGAGCGCCGAAAGCCTGTGCTACATGGCAGGCTATGGCATTCAGGATGCATCCCTTGCACTGGTGGGGCAGGCCGTGGGCGCAAACCGTCGGGATATGGCAAAAAACTTTGCCTGGCTGTGCACCGGCATGGGCATAGGCATCATGGCGCTGACCGGTGTTGGCATGTACATTTTTGCGCCAAACCTGATGGGTATTTTCACCGCAGATGCGGCAGTTATTGCGCTGGGCGCACAGGTGCTGCGCATTGAAGCACTGGCCGAACCGATGTTCGGTGCCAGTATCGTTGCCAGCGGTGCCATGCAGGGTGCCGGAGACAGCACGGGATGCTTTGTGCTGAACCTTGTCAGCATGTGGGGCATCCGGCTCACGCTGGCTTCCCTGCTGGCTCCGCATTTTGGGCTGGTGGGCGTATGGATGGCCATGAGCTTTGAGCTGACCATGCGCGGTGTGCTGTTCCTTGTGCGGCTGGTACGCGGCAGATGGCTGGACAAAGGGGCATTAGCCTGATCGACCGCTGGCGGATATATTTTCCTCTAAATAACAGCTCCCCGGCCGGGAACCGCACTGCGGGACCTGACCGGGGAGTTTTGCTGTGGTTATACGATTTGAGAAGAAGAAAAAATGGAGAACAAGTTACTTTCTGCCGTGCAGGATGGGAGACAGCGGCTTGTAGATCAGCATGCACAGCACTGCATCCAGCAGGCCTTTGACCAGCGTGAAGGGCATATTGAAGATGACAAGGCACTTGATGAGGCTGTCTGCAGAAGGCAGGATGGCCTGATACATGCCGAGGATGGCTTCCAGCGGCATGTGGTAGAACTGCACATAGGCCGGATAGGTGATGAAGTAGTTGGACGGTACGCTGAACACAGCCATGGCTGCAGCGCCTGCAATAGCACCAATGATGGCGGTCTTGCGGCTCTTGTGGTGCTTATAGATAACGCCTGCCACAGCGGAGAAAACCGCACCCAGCATGAAGTTGCACAGCTCACCCACGCATGCAGTGGAAGTGCCCTTGATAACGATGTGCAGCAGGTTCTTCATAAAGCTGATGACCACACCGTACACCGGGCCGAGAGCAAAGGCACCCAGCAGAGCCGGCAGGTCAGAAAAGTCCATCTTGACGAAGGACGGAATGAGCATCGGAATGGGAAACTCAATGAACATCAGGATAAAGGCCACCGCGCTGAGCATGGCGGCAACAGTAAGATTGTGAGTCGTGCTTTTTTTCATGGTAATGATCCTTCCCGGGGTAAGATGCCCCTTACAAAAATTGTTCCGAAAGCTCTTTTCGTATCTTGTTTTTTGGAACGGGAAGGACAAATAGAAAAGCGCCCTGCTGCAACAAAAACACTGCAACAGGGCGCGTAGACAACGATTTGCCTGCCGTTTCTTGCATCCGGACTATACCGTTGGTCCCGGAGTTGCACCGGGTCAGCACCCTTGCGGGTGGTCGCGGACTTTACCGCCAGTGGGGAATCTCACCCCGCCCTGAAACGAACTTTCTGGCACAAAGTATAGCGTGGCAGGCCCAGCTTGTCAAGAGGGCATCTTAAAATTTGTGCAAAAAATGTCAAAGTAACTCTTTCAAGCTCCCTTCTCTGTAAGCTCTTGCCCGGGTGGGTGCGGTATGGTATCATAGATGGGTCGTATAAAATTCAGGAGGTTATCATGATCTTTTCTATTCGTGATCTTTCGTTTGAGTTTGGCTCTGTGCTGCTGGAGGGTTGGTTTGCACTGGCTGCGCGCGCAGGGTGCGCGCTGCTCATTCTGCTTGCCGCATGGCTGGTACGCCGCTGGCTGAGCAAAAAGGGCATTCCGGCACTGCTGGCCCGCAAGTGGCACTTTAACGGCACTCCCATCCTGCTGCGCAGCTTTGCGGTACCCATCCAGCGCATGTGCACTGCGGTTGGCGTATATCTGGCGGCAGCTTCCCTGCCCTGGGCCATTCCCGGCATTGCCAAGCTGCTGTTGGTCTGCTTCCGCCTTGTCATGACCCTGCTGGTCTGCGAAGGCCTGTATGCGGCATCGGATCTGGCCGACCTGCTGCTGGCTTCCTGCAGCCCGGAGATCCGCTCCAACAAAACACTCTGCTCTTTGCTGGACACCGCCTACAAGGTGCTGGTGATCGTGCTGTGCGTGGCAGCGTTGGCACAAGAAGTGGGCTTTCCCATCGGCAGCATTGTCGCCGGTGCCGGTCTGGTTGGTCTGACCATCTCGCTGGCCGCACAGGAAAGCGCCAGCAACCTGTTTTCCGGCATCGTGATTCTGCTGGACAAGCCCTTCTCGGTGGGCGACTGGATCACTGTGGGCGATGTGGAAGGCGAAGTGATCGACATCAACTTCCGTTCCACCCGCATCCGCTCGCTGGATAAAACCATCAATGTGGTGACGAACAGTAAGATCTGCTCTTCCACCGTGCAGAACGCCGCCCTGCGCACCATGCGGCCCTACAAGTTCAATCTGGGTGTCACCTATGGCACCACCCGCCCGAAGCTGGAACAGCTGATGAAAGACTTGCAGACCATGCTGGACGCAAGCCCTTACACCAACAAGGGTACCAACATCGTACAGCTTGCAAACTTTGGCGATTCCAGCATCAACATTCTGGTCTCCGCCTACCTGCTGACCAACGCCTACGCGGAATTTTTGCAGATGCAGAACGACCTGAACCTGAACATTATGGACATCATGCAGGCCGACGGTGTGGATTTTGCGTTCCCCTCCACCAGCGTGTATATCGAAAAGAACTGAGCAAACCTGTAAAGGGGCTGTTGCAAAATAGCGCCAACGAAAAGCGGAAAGCAAAAATCTCATCTTTTTCCCTCAAAAAGAGTAGAATTTTTCGGAACTGAAAATGCAAAAAGCTGAGCACCTGCCTTTTCACAGATGCTCAGCTTTTCTATACTCATTTTTTGAAATCTGCCTTTGAGACCTCAACATTCTGCCCGTTTTGTACGGTGAATGCGGCGGCTATTTTCAATCAGTCAGCTCAAGACTGGCAGGCAGTGATCAGGCTCATCTTGTAGACCTCGTCGGCGTTGCAGCCACGGGACAGGTCGTTGATGGGAGCGTTCAGACCCTGCAGGATGGGGCCGTAAGCTGCATAACCACCCAGACGCTGAGCAATCTTATAGCCGATGTTGCCGGCCTCGATGCAGGGGAAGATGAAGGTGTTGGCCTGACCAGCCACCTTGCTGCCCTTGCACTTGACCTGTGCAACTTCGGGAGCAACGGCAGCGTCAAACTGCAGCTCACCGTCCACAGCCAACTCGGGATCCATTTCCTGAGCCTTGATCACAGCGTCATGGCTCAAAGCAACGGTGCCGCCCTTGCCGGAGCCCTTGGTGGAGAAGCTCAGCACAGCAACCTTCGGATCGATGCCGAACAACTTTGCGGTCTTAGCGGTCTCAATAGCAACCTCAGCAAGCTTTGCAGAAGCGGCGATCTTGACCTCGCCGGTAGCCTTATCAATGGTATCGGTATAGTCGATGTTAACAGCGCAGTCGCCCATGGCAATGCGCTTCAGGCCCTCTTCACCGCAGTCACGGTCCAGAATGAAGCAGGAGCTGACCAGATGTGCGCCCTTCTTGGTCTTGACCAGCTGCAGAGCGGGACGAATGGTGTCGGCAGTGGAGTAAGTAGCGCCGCCCAGCAGGCAATCAGCCTTGCCCATCTTCACCAGCATGGTGCCGAAGTAGTTGGACTTCTTCAGAAGAGCGGTGCACTCCTCAGCGGTCTGCTTGCCCTTGCGCAGCTCCACCATGGTGTTGACCATCTCATCGAAACCGGCATAGTTCTCGGGGTCGATGATCTCGGCAGCGGAAATATCAAAGTTACCGGCGGCAGCAGCAGCCTTGCACTCAGCCTCGTTGCCCACCATGACGACCTTCAGCACGCCCTCGGCCAGCAGCTTTGCAGCGGCCTCCAGAATGCGGGGATCATTGCCCTCGGTGAAAACGATCGTCTTGGGATTTGCCTTCAGCTGTGCTACCAGCGGTGCAAACATATCAGCCATTGTGATTACCTCCGAATTTACTTTCCAATATTCACATCCAGATATCTGTTGGACACAAGGATGCCTTTCTCTTTTATTCTAGCACATACGGCAAAAAGTTCAAGACAAAATTGGCTTTTTGTGCTACAATTTTTGCCTCACGCATAATCGTTATTTTCCTGCCAAAGTAGTAAAACACGCCCTGCGTATTCCTCCACAATTTCCCGTAAACCGCCTTCCACAAATTTCAATTTTAAGCTATGCACTTTTCATTCGCGATTTTTCTTTTTTAAAATGCAGAAAGTTCCAGTCAGTTCATATTTTTTGCGTTAAAACGCAAAAAAGAGCCACCCTCCCGATCCTTCGAGAGAACAGCTCCATAGTATTGGCTTTATAAATATCAGATAGAAATGGTGTTACACACGTCGATCAGCACCGGGTCAAGCGTCTTGGTCATTTCAAGAGCTTCATCCACAGGGTAATCCACCAGCTTTTCGCCCTTCATGCCGACGATGCGGTTATACTTGCCCTGCTCCAGCAGGCACACGGCATGGTAGCCCATTGCAGAAGCGTTCACACGGTCACGCAGAGTGGGAGAACCACCGCGCTGGACATGGCCCAGAATGGTGGCGCGGGAGTCGATGCCGGTGCGTGCCTGAATCTCGTTTGCGATCTCCTGTGCATGGCCGACACCCTCGGCAACGATAATAATGAAGTGACGCTTGCCGGTCTTCTGAGTCTCAGCGATCTTATCCAGAATATCACGCTGCATGTCAAATTCCTTCTCCGGCAGTAGAACAGCCATAGCGCCGGAAGCAATTGCAACATTCAGAGCAATATAACCGGCGTTGCGGCCCATGACCTCGACCACACTGCAGCGGTCGTGGCTCTGGGTGGTATCGCGCAGCTTGTCGATCATCTCCAGCGCGGTATTCATGGCGGTATCGTAGCCAATGGTGTAATCGGTGCAGGAAATATCGTTGTCAATAGTGCCGGGCAGACCGATCATCGGAATGCCGCGGTGGGCCAGCTCACGAGCGCCGCGGTAAGAACCGTCGCCGCCAATAACCACCAGCGCATCAATGCCCAGTTCGCGGCACTTCTCTGCACCCTTGTCCTGACCTTCCTTGGTCTTGAATTCCAGACAGCGGGCGGTATACAGAATGGTACCGCCTGCAGAGATGATGTTCGACACACTGCGCAGGTTCATTTCAAAGCATTCGCCGTTCAGCAGGCCATTGTAGCCACGCTGAATGCCGATCATGCGGTAACCCTTATGCAGGCCGGTACGGACTACGGCGCGCACGGCAGCGTTCATGCCAGGAGCATCACCACCGCTCGTCAATACGCCAATCGTTTTGATCTGCTTTTCCATACGAGAGTTTCCCTCCAATTTGTTTCTTCATTTACCCAATGGTATCACAGCGTTCTCCGTTTTAACGCTGTCCAAAGCACTTCATTTGCCTTGAATCATTATAACACAAACGCCTTATTTTGGAAACAGCCATCCCGCCGGATTTGCGTTAAGATTCGTGCACGGAAATGTCATTTTGTTGCAATGTTGTCCGTTCCGACCAGCCTTTCCAGCTCTTTGAACAGCAGCGGATGGCCGGATGCGTACAGATGGCGCGGCACACGCAGATACTGCTTGGTATCGGTCAGATACAGGAGCACCGGCATGTCCCCATCAAAAATGCCAAGCAGATTGACCACCTTTGCATATTCCCTGCTGCTGCGGGAAGGCACACGGATATACAGCTTCTTTGCTGCCGTTTTCATCGGGTCCGGCCTGCCGTTATCCAGTCGGGCCGGATCGTAATTATCGATCGGGACGATGCTCTCTGCCAGCAGCTTGGAAGCTTCATCCTCCCGTACCGACAGTCTGCCATCGATCACGACGACTGCATTTTCGTGCAGTGAATCCCGGAAAGCATCCAGCACCTTTGGGAATACGATCACTTCCATGGTGCCGGTCAGGTCCTCTACGCTGGTAAAAGCCATCATGCTGTTGGACTTTGTGGTCATCATGCGGCTTTTTACCACCGCGCACACAATGCGCACTTTTTCTCCATCCTTCACATGGGCATCTTCCCCTGTAAGATCCTTGATGGTGTGGGATGCAATGCGTGCCGATTGTTCCCGGTAAGCATCCAGCGGATGACCGGACAGATACAGACCGCTGACTTCCTTTTCCTGCTGGAGCAGTTCCTTATGGCTGTACTCCGGCAGCTGCTTTATTTCATAGTTATCCTCGGAAGCACCGCTCTGTGCTTCCCCGCTCATCACCGAGAACAGATCCAGCTGTCCATCCAGATTGCGCCGAGAGTCGGTCTCAATGCTCTTCAGAATGCCCTCTACGGCCTCCACATGGCTGTGGCGGTTGTTGCCCAGATGATCGAATGCGCCGGCCTTGATGAGGCACTCCACTGCCCGGCGGTTCAGTTCATTGCCATGCATCCGCTTGCAGAAATCGTACAGGCTGGTGTAAGGCTTATTCTGCCGCCCCTTCACCACATTCTCGATCAGGTTGCGGCCCACATTTTTGACCGCATTCAGGCCAAAGCGGATCTGACCGCTTCCATCCGCCGTAAAGCCGCCGTTGGAAACATTCACATCCGGCGGCAGCACCTTGATGCCAAGGCGGGCACACTCGCCGGAATATTCAATGACCTTATCCGTGTTATCCAGCACACTGGTCAGCAAAGCCGCCATGAACTCACTGGGATAATGGCACTTGAGGTAGGCCGTCTGGAATGCCACATAGGCATAGCAGGCCGCATGGCTCTTATTGAACGCATATGAAGCGAAACTGGACATTTCATCGTAGATCTCATTGGCCACTTTCTCAGAGATGCCGTTTGCCACACAGCCGGGGCATTCGTTGCCGGGATCGGTGCAGCCGTACACAAAGTGCTCTCGCTCGGCCTCCATGACGGCATGTTTCTTTTTGCTCATGGCACGGCGGACATTGTCTGCCTGACCAAAAGAGAAACCTGCCAGCTCCCGGAAGATCTGCATGACCTGCTCCTGATAGACGATGCAGCCATTGGTCACATCCAGAATGTGGGCCAGCTGTGGGGTCTTATAGCTGATTTTGTCCGGCTCGTGGCGGTTGCGCAGGTAGGTGGGGATCGAATCCATGGGGCCGGGACGGTACAGGCTGATCAGAGCGATAATGTCTTCTAGGTTCTGCGGCTGCAGGCCCACAAGCACCTGCTTCATGCCGGAAGATTCCAGCTGGAACACACCCTCGGTGTCTCCCTGTCCCAGCATCCTGTAGGTGTCCGGGTCGTCGTAATCCAGCTTCTGGATGGAGAACTCCGGGTGGTGCTTCTGCACAGCAGTTTCCGCGTCATGAATGACGGTCAGCGTGCGCAGGCCCAGAAAGTCCATCTTCAAAAGGCCAAGTTCTTCGATCTCGGTCATGTTGAACTGGGTCACAGGCAGGCCGTCGTTGGTGGCCAGCGGCAGATAGTAGTCCGTAGGCTCCGGGGTAATGACGACACCCGCCGCATGGGTGGAAGCATGGCGGGGCATGCCCTCCACCTTCAAGGCCGTGTCGATCAGCTCTGTGACCTGCGGGTCGGTATCGTACATCCGCTTAAGTTCCGGCGATACCTCCAACGCACGCTTCAGCGTCATTTTCAGCTCCATGGGCACCTGCTTTGCCACGACATCTACCTGCTGATACGGAATGCCCATCACGCGGCCCACATCGCGGATGGCGTTGCGGGCGGCCATGGTGCCAAAGGTGACGATCTGAGCCACATGGTCGGCACCATATTTCCGGTTGACGTAATCGATCACTTCCTGACGGCGCTCGTAGCAGAAGTCCACATCAAAATCTGGCATACTGACGCGCTCCGGGTTCAGGAAGCGCTCAAAGATCAGGTTATAACGGATGGGGTCGATATCCGTGATGCCCACGCTGTAAGCCGCAATGCTGCCTGCGCCGGAGCCACGGCCCGGGCCTACCGGGATACCCTGACTCTTGGCGTAGTTCACGTAGTCCCACACGATAAGATAGTAGTTCGTGTAGCCCATCTTTTTGACCACGCCGATCTCGTATTCCAGACGGTCTTTGTTGGCCTGCGGAACATTGGGGCCGTAGCGGCGCTCCAAACCTTCCCAGCAGAGCTTTTCAAAAAACGCCTGATTATCCATACCGTTCGGCGCTTTGTAATATGGAATTTTAGTGTGTCCAAAATCAAAATCAAAGTTACACTGTTCGGCAATTTTGGCGGTATTCTCGCAGGCTTCCGGCACCATGGAGAACAGCTCGTACATTTCGTCTGTCGTTTTGACATAGAACTCGTCGGTCTGGAACTCCATTTTATCCGCATCCTGAATGGTCTTGCCGGTCTGGATGCAGAGCAGGATGCCCTGCATTTTGGCATCCTCCTTGCGCAGATAGTGGGAGTCGTTGGTGGCTGCCATGGGAATGCCGGTCTCCCGTGCAAGCTTGATGAGCTGCGGCAGCACAGTATTATCCTCTTCCAGACCATGGTCCTGAAGCTCGATATAATAGTTTCCCTCGCCGAAGAGGTCTCGATACCACAGCGCTGCTGCTTTGGCGCGCTCATAATCGCCCGCCAGAATGGCCTGTGGAACTTCGCCTGCCAAACAGGCCGACAGGCAGATCAGCCCTTCGTGATATTTTTCCAGCAGTTCCTTATCAATGCGGGGCTTGGAATAAAAGCCCTCCACAAAGGCGGCCGACACCATTTTGATCAGGTTTTTGTAGCCGGTCTCATTTTTGCACAACAGGATCAGGTGGTTGTTGCCGTCGATCTTATTTACCTTGTCAAAGCGGGTGCGGGTGGCCACATACACCTCACAGCCGATGATGGGCTTGATGCCAGCCTTTTTTGCAGCCTTATAAAACTGCACGCAGCCGTACATCACGCCGTGGTCGGTGCAGGCAATGGCGGTCTGTCCGCACTCTTTTACGCGATCCATCAGCTGGTCAATGCGGCAGGCACCATCCAGCAGGCTGTACTCTGTGTGGATGTGCAGATGGACAAAAGGCCGGGTATTGGCTAATGCTTCGCTCATGCTTTTGCCTCCTGTTCCAGATTCTGCCGCAGATTTTCGGCCAATGCCTCCAGCTTCTTCATCCGGTGCGACAGGCCGGATTTGCTCACGGGTGGCTCAAAGCAGCCGCACAGCGCTGTGAGCGAAAGATCCGGGTACTGCATCCGCTTGGCAGCGGCTTCCTGCAGTACCTCCGGCAGAGTGCTAAGGGCATCCTGCTCTTCCAGAAAGCGGATGGCCTTCAGCGTCTGCGCATTGGCACGGGCCGTTTTGCCAAGGTTTGCCGTATCACAGTTGGTCTGTCGGTTGGTCTGGTTGCGCACCTGTTTGAAGGCTTTTTGTGCATGCATTTCCTCTGCAGCGTTTCCAGCGCCCATAAAGCTGAGCAGCCGTTCCACATTGGCCCCGGTCTTGACGTAGATCAGGTTCACGCCGTTGCGGCGGGTGCGGTGCGGTGCAAACTCATGCTCTGCCAGCAGCGCTTCAAAGTCCCGTGCCAGATTGGTGCGGGAGGTAAGAAATTCCAGATTATATTCTTTCTGCGGATCAATGACCGTTCCACTGCACAAAAAAGCTGCGCCAATGTACGCACTGACGCAGGTCTGACAGCGGATAAGGCGGGGATCGATCTGCAGGCTGGTCTCGCTGCCCGTGGTGCCGAACAGCTCGTGCACCCGGGCCACCTGCTCCGGCGCGCGAATGTTGAACTCATACAGCACGCCGCTGGGTCGCTGCTTGTGCAGGATCTCGCCCTGCACGCCGCAGCGTGCGAACAGCTGCTGGGCAGCCTGCACCGTCTCCTGCTGCTCGGTCTGCACCACCAGACCCTTTGCATCAAAATATTTGGCAAAGCACGCAATGCCATAAGCTGCCGCACGCACACAGCAATCCTTCTGGATACTGCGCTGCGCGATCTCCTCCCGCGCGCGGGATGCAAAACTACTCATACTTCCTCGAATTCTGTCAGCGTTTGGCATCGCGGTGCTGCACGCCCGGCTCGTAGCCGAGTTGCGTGCAATACTCCGCGATCTTACGCGCAAATGTAATGGAACGGTGCTTGCCGCCGGTACATCCCACCGCAATGGTCAGCTGGCTTTTGCCCTCCTTGACGTACAGCGGCAGTGCATACTGCAAAAAGTTCTCATACCGCTTGAGCAGTTCCTGCGCTTCCGGGTGGCTCATGACAAAATCCACCACATCCTGATCAAGGCCGGTCTTATGCTTAAGTTCCGGCACGTAGAAGGGGTTGGGCAGGCAGCGCACATCCAGCACAAGGTCTGCCTCCGGCGGGATGCCGAATTTGAATCCAAAGGACATCACGGTCAGGCGCATGGCACCCTTGGCTCCGCCATTTTTTGCAAAAAGATCGCAGATGCGTTCTTTGTTTTGTGCTGTAGAAAGCAGGGCGGTATTGATGACGTAATCTGCACGCTCCTGCAAAGGCTTCAATATTTTGCGTTCCTTTGCAAAGGCCTCCCGGGTGGAAATGCCCTCGGCAATGCTGATGGGGTGGCGGCGGCGGGTCTCGCTGTAGCGGCGCATGAGTACATCGTCCGGGGCATCCAGAAATAGAATTTTATAATCCACACCCTGCTCATCCAGCTTGTCAAGCGCACGCTCGATTTCTTCGCTGGTGCGGCAGCCGCGCACATCCATGGAAAGAGCCACCCGCTCCAGCTGGCTGTCGCCCGCTTCCGAGAATGCAGTGATGCTGGGCAGCAGTCCGGCCGGAACATTATCTATACAGAAAAAACCGATATCTTCCAGCGCATTCATAGCCACCGACTTGCCTGCACCGGAAAGTCCGCTGACGATCAACAGCTCCATAATCTGATCTACCGCTCCTTTTTTGCTTTTCCGTTATCGGACGACCCGGATCTCTTTTTCAAGGTCGTAGCCCGTCTTTTCCTTTACGATGGCGCGCACCTCGTCACAAAGTGCCAGCACATCAGCACAGGTAGCGCCGCCAAGGTTTACCACAAAGCCGCAGTGCTTATCGCTGACGGCTGCGCCGCCGTGGCGATAGCCGCGCAGGCCGCACTGGTCGATCAGCGCAGCCGCAAAAGCACCCGCCGGGCGCTTGAAGGTGCTGCCGGCGCTGGGCTTATCCAGCGGCTGCTTTTCCACACGCTTGGCCATCAATTCATCCATTTTTGCACGGATGTCCGCTGCGTTTCCGGGCTGCAGATGGAACTGTGCCGAGAGGATGCAGCCGCTGTTCTCTTCAAAAATGCTGTGGCGATAGCGGAGATCCAGCTCTGCGGCAGGCACTTCTCTGACCTCGCCTTCTGCCGCCAGATACCGCACTGTGGTGAGCACATCCTTCATCTCGCCGCCGTAGGCACCCGCATTCATATACACTGCACCGCCCACCGTGCCGGGGATACCGTAGGCAAATTCCAGCCCGGACAAGCCATGCTTCAGTGCCGCCTTACACAGTGCCGCAAGGCGGACACCTGCGCCTGCGGTCAGGACTGTATCTTCCACCGCGATCTCTGCGTCCAGTGCCGAAACATCGATCACCACGCCGGAAAAGCCTTCGTCCGCAAACAGGATGTTGCTGCCGTTGCCCAGCAGGTAATAGCGGACAGCCAGCTCTTTGCAAAGCGCAACTGCACTGCAGAGCTGCTGCTCGTTTTCCGGCATGACAAACAGCTGTGCCGGGCCTCCGATTTTAAAGGTACAGTGCGCCGCAAGCGGTTCGTTCTCCCTGAACGGGATTGCCGCTGCCTGCAGTTTCTGCTTGAATCGTTCCATGATAACTTGCTCCTTTTGCGGTGTGGGATCAATCCATTTTATCGTCCAGCCCCAGACGGATCAGCAGTTCACGCGCTGCGTTGTAACCCATCTTCTTCTGGCGGTTGTTGATGGCTGCAGTTTCCAGCACGACAGCCAGATTGCGGCCCGGTGAAACCGGAATGCTGGTGCTGGGAATGCTGACGCCCAGAATGTCGTAGTATTCGTTTTCCAGACCGGTGCGCTGGTAGTTCTTAGTGGGGTCCCATGCTTCCAGCTGAACCACAAGGTCAAGGCTTTCGCTCAGCTTGACCGCGCCCACGCCGTACACACGGGCCACATTGATGATGCCAATGCCGCGCAGCTCAATGAAGTGGCGGATATTCTCCGGGGCAGTACCCATGATCTGGCGGTTGGACACCTTGCGCAGCTCCACCGCATCATCTGCCACAAGGCGGTGGCCGCGCTTGACCAGCTCGATGGCAAGCTCGCTTTTGCCAATGCCGCTGTCGCCCAGGATCAGGATGCCTTCGCCGTACACTTCCACCAGCACACCATGGCGGGTGATACGCGGTGCCAGTTCCAGATTCAGCACACTGATCAGGCTGCCCATCAGAGTGCAGGTGGTCTCATTGGAGCGCAGCAGTGCAACACCATGCTTCTGGGCCAGCTCCTGCATCTCCGGGAAAGGAGTCAGTTCTTCGCTGCGGCAGACGATAACAGCCGGCGGCTGCTGACGGAACAGCTGATCCAGCGCCTCGTAGCGTTTTTCCGGTGAAAGGCCGGACAGAAAGTTCATCTCGGCCAGACCCATGATCTGCAGACGCAGCTTATCAAAATAATCGTAATAGCCCGCCAGAAACAGACCCGGGCGGTTCACTTCGGCGATCTCCACACAGATCTGATCCAGTTCCTTCGGCGTATAGACAACTTCCATACTGACACGGTCGGTCAGCGTTTTGAGCGAGACATTGAATGTGCCCATTCTTGTTCCTCCTGTGCTCCCTTTTGCTGCACAACCCTGCCTGCTGTCAGGTACCGTGCAGGATTCCTTCTTATTATTATAATAGAACGATCGGTAAAAAACAATATTGTGCGGGCGGCTTTTTCGCAGCCCGGCAAGAATGCACGCAGCAGCGCAGCCATGTACTGATTTTTTACATTTTTCTTACCTTTACACGGATTTTACATTCCCTCGATTTTGGATTTTACATTGCATCTGTATACTCAAAATCAGGAGAAACACATCAAAAACACGTCAAACAAAAGTGAGGAAATCTTTATGACCATCTTCAATGTCTTTTCCCTGCTTGGAGGTCTTGCCCTGTTCCTGTTCGGCATGGACATCATGGGCAAAGCACTGGAAAAGCAGGCCGGCGGCCAGCTGCAGAAGATCCTGAGCAAGCTGACTGACAACCCCCTTAAAGGCTTTTTCCTTGGCCTGTGCGTCACCGCTGTGATCCAGAGTTCCAGCGCTACCACGGTCATGGTGGTCGGCTTTGTCAACAGCGGCATCATGGAGCTGCATCAGGCCATCGGTGTGATCATGGGCAGCAATGTGGGCACCACTGTCACCAGCTGGATCCTGAGCCTTTCCGGCCTGCAGGGCGACAGCCTCCTCATCAATCTGCTCAAACCCACTTCTTTCAGTCCTTTGCTTGCATTTATCGGCATTTTGCTGTATATGTGTAAGAGTGAGAAGAAAAAAGGCGTGGGCACCATCCTCATCGGCTTTGCCGTGCTGATGACGGGCATGACCACCATGTCTAACGCCGTCCTGCCCCTGCAGAACGAGGCATGGTTCACCAGCCTGTTCACCCGCTTTTCCAACCCCCTTCTGGGCGTTCTGGTGGGTGCCCTTGTTACCGGCATCATCCAGAGCTCCAGCGCCAGCGTGGGTATTCTGCAGGCGCTGAGCGCCACCGGCGTGATCACCTACGGCAGTGCCATTCCCATTATCATGGGTCAGAACATCGGCACCTGCGTTACCGCGTTGATCTCCTCTGTGGGTGCCAACAAGAATGCACGCCGTGCTGCCATGGTCCATCTGTACTTCAACATCATCGGTGTGACCATCTTCCTTGTCGGCTTTTACGGCCTGAATACGGTCTGCCACTTTGCTTTTGTGAACACCACCATCGAGGCATGGGGCATCGCTGTGGTGCACTCGGTGTTCAATATCGTGGCAACGCTGGTGCTGCTGCCCTTTGCAAACCTGCTGGAAAAGCTTGCCATCCTCACCATTCCGGATTCGCCGGAAAAGGAAAGCTTTGCGCTGCTGGATGACCGCCTGCTGAACACCCCTGCCGTGGCCGTAGAGCGTGCACGCTCTGCAACTGCTGAAATGGCAGAGCTTGCCCGTGTGGGCGTGATGCAGGCCATGAGCCTGACTCATGATTGGAACGACACACTTGCGCAGAAAGTCCGCGAGGAAGAGACGCAGGTAGACCGTTACGAGGACGCTCTCGGCACCTATCTCGTCAAGCTTTCCAGCCGTGAGCTGAACCATGCCGACAGCCAGAGCGTAAATACCCTGCTGCACACCATTAGCGATTTTGAGCGCATCAGCGACCATTCCGTAAACCTGATGGAATCTGCCGAAGAGATGCACACCAAAGAAATCCAGTTCTCGCAGGATGCCCGCGACGAGCTGCAGGTGCTGGAGGATGCGGTGCAGGATATTCTGAACCGCACCACTGATGCTTTCCGCAAGGGTGATCTGCATCTTGCCAGCAAGGTGGAACCGCTGGAAGCCGTGGTCAACGAGCTGGTACGTGCCATCAAGGCCCACCACATTGCCCGCCTGCAGGCCGGCAGCTGCTCCATTGAATATGGCTTTGTGCTGGACGACCTGCTGACCAACTATGAGCGTGTGTGCGACCACTGCAGCAACGTAGCCGTTGCACAGATTGAGGTTGCACAGGACAGCTTTGATACCCACGCATACCTCAACGAGCTGCGTCACGGCAATGACACCAAGGAAAGTGAGGAATTCCATCGCCGTCTTGACCGTTACCGTGAACGCTATCTCTTCCCTGAAAATCAATCTGCGGAGGATTTTGACAAATGATCTATATTGTTGAAGACGATGCCGCCATCCGGGAGCTGGAACAGTATGCCCTGCAGTCCAGCGGATACGAAGTGACCAGCTTTGAAAGCTCTGAGTCGTTCTGGCAGGCCATGCACGCTGCAGAGCCGGAACTGGTGATCTTAGACGTGATGCTGCCCGGTGAGGACGGTTTTTCCATCCTGAAAAAGCTGCGCAACACCCCTTCCCTGCGCAGGCTGCCCATCATTATGGTCACGGCTAAGTCCAGCGAGCTGGACACCGTGCGCGGGCTGGACTGCGGCGCCGATGATTACATCTCAAAGCCTTTTGGCATCATGGAATTTTTGAGCCGGGTGCGCGCCGCCTTGCGCCGCTCGGCTCCGGAAGCACGTCCCAACGTACTCAGCTTTCACGAGATCCTGCTGGACAATGCCCGTCACAACGTGACTGTAAGCGGAACGCCGGTGGAGCTGACCTACAAGGAGTACAGTCTGCTGCGCCTGCTGCTGGAGAACGCCAATCTGGTGGTGACACGCGAGACCATTCTGCAGGTGGTGTGGGGCACCGACATTTCGGTGGAGAGCCGCACTGTGGATATGCATATCCGCACCCTGCGCAAAAAGCTGGGGGATGCCGGCAAATACATCTGCACTGTGCGCAAGGTGGGTTACAAGCTGACCGATGAAGAGGAGGCCGGTGAAGAATGAAGCTGCGCAGCATGGAAGAAAAGATCAGCTACCGCCTGTTCCTGATGGGCTTCCTTGGTCTGCTGTTCACGGCGGCGCTTTGCATCTTTGTTTTTCACAAGGCATTCACGGCTCAGGCATGGACCAGCCTTGAGCGGGAAGCCGATCTGGTAAGCGCCGGTTATGATCTGGTGCAGGACCCGCAGCAGCTTTCGTCCTTTGTTACCAATGATCTGCGCATCACCCTGATCTCGCAGGACGGCAGCGTGCTATTTGAATCTGCTACCGATCAGCCCATGGAGAACCATCTCTCCCGCCCGGAGATCCGTCAGGCCATGACCGAAGGTGTGGGCCGGGACATCCGCGACTCCCAGACCATGGGCTACGAGACCTATTACTATGCCGTACTGTTGCCCAACGGTGAGATTTTGCGCATGGCACAGGATGCAGAAACGGTCTGGTCTATTTATGATTCGACCCTGCCTGCCATCGTGCTGAGCTGCGTTGCACTCATGCTGGCCGCCGCTGTGCTGGCAGCTCTGCTCACCCGTGCATTGGTCTCCCCTGTGCTGAGCATGACCGAAGATCTGGATCATATTCAGGACAATGTTCCCTATAAGGAGCTTGTCCCCTTTGCCGAAAGCATCCACTCTGACCGCATCCTCCGTGAGAACAATGAAAAGATGCGGCAGGAGTTTACTGCCAATGTCAGCCATGAGCTGAAGACCCCGCTGACCAGTATTTCCGGCTATGCGGAGCTGATCGAGACCGGCATTGCAAAGCCTGAGGATGTGCCAGGCTTTGCCCAGAAGATCCATGTGGAGGCCAGCCGTATGATCCAGCTGGTGAACGATATCCTGCAGCTTTCCAGTCTGGACAACGCCAGCGAAGCCGGTTCTGAGCCGGAGATGGAGACAGTGGATCTGCTTACCGTTGCCAAGGACTGCGTAGAGCGCCAGAAGCTGAATGCCCGCCGGGCTTACATCTCGCTGAACTGTCTGGGCGAAAGTGCTCTTGTGCACGGCAACCGTGCCCTGCTGGACGAGCTATGCCAGAACCTGTGCGATAATGCGATCCGTTATAATCGTCCCGGCGGTAAGGTACAGATCACCACAGCCTGCAGCCGCGACGGACACTGCACCCTGACTGTGGCCGATAACGGCATCGGCATCCCGAAAGAAGCACAGTCCAGCGTGTTTGAGCGCTTCTATCGTGTGGATAAGAGCCGCAGCAAGGCTACCGGCGGTACCGGTCTGGGCCTTGCCATCGTCAAGCATATCGCGCGCATCCACAACGCACGCATCAAGCTGGAAAGTCAGGTGGATGTGGGCACTACCATTACTGTCACCTTCCCCACTGCCAACTGAATCACATCGGTAAAAATCTCACGTCTGCCTGCAATTGCGGGCAGGCGTTTTTTATTGTGATCTTTTCTCTGCCCACACCGTTCTGCAATGCACTGCGCTGCTGCAGATGCACAAGGTCGATGCCCTGCTGCCAGAAAGACTGCACCGTCTGCGTGTACAGTTCTGCCAGCTGTTCGCACTGTGCGGCGCTTGGCTGCGGCGTATCATAGCTGCGCTGACAGTCCAGCCGCAGACTGGCAGTTTCTTCCCGCAGGGTGACAGACACGCTGCATCGGCGGACCGTTACCGGCTCACCTTCCAGCCAGAAAGTATGCACGCCGCCCATTTCCAGCAAAAGCCGCGCTGTTTCCGCCTGCCGGGCCTCCAGCTCAATGCTGTTTTCCACTCGCCAGAGGATGCTTGTATCTGCAAGTGCCACTTCCTGTTTCTCTGCCCGCAGCTGCGGCAGAAGCATTCCGTCTTGATACTGGTAAAGCCTCGGCATCTGGTCTGCGCACTGCTTGAGCTGCTCAAGCAGTTTGTTCGGAAATTCCTGCTTTTCCGCTGGAAGTTCCTCCAAAAAGCCATCGTCCATTTCCAGCACAGAAACTTTTGCCGATACCCTGCCCTGCCTGTTTTCCAGCACCGTACGCTCATACGCTGCAAGCAGCTCTGCCGATGCATCTTGATCGATCAGCAGATAATCGCACAGGCGGTAATCCGCCTTTTGCGGCAGTTGCTTTTGCGCCGCCGCCAGCGCTTTTGCCAGCGTGTCCGCCTGCGCCAACTGCAGCTGCACAGCCCCAGAAGCCTCGGATGCATCGGCGGCGGCTTCCGGAGCCTGATACAGCAGCCCTACGGTGATGGACTGTTCCTTCTGAGCAAGATACAGCGCACGAACCATGCTTTTTTCGGTGGTCTCGCAGCGCAGAAAAATCAGGCACCACCCGATCAAAAGCACCGCACTGAGAGAGCGCAGTTTCTTCTGCTTCATTTTACCGCTCCTTTCCCGCACTGCACCGCGCGCTGCCACACGGTACGCACTGCCGCGCAGAGAAAGCCGATGCGGAAGATCGCGCAGGTGAGCCAGATGAGCAAAAGCAGCGCATCCATGCGGGAGAAAACATCTGCACTCCATGCCCGCAGCAGTTCCTGTTCCGGGTAATCCGCTGCGCCAAATACGAGGCACATCCCGGCAGTAAGACCCGCCTGTGCCAGAAAGGTGAGCCATGGCAGCCAGGACATGCTGCGCGGCTCTTCATAACCTGCAAGAAGCGGCCAGAACAAATACTCCGCATACAGCGGAACACGCGGCCAGCGGGCCAGTTGCACAGCATCTGCCGTCAGCAGGTGCGCCCAGTCCATCTGCCCGGCAAGCCCTGTCAGACAGACCAGCCCACCCAGCAGCACGAACCACCACAGCACCCGTGCCGGAGCATCCCAGCCGGAAGGCGGAATACACCACCCTGCCCAGAGCAAAAGCGGCAGCAGGCCGATCAGCGCCATGGAGCGGAACTCCTGCTGGCAAATGTTCTGGGCCTGCACTACGGTTCCAAACAACTCTGCCAGAAACCATGCTCCTGCGGAAAACAGCCAGACCCACTGCATGGCTGCCCGCTGCCAGCAAGCAGAGAACACCCCACTGATGCATGTGAGCAAAAGAGCCTGAACCGCTCCATGAATGATCATCCCACGCGGAGAGATACCGGTCTGCATTTCTTCTGCCAGCGCAGCTGTCCACACGCTCAGTGCCAGCACGGGAGCAGAAAAGCCTTTCTGTTTTTGTATCATTTTCCCTCCCGTTTCTGCCAGATATTAAAGTCGTGCGCTGAAAGGCGGCGGTAGTTGCGGCGGATGATGCCATCCTCTGCCATGGGCCGCTGCGGGAACGGATGCGCCGCCAGATATGGCACCTGCAGGCAGGCTGTGCCGGAAAGACTGAGCAGAACTGCAAAAAAAGCCCCCGCAAGGCCCACCGGCCCGGCAAGACCTGCAGCCAGCACCACACCCAGACGCAGCAGCGTAGCAGGCTCGTACAAAGAGGGCGTGACGAACACCGCGATGGCCGTGATGCTTGCCACAAAGATCACCGGCGTGCTCATAAGCCCGGTGGCAATGGCAGCATCGCCGATGATCAACGCGGACACCAGACTGACCGAATGCCCCAGCGACTGCGGCATCCGCAGACCTGCTTCCCGGATGACCTCCAAAATGAGTATGACCAGCAGCATTTCCGCAAACAGCGGCAGCGGTGTGGCCTTCTCCGCCGCTTCGATCTTGTACAGAAGCTGCGGTGGGATCAGCTCCGGCAGGTAGACCGCCAGACAGACGAACACACCCGGCAGAAATACTGTGAGGTAGAACGAAACATATTTGAGGATGCGCAGAAAAGAGGAAAACACGGCGGTGGATGCATAATCGTCCAAGCACTCAAAATTTTCGCAGAAAAGAGCCGGAAGCACCATGGCAGAGGGACTTCCGTTGACCAGCACCACGATCTTGCCCTCACAGATCTTTGCCGCCGCCACGGCAGGCCGCTCGGTGTAGCTTACCGGCGTGAACAGCCGCGCCTTGCCCGGCAGAAGCCACGGCACAAAGTAACTGGAATCCAGCAAAAGCTCCGGCTTTGCAGCGGCAAGCGCTTTGCGCACACGGATCACCATGGCGGAGTCTGCCCTGTTTTTGCAATAGCAGATGGCGTATTCCGTTTGCATTTCGGTATCGGCCTGCGCCACCTCCTGCACCAGATGTTCGGTACGGATGAGCCGCCGCAGCAGGCTCAGATTGACCCGCAGCAGGTCGGCAAAGCCTTCGCGGGAGCCGCGCAGATTGCCCTCCCCGGAAGGCTCGTCTACCGAGCGGAACTTCAGTCCCTGCACCGAGAAAGCAATGCCCTTTGCGCAGCCGTCCAGCAGTAAGACCGCCATGCCTGCCGTCATTCGTTTGATCAGATCAGTCAGATCTGTTACCGGCTCACTTTCTGCCGGAAAGGCTGAGCCGTGCAGGATCAGCTCAAAGACCTGCGGCCCGGTGCAACGCTGGCCTGCCTGCTGCGGCGGTGCCTGACGGCTGGCCGCATCCAGTAAAAGCTCCCACAAAGAATTCAGGCTTGCCATGCCGTCAAACAGCAGGATGCTTCCCCTGCAATGATAAATCGTGATCTCCTTGGCATAATAATCCGCAGAGGTGCCAAACATTTTGTCCAGCACCGCAAGATTTGCCGCAAGGCTCTGTGATAACTGCCGCATCCAACCACTCCTTTGCACAGCAGTATGCCCGGCTGCAGCGGCATCCATTCCGCCAGAAACGACAGGAGGTCTTGTTACTTGAAGCTTCTGATCTGCCGCACGATCATCATTTATCTGTGCGTTCTGTTTGCCATGCGGCTGATGGGCAAGCGCCAGCTGGGCGAACTGCAGCCCGAAGAACTGGTGTCCACCATTCTCATTTCCAATCTGGCATCCATCTCCATTGAATCGGAAGAGGTGCCCATCACATCCAGCCTGATCCCGCTGTTTCTCATTGCAGCGCTGGAACTGCTGGGCTCCGTGCTGAGCTTCCGCAGCCAGAAATTCTTCAACTTTCTCTCCGGCAGACCAAAAACGGTGATCTTGGACGGGCAGATCGATCAGAAAGCCTTGCGGATGCTGCGGCTGACCACAGCTGACCTGATGGAAGCGCTGCGCGGTAAAAATATTTTTGACCCACGGGAGGTCTCCTACGCGGTGATCGAGACGAACGGCACCCTTTCGGCAGCACTGCGGCCAGAAAAAGAGCCAGCCCGTCTTGCTGACCTGCAGCTGAAGGTGACCCATACCAACGCCACCATTCCCTTTGTGCTGGACGGACAGGTGCTGGAAGACAACCTGCGCTGGTGCGGCAAGAACCGCGCGTGGCTGGAACGCACGGCGCAGGCTAACACCCTGCTGCCGGAAGAAATTTTGCTGCTGATTGGCAACGAGACCGAGGATTATTTTTTGCTAAAAAAAGAGAACCGCCGTGCCGGCGGCTCCCATTGAGGTGAGCGGATGAAGCGGATCTATGCATGTATCGCCATTGTGGCCGTACTGTTGAGCGTGGCCTTTTACAGCAGCTGGAAGGTGCAGAGCTTTGCGGATGTGATCTCGGCAGACCTTGACACCGCCGCCGAAGCCATCCGCAATGCCGACTACCCTGCCGCCCGGCAGGCGCTTGCTGATGGTGCCGACCGGTGCGACCAAATGCGCACCAAAATGAACCACCTGCTGCGCACAGCAGATTTTACCGAGCTGGAAGCTGCGCTGCGGGCGGCGGACGGACACCTGGAAATGGGTGCCCCAGAGGAAGCCTTTGGTGAGCTGCGCCGCGCACAGGTACAGGTGGAAACACTGGAATGGCTCTCGCACCGGCTGGTATAAACAAAAACACCGGCCCTGCCCCATTGGGCGAAAGCCGGTGTTCTGATGCGAATTATTTCTGTGGTTCCTTGCGGTCGCCCATCAGCTTTTTCAGCTCATTGAAAAAACTTTCCACGTCTGCAAACTGACGGTAGACCGATGCAAAGCGAACATATGCCACTTCGTCGATCTTTTTCAGTTCCTGCATGGTCAGCTCACCGATGCGCACGCTGGGGATCTCACGGTCGTAGGAGCTGAGCAGCGTCTGCTCAATGCTGCTTACCGCACGCTCCAGCGATTCGTAGCTGACCGGCCGCTTGGCGCAGGCACGCACCATGGCGTTGAGCAGCTTCTGCCGGTCGAACGGCTCACGGGAGCTGTCCTTTTTGATGACCACAAGCGGAACAGTCTCCACGACCTCATAGGTCGTAAAGCGCATATGGCAGCTCAGGCATTCGCGGCGGCGGCGGATGCGCTCACTGTCTTCGGTGGGGCGGGAATCGATCACTTTGGATTCCTCGGCTCCGCAATAGGGACACTTCATGTTCTGTTCCTCCTGTCCGGTCTGACCGGGCTGTGTTTTTAGGCTTTGGTCTTGGGCTTGCGCTCACTCCACAGCACCCACGCAGAGGTGGAAACGCACAGCGAAGTGTACACGCCGCTGATCATGCCCATCATCAGTGGGAACGCAAAGGTAAAGATGCTGTCCAGACCATACAGCTTTGCCACGATGCACATAACGCCCAGCGCCATCACCGTGGTAATGGTGGTGATCAGGGTGCGGCGGGCGGACTGGTTCACCGAGTGGTTCACCAGCTCTTCAAAGGATGCCTTTTTGCCCATCAGGGTGCGGTTCTCGCGGATACGGTCGTAGACCACAACGGTATCGTTGATGGAGTAGCCAAGGATGGTAAGCATGGCGGCAATGAAGTTGCCGTCCAGCGCGGTGCGCAGCAACACGAAGGTGCCAAATACCACCATCAGGTCGTTCACAAGCGCCAGCACTGCCATCATGCCGCCGGTCAGGCCGCCGATGTTCTTGAAGCGCAGGGCGATGTACAGCAGGATCAGCACCAGTGCAAACACCACGGCAACCAGACTCTTCTGCAGGAACTTGGTGCCCATGGCAGCGCTGACGTTGCTCAGCGACAGCTGTTCAAAATTGTTGTCCGGGCAGCTTTCGTTCAGGCTGTCCAGCAGCTTGGCCACCTGCTCGGTAGTCACTGTTTCGGTACCGGGCATCGAGATTTTCAGGGTCTGGCCACCGGTAGCAACATTCTCGCCGGTCTGCAGGGTCAGGCCGTTATTCTCCAATGCAAAGGATGCAACCTTCTGCACATCCGACATGGTAAAGCTGCCCTCGTAGCTCAGGGTGATCATGGCACCGCCGGTGAACTCGGTATCCAGATGGACACCCAAAACCACAGCGCACAGCACGATGGCTGCCATCAGGCAGGAGGAGATCGTCAGGAAGCGCTTGCGCAGGCCCACAAAGTCGATGGGCTTCTTCTCGGCTTTTTCCTTGCCGGGCTTTTCTGCACCGTAGAGCCAAGGGTTGCGCAGAGCCTTGATGGATGCCGCACCGCGGATCATCACACGGGTAGCAAACACGCCAAACACAAAGTTCAGCAGCACGCCGGTGAGCAGCGTGTAACCGAAGGCATAAATAGTGCCTGCGGTGGAGGGGCCAAAGGCAAAGAACACAAAGTGGAGTGCCTTTGCAAACATGCCGTCCGAGGGGCCAAAGGCACCCATCAGCACGATGGCCACGATGACGATGGTCACGTTGCCGTCAACGATGGGGGTCAGGCCGCGGGCAAAACCGCTCTTGAGTGCGCCATCCAGCGACTTGCCGTTTTTCAGCTCTTCCTTGATGCGTTCTGCCGTGATAACATTGGCATCCACGCCCATGCCGATGGCAAGGATGATGCCTGCGATGCCGGGCAGGGTCATGGTAAAGCTTTCAAACACCGGGAAGTAACCGGAAACGAACGCCAGCGTTGCTGCCACCTGACCAGCCAGTGCAATACATGCAAGGAAGCCCGGCAGACGGTACAGCATCGTCATGAACACCACGATCAGTGCAAAGGCGATCAGGCCGGCCAGAACCATGGCGCTCAGGCTGTTCTCGCCCAGACTGGGGCTGACGGTGGAATAGCTGTCCACCGTCAGTGCAAAGGGTAGTGCGCCGGAGTTGATCTGGCGGGCCATCTTGACGACCTGCTCCTGCGTGAAAGGATTGGAAGCCGAGCTTGTAATGATGGCAGAGCCATCGGTAATAGCAGTATTGACCGTAGCCGTGCTCACGTTTTCATCGTCCAGCCAGATGCTGATGGTGCCGCCCGATGCAGCCAGCTTTGTGGTAGCATCGCCAAATGCCTTGGCACCGTCATCGGTGAACTTCAAGGAGACGAAATATTCCGAAGCACCGCCATTGCTGACGGGGCCATACTGAGCTGCGGCGCTCTCGATCATGGAGCCGTCCAGGATCAGCTCACCGTCCGCACTGCTTCCCTCGCGGAAGGTCAGATAGGCGGTGGTGCCGATCTCATCGATCGCAGCTTCCGGGTCAAAATCCGTCTCACCGGACTGCCACGGGAATTCCAGAATCAGGCTGTCGGAATTGTTGTCCACATACAGCTCATAGTCGGTCACGTTCAGCGCCACGAGACGGTTTTCAATGACGAGCTGGGCTGCTTCCAGCTGTTCTTCGGTAGCATCGTAGCCATCCGACGGCACAAAGGTGACGTTGACACCGCCCTTGATATCCACACCGAAGCGGATATCCTTTGCACCTTTGATGTAGGTCGTGGTCGTATCGCCGTACTTGGCATACATACCGAAGAACGCAGTATACACAAATACCACGATCAACAGCACTGTGGCGATCAGATGCCATGCTTTGCCTTTTGTTTTCATAAAATTCAGGGAACCTCCAAAAGCAGCAGTTCTTGCAGCTGCCGCCCGTATTCTAGTGCGGACCGCCTGCTCCGGCGGGCCTTATCATTTCCGCAAGGGGGCCGTCGTGCCGGCTTTCTTGCGACAAAACTCCCCTGACGGCCCAGACGGGCCGCACAGAGGAGATAAAATCAAAAAATGTTAGTCTGCCTTGTCAGCCAGCAGTTTTTCTGCCACAGCCAGACGCACACAGATGCACAGCAGTTCGGAAGCGGTTTCCACCTCGTCCAGACTGGGATAGGTGGGCGCAATGCGCAGGTGAGAATCCTCGGGATCCTTGTGATAGGGATATGCAGAACCGGCACCGGTCAGGGTCAGGCCCGCATCCTTGCACAGACCCGCCACGCGCTTTGCACAGCCGGGCATCACATACAGGCTGATGAAGTAGCCGCCCTTGGGGTCCGTCCAGTGGGCAATATCCCCGCAGGGGATGAGGTTGTTCTTGAACGCGGTCTTGACGGCATCAAAGCAGGGCACCAGACGACGACGGTGCTTTGCCATGTGGGCCAGCACACCTTCCTTGTTCTTCAGGAAGCGGACGTGGCGCAGCTGGTTCATCTTGTCGTAGCTGATGATCATGACCGAGAAGCGCTTGCAGATATACTTCATGCTGCTCTCGCTGCAGGCAATGGCAGAGACACCTGCGCCCGGGAAGGTGATCTTGCTGGTGGAAGTGAACATGAACACACGGTTTTCGTTGCCGTACTTTTTGCTCTCGTTCAGCAGCACCGGAGTCTCGATGATCTCATCGGTCAGGTGATGGACGATATAGGCTTCATCCCAGAAGATCTTGAAATCAGGCGCAGCGGTCTTCATCTTGGCAAAACGCTCGATGGTCTCATCGCTGTAGGTGTAGCCATCGGGGTTGGAATACTGCGGCACACACCAGATGCCCTTGATGTCAGGATCCTCGGCCACCAGCTTTTCCACAATGTCCATATCCGGGCCATTGGGGGTCATAGGCACGCTGATCAGCTCAAAGCCAAACTCCTCGGTAATAGCAAAGTGACGGTCATAGCCGGGCACCGGGCAGAGGAACTTGCGCTTCTCCACCTGAGACCAGGGGCACGGAGACTCCGGGAAACCGAACACATAGCCGATATTGACGAGGTTATACATCAGCTGCAGGCTGGAGTTGCCGCCCACGAACACTTCCTCCGGCTTTACGCCAAAGACATCCGCAAACAGCACGCGGGCCTCCTGCAGGCCTTCCAGCTCGCCATAGTTGCGGGCATCCGTGCCAGCATCGGTGGTGTAATCGTTCATCTTCAGCAGGTCCATGGCCAGATCCATCTGGTGAGGGCCGGGCTTGCCGCGGGCCATATTCAGCTTGAGGCCCTTGGCCTGAAATTCCTTGTACTTTGCTTCAAGCGCTGCCTTTTCGGCAGTGAGTTCATCACGATTCATTGCAAGATAATTTGCCATTAGAAACACACTCCTTTATCGTACTTCCTGTTACCCATAGCGCCAGAGCGGCATTTTGCGGAGCATTCCTGCCAGGGAGCGTTCCCCATGCCATTCCAGACCTTAATATTATAGTACATTTTGCCCTCGGAAACAAGAATAATAAAGCAAAAAGCTCTGCCAAAAGCAAAAAGCTTTTGAAACAGAGCTTGAATGCCGGGTCTTTGCTCCCCTGCTGTACGCTAAAAGCGTCAGCTCAGAGCGGCCTGATTTTTATAGCGCTTGCGCACCGCGCCGTATTCCAGATGTGCTTCGCCGCCTTCCACGGTATCTTCATCCACAGTTACGCGGATGATGGTAGCATCGGTGGGCACCTCGTACATGATGGGCAGCAGAATGCTTTCCATCACGCTGCGCAGGCCGCGGGCACCGGTCTTGCGCTCGATCGTCTTGCGGGCAATGGCGTGGAGCGCTTCATCAGTGAAGTTCAGTTCCACATTATCCATGCTCAGAAGTACCTTATACTGCTTCACAAGGCTGTTGCGCGGCTCCTTGAGTACGCGAACCAGAGCGTCCTCGTCCAGATCGTCCAGCACGGTAATGACCGGCAGACGGCCGATCAGTTCCGGGATCAGGCCGAACTTGACCAGATCGTGGGGTTCCACCTTGCGCAGCAGAGCCTTCTCCGCTTCGCTGGAATTATCCTTCAGGCTGCTGCCGAAGCCCAGTGCGGACTTATCGGTGCGGCGCAGGATATACTTATCCAAGCCATCAAATGCACCGCCGCAGATGAACAGGATGTTGGTGGTGTCGATCTGGATGAACTCCTGCTGCGGGTGCTTGCGGCCGCCCTGCGGAGGAACATTGCTCACAGTGCCCTCCAAAATCTTCAGCAGGGCCTGCTGCACGCCCTCACCGCCCACATCGCGGGTGATGGAGGGGTTCTCACTCTTGCGGGTGATCTTGTCGATCTCGTCGATATAGATAATACCGATCTGTGCCTTCTGCACATCAAAATCCGCTGCTTGGATCAACTTGAGCAGAATGTTCTCCACATCCTCGCCCACATAACCGGCTTCGGTCAGGGTGGTGGCATCGGCAATGGCGAAGGGAACGCCCAGCATTTTTGCCAGAGTCTGTGCCAGCAGGGTCTTGCCCACGCCGGAAGGACCCAGCAGCAGCACGTTGGACTTCTGCAGCTCCACATCGCTGCCCTTGCCGCTGAGGATGCGCTTGTAGTGGTTGTAGACCGAGACGGCCAGCACACGCTTTGCCTCGTCCTGACCGATCACGTACTGATCCAGACCTTCCTTGATCTCGGCCGGGGTCAGGATGTTGATATCCAGATTGTCCGCAGGCTGGATGTGTGCACGGTTTGCACCGCGGGCCGGTCGGGCGCTTTTGGGCTGATCCGGCTTGTCGGAAAGCAGGTCGTGGCACAGGCCGATGCATTCGCTGCAGATATTGACACCGGGGCCGATGATCATACGCTCCACTTCGTCCTGATGCTTTCCGCAGAAGCTGCAGACCAGATCCTTTTCGTTTTTGTCTCTGCCGGAATTGTTATTTGCCATAGCTGTTTTTCCTTATCCTGGGTAAATTAAATGTCGGCGGCTCAGCGGTGGGCAATGACCTCATCGATCAGGCCGTATTCCTTTGCCTGCAGTGCGGACATATAGTTGTCGCGCTCGGTATCCAGCTGGATCTTTTCCAGCGGCTGGCCGGTATACTCGCTGAGCATGCGGTTCATCTTATCGCGGATATACACCATGTGCTCGGCATGGATCTTGATATCGGTGGTCTGGCCGGAAAGGCCGCCGCCCTGCCCGCCGATCAGCGGCTGATGGATCAGAATTTCCGA
Organism: Faecalibacterium sp. AF27-11BH; assembly: GCF_003603005.1. Taxonomy (NCBI): domain Bacteria; kingdom Bacillati; phylum Bacillota; class Clostridia; order Eubacteriales; family Oscillospiraceae; genus Faecalibacterium; species Faecalibacterium sp. AF27-11BH. The sequence continues at coordinate 170,031 of NZ_QVGS01000001.1, forward strand.
GTTGGGCAGTGCAAAACGCTTCCCCTTGGTGCCGCTTGCCAGCAGGAAGGCACCCATGGAAGCTGCCATGCCCATGCAGATGGTGGAAACATCGCACTTGATATACTGCATGGTATCGTGGATGGCCATGCCGGCGCTGATGGAGCCGCCGGGGCTGTTGATATACAGGCTGATGTCCTTGTCCGGGTCCTGCCCTTCCAGATACAGCAGCTGTGCCACAACAAGGCTGGCGGAGGTATCGTTGACATCCTCGCTCAGAACGATGATGCGATCGTTCAAAAGACGGGAGAAAATATCATAGGAACGCTCGCCATGGGACGACTGTTCCACAACGTAAGGAACAAAACTCATAAAGTTCGCCTCCTGAAATGGAATATAGTATTTGCAAAATTGACCGATACGGTTTCCCTGCCGGTTCTGCCGTATCGGTCAATTTTTACAACCTTTGATTGAAACCGTGCAGCATACTGCCCGCTTCAAAGGAACACAGGAGCTGATTACTCAGCGTCTGCAGCCTTCTCTTCCTCAGCAGCCTTCTCCACGATGTTTGCGTGGCTCTTGATGAAGTCGATGGCCTTGTTGATGGCCAGATCCTTCTTCAGGTCGTCAACATTGACCAGCTCACGAACCTTGTCCTCTTCCATCTTGTACTGGTCAGCAATGCGCTTGATCTCAGCGGAAACTTCCTCCTCGGAAGCCTCGATGTTCTCAGCAGCAGCAACAGCCTCCAGAGCCAGACGGATCTTGACCTGCTTCTCAGCCTGCGGCATGAAGGAAGCGCGGAACTGCTCCATAGTCTGGCCCATATACTTCAGGTAGTCCTCGAGGCGCAGGCCCTGCTGCTCCACGCGGAATGCAAAGTCGTTGACCATCTCGTCCATGCGGGCATCATACATTGCCTGGGGGATCTCACCCTCCATGCTCTCGATGACCTGATCCACCAGAGCGTTCTCAACAGCCAGATCGTCCTGCTTGTCCAGCTGCTCCTGATTGTTCTTGCGGATGGAAGCCTTGAACTCGTCCAGAGTGTCGTACTCAGAGCAATCCTTAGCCAGCTCGTCATCCAGAGCAGGCAGCTCCTTGTACTTCACTTCGTGCAGCTTGATCTTGAACACAGCAGCCTTGCCAGCCAGTTCGGCAGCCTGATACTCGGTGGGGAAGGTAACGTTCACGTCGAACTCTTCGCCAGCGGAGTGGCCCACGATCTGATCCTCAAAGCCGGGGATGAAGCTGCCGCTGCCCAGAGTCAGGCTGTAGTGCTCAGCCTTGCCGCCCTCGAAAGCCACGCCATCGACGAAGCCCTCGAAGTCGATATCAGCGATGTCGCCGTTCTCAGCAGCGCCCTCACGGGTCAGCTCACGGGCATTGCGCTCCTGCACACGCTTCAGCTCAGCTTCAACAGCCTCGTCAGAAACAGTATGGACAGTCTTTTCAACTGTCAGACCATTGTAGCTGCCAACTTTGACTTCGGGCTTGACAGCGACCTTGACGGTCAGGGTGACACCGTTGGTCTCATCAGCAGAGTCAACAGTGACCTCCGGACGACCGACCGGCTCAACGCCAGCTTCCTTAACAGCAGCCTCGAAAGCCTCGGGGAACAGCTCATTGATGGCATCATAGGTAAAGACATCAGCGCCGTACATCTTCTCGATCAGAGCGCGGGGAGCCTTGCCCTTACGGAAGCCGGGAACAGCGTACTTCTTGCCTTCCTTCTTGAAAACATCGGCAACAGCCTTCTTGAAAGCCTCTGCGTCGATGGAGAACTGCAGTTCTGCCATGCTCTTCTCGAGCTTTTCACACTTGATGAAATTCATTTGTTTTTCCTCCACTCAAAAATTCTATTGCGCAGGGCAGGAAGTTTTTGCCCTTTGCAACCGCGCACTGCGTCCTGGATGAACTTGCTTTTGCAATATGCGGGGACGCGCGCGCTCAATTGGGTGCAACAATCGCGTCAAAAACTATTATAGCACGCTCCTGACACAATTGCCAGCCCAAATTGTTAATTTTTATTGGTTTTAACGGTTCAATTGATGCGGTACGGGCAAAAACGCAGCCCATCGGCACTGACCAGCTTGTAGTGGATGCCATCCACATCACCCTGCACCGCATAGCGGATGGCATTGCCGTGCAGATGGCCATAGTAGCAGGTCCTGATGCTGTATTCCTTTAAGGTGGCCACGATCTCCGGCGCACTGGTGCCGGTATACACCGGCGGATAGTGCAGGAACACCAGCTTTTCCAGACCGGGTTCGGCGGCATCCAGACTCATGCGCAGCCGTCCGATCTCGCGGTTCATCACCTTTTCGTCGTGGGCCTCGCCTGCATCAAACAGCCAGCCGCGGGTACCGCACAGTGCATACCCCTCTACACTGTAGGAGTTGTTGTGCAGAATGTGCAGGGTATCAAAGCCTTCTGCTTTGAGGTAGGCATTCATCTTGTTCACGGTAGACCACCAGTAATCGTGGTTGCCCTTCATGATGATCTTCTGCCCGGGCAGGCTCTGCAGAAATTCAAAATCCTTACGGGTATCGGTCAGGCGCATGGCCCAGCTGATATCGCCCGCCAATACAATGGTATCCTCTGGTTTGATGAGCTTGCGCCAGTTTTTCTCAAGGCGCTCCACATAATCATTCCAGCCGGGAAAAATATCCATCGGCTTGGAAGCGCCCAGAGAAAGGTGGGTATCGCCAAGCACAAAAAGTGCCATGTTTTTTCTCCTGTTCTAAATGCAGCAGGATGTGTTATTCCTGATAGCCCAGCGCCACCTCGGCGATCTGCGCAGGATCGATCACGGTGTTAAAGCGCTCCGGCTTCTGGCGCAGCGCGGCAAGGCTTGCCGGTGCGGTATGCGCGGTAGCTGCTTCCAGCTGCTGCATTGCTTCAAAATCATTTTCCGGGGCGGTGCGGCCCAGTGCTTCCAGCACACTGCGCGGGAACTTGAAGGGAGACGCGGTGGACAGCACCACCATGGGCACGCCCTCGCGCTTTTTCTGCGCTGCCACATGGAACGCAACAGCGGTGTGGGTATCACACAGGTAATTGTCCTTCTCGTAGCGGACACGGATCTCCCCTGCCACTTCTTCCTCACTGCTCCAGCCGCAGGAGAAGTTCTCCTGAATGGCAGCCAGCGTCTCCGGACGCACAGTATAGCTGCCAGTCTCGGCAAGGCTCTTCATCAGGCCCGCCACCTCGGCATCACTGCCGGTGACATGGCACAGAAGGCGCTCGAGGTTCGAGGACACGAGAATGTCCATGCTGGGCGAGGTGGTCTTGAAGAACTCCCGCTTTGCGGCGTAGGTGCCGGTGGTGAGGAAATCGGTCAGCACGTTGTTCTCGTTGGAAGCGCAGACCAGCTTGCCCACGGGCAGGCCCATGCACTTTGCATAGTAGCCTGCCAGAATGTCGCCGAAGTTGCCGGTGGGTACGCAGAAGTCCACTTCATCGCCGAAGGTGATCCTGCCCGCCTTGAGCAGCTGGGCATAGGCGGCAAAGTAATAGACGATCTGCGGCACCAGACGGCCCCAGTTGATGGAGTTGGCGCTGGACAGGCGGATGTTCCGCTTGGCAAGCTCTGCTGCAATGGCAGTGTCACCAAAGACCTTCTTCACACCGGTCTGTGCATCATCAAAGTTGCCGCGCACAGCGTACACTGCCACGTTGGCACCCTCCTGCGTTGCCATCTGCAGGCGCTGGATCTCGCTGGTGCCGCCCGTGGGATAGAACACTGCGATCTCCACGCCCGGGATATCATGGTAGCCGTCCAGAGCTGCCTTGCCGGTATCGCCGCTGGTCGCCACAAGGATCAGGGTCTTTTCCGTGCGGCCCAGATTCTTTTTGGCTTCCACCAGAAGCTTCGGCATCAGCTGCAGAGCATAATCCTTGAATGCACAGGTAGGACCATGCCACAGCTCTAAGGCATAGGTGTCCCCTTCCACCGGGGCAAGATAGCCTGCCTTGCCGCCAAAGGCCTCTCCGTAGGTCTTGTGGGCAGCTTCGGTCAGGAAATCCTGCGAGTAGTCGGTCAGATATTCTTTGATGACGGCAGCTGCCATGGCCGGGTAGTCCAGCTCGCACAGTGCCTTCACATCCACCTGCGGAAAGCTTTCCGGTACAAACAGACCGCCCTCGTTGGACAGGCCCTGTGCGATTGCTTCCGAGGAAGTCACTTTGCGGTTTTGGTCTCTGGTACTAAAAAACTGCATTGTTGTCGCTCCTTTTTCGCCGTAGAACGTGCAAAGCACGCTCTTCTGCTGTGGCAGAGAAGCCCTCTGCCTGTACATTTTCCCACCGGGGCCGTTGCTTTACGTGAGAAAAGCGCCCCTTATAATATGTACCATCCAGCGCCCGCTGTCAAGAGGGAACACTTCTGCCACGTCAAATCGCACCGGCGCATCGCTCAGGCCGTTCTGCTGCAGATAACACTGTGCTGCACGGATCAGGCGGCGCTGTTTGGGCCGGTCCACCGCTTCTGCCGGGCTGGCCAGAGAGCCTTCCGCACGGGTCTTGACCTCACAGATGACAATGGTCCCATCCGGCTCCTGCACCACAACATCCAGCTCCCCCATCCGGGTGTGGAAGTTGTGTGCCAGCAGCCTGCAGCCCTGCTTCTGATACCAGCGGGCCGCAGCTGCTTCTCCCCTGCGCCCTGTCTCGGCGCGGTTCACTTTCCGTTCTCCGGCCAGTAGCCCTGCTTTTTGAGGAAGCTGCGGCGGTAGAACGGCTGGATGCCGTACTGGGCGATCAGCTCATAGTGGAGCTTGGTCGGGTAGCCCTTGTGCTTTGCCAGCTGATACTGCGGATACTGTCTGTCCAGTTCCAGCATATAGCGGTCACGGCTGACCTTGGCAAGGACGGATGCTGCGCCGATGCTGGCACTGGTGGCATCGCCCTTGACCACCGGCTGTGCCGGGACCAGCAGCCCTGCCGGGGTGCGGTTCCCATCCACGAGAACAAGGTTCGGCACGATGTCCAGCTCTTCCACAGCCTGCTTCATGCCGCCCATGGTGGCGTTGAGGATGTTGTCCCGGTCAATGATCTCCGGCCCCACAAAAACAATTTTGTAGGCCAACGCCTTTTCAATGATCTCATCAAACAGAGCTTCCCGCTTTTTCTCGGTAAGCTTTTTGGAGTCGTTGATGCCAAAGACCGGATTCTCCGGGTCCAGAATACAGGCCGCTACGCACACCGGGCCACACAGAGGGCCGCGTCCGGCTTCGTCCACGCCTGCAAAGCAGCCATACTGACTGCGTACAGCGGCATCGTATTCATACAGCGGAGCCGAGATTTCCTCGTCGGAACGGCGCTTCATTCGTCATCCTCCTCGGCAAAATCAGCCAGATCATCCCGCTGCGGCGGACGCTCCAGCGAGATGCGGCCCCACTTGCAGGCGCGGAACTCGTCCACCAGCATAATGGCGCAGCGCTCGGTGTTCACCTCGCCGCCGCGCACCAGCAGACCGCGCTTGCGGCCGATGGCTTCCATCAGCTCGTAGGGCGGCAGGGCCAGCGTTTCGGCATCCAGCTTGTAGCGCTGGGCCACAAGGTCGGGGTAGTTGCGGCGCACTTCGTCCAGCAGGTTCATGGCCAGCTCTTCCACATCCAGAATATCATCCTTGATGGAGCCGATAAAGGCCAGATTGGACGCAATGGTCTTGGAGTCGAACTTCTTCCACAGTACGCCGGGCATATCCAGCAAATCAAATTTGTCGGTGCTGACCCACTGTTTGCCCTTGGTTACGCCCGGGCGGTCTGCCGCCTTGGCGCGGGCAGAGCCTGCAAAGGTGTTGATGAAAGTGGATTTGCCCACATTGGGGATGCCGCACAGCATCACCTGTGTTTTGGCACCGCCCATGCCGCGGTTCTGGCGGCGTTCCAGCAGGCCCGCCAGTTCTTTTTCAATGGCAGCCTTTACCGCATTGGCACCGCCCTTCTGCTTGGCGCTGATGGCCACACAGCCGGCATCTGCCGCACGGAAATACTTGATCCATTCTTCCGTTACAGCCGGGTCTGCCAGATCAGCCTTGTTCAGCGCGTATAGTTTCGGCTTGCGGGCCGTGATGCGCTCGATCTCCGGGTTCAGGCTGGAAAGCGGGATGCGGGCATCCAGCAGCACAAGGCTGGCATCCACGTGCTGGATCTCCTGCTCCATCATGCGCAGAGTCTTGGTCATGTGGCCCGGGAACCACTGAATATTGTACTGGTTTGCAAAGCGGGTATCCATTTCGTTCATTTTACCACCCCAAAATCTGTAAAGGGCATAAAGCACAAAAGCACCCTGCCCAGAATGTCCCGTTCGTCAATGCAGCCCACATAGGTGGAGCGGCTGTCCAGCGACTGGTTGCGGTTATCACCCATCACGAACACCGTGCCCTCCGGCACTGTGTACGGGAACTGTACATCGTAGCCAAGATAGGTTGGCTCTGCAATGTAGTCCTCCTGCAAGACCTCACCGTTCACTGCCACGGTGCCGGTCGCATAATCGATGGAGACCGTATCGCCGCCTTTGGCGATGACACGCTTGACCAGCGGTTTACCGTAGGAGGTATAACTGTCCACAATGACCACGTCACCACGCTGCGGTGTATAGCCTGCTCCCCACACGATGAGCTTATCACCGTTCACCAGTGTGGGCACCATGGAGCTGCCGTCCACCTGAATGATGCGGAAGAAAAACGAAAAGATCAGCACCAGCACCAGCGCTGCCGAGATCAATGCCTCGTACCATTCCAGCAGGTTCTGCCCACGCACGGGCTTTGCCTGTTCCTGTTTTTCCATATCCGGTACACCTCACCTTCTGGTTTTACACTGCTGACCCGATTATACCGCAGCCGACAGGCTCTTCGCAAGAACGGTGCCTGCAAAAAGCCGCATTTTTTCCGAAATTTTGATAAAGAAAAAAGGGACAACAAGGTTGTCCCTTTTCTCCCGTTTCAAATCGGGGATGATCAAATATCGCTCTTGACCTTGGCAGCCTTGCCCGTACGACCACGCAGGTAGAACAGCTTTGCGCGGCGGACCTTGCCCTTGCGGACAACGGTGACCTTCTCAACGAAGGGGCTGTTGATGGGGAAGACACGCTCGATGCCAACACCGTAAGCAACGCGGCGAACGGTGAAGGTCTCAGCAACGCCGCCGTGCTTCTTTGCGATCACAGTGCCCTCAAAGGCCTGAATGCGCTCACGGTCGCCTTCCTTGATACGAACATCAACGCGGACGGTATCGCCAACGTTGAACTGGGGCTTTTCAGCCTTGATGCTGCCTTCAGAAATAATCTTCAGTGCGTCCATTTTTGAATCCTCCATTTGTTTTTAGACGTTCATACACGGCACTTTGCCGTCAGAGGACCGCCCGTTTAATGATATTGTCATTAACCCCGCTGTGGTCTCAGCGGACACTAACGCCTAAATAGGATATCACAAAACCTGCGTAAATGCAAGCGTTCTGACCAAAACAAATGCAAAAATTTTCTGTTTTGCCCAACAGACGGTCTTTCACGCTCCGATCAGACAAACAGCTGCTTATCTGCCGTCAAAAACTTTTTGCGCAGGATGTTGGCGCTGACGGCAGGCAGGCCGAATTTTTCTTCCAGAAAGCCGGTCAGCAGCGAGGGGTTCAGGTTCAGTTCCTGCGCAGCGGGCAGGCACAGATCAATGTGCAGGCTGTCCCCCTCCGTGGTGTACTCCACCTTGGGCAGATGTTCCTTCAGCTCAATGACCTTGTTGCCCTTTTTGCCGTGCTTTTCCACCGGGGCGCTTTCCAGCGCGTTGTACTGATCCAGCGCCGCAGCCGCTGCCGCCGGGTAGGTGATGCGATAGCATGCGTAGGCAATGAGGTCCGCCTTCATCTGCACCGGGCCAACGTGCGTGATCACGATGCCTGCGGGCATGATGGCATTGAGGGCCGCTTTCCACTGCTCAAAATCCGGGGCTTCCGCTTCGGTCTTGACGTCCACGCACTCGCACTCGCTCTCCTGCCCCAGAGAAAGCGGGCAGGCAAAGGTCATGTAGATATGGGGGTTGAAGCCCAGCGTATGCCACACCGGCAGGCCGCTGCGCTTGAGCACCCGCTGCATCACCCGCTGCAGGTCCAGCAGGGAGATGTAGGAGGCCTCATTCTTTTTCTCAAACGAGATTCTTACTGTAATCAAAGCAGGGACCTCCTAACAGGTGATTTGCACCGCAGCCGTGGCAGGCACGGTTGCAGGGCTGGGTAGTCTGGGCGGCAAGGGCTTTTTTGTACTCCCGTACCAGATATTCGTGGGTGACGCCGTAATCCATGTGGGACCAGGGCGTCACTTCGTCCAGACCAATGGGGCGCTGACAGTAAAATGCCGGGTCGATGCCCAGATCAGCAAAGGTCTGCAGCCATGTGTCGTACTTGAAGCACTCCTCCCAGCCGTCGAAGTAGCAGCCGCGCTTGTAGGCTTCCACAATGACCGGGGCAAGGCGGCGGTCGCCCTTGGCAAACACGCCCTCCAGAAAGCTGGTGGTGCTGTCGTGGTAGTTGACCTTGATCTTGCGGCTGCGCACACTTTCCAGCAGGTGCTTCTGCTTGGCGCGCAGCATTTCTTCAGTGTCCATGGGCACGAACTCAAACGGCGTATGGGGCTTGGGCACAAAGCAGGCACAGCTGATGGTCACCTGTACACCCTTGCCCTTGCCGCGCTTGGGCAGCGAATAATAGAGGTCTACCACCTTCTGCGCCGTCTCTGCGATGCCCTCAATGTCCTCCATGGTCTCGGTGGGCAGGCCCATCATGAAGTAGAGCTTGACCGAGGTATAGCCCGCGTTGAATGCAATGGTGCAGGTCTTTTCGATCTCATCCCATGTGACATTCTTGTTGATGACGTTGCGCAGGCGCTGGGTGCCGGCTTCGGCGGCGAAGGTCAGGCCGCTCTTGCGCACCTTGGTGGTCTTTTCAATGAGGCTCTGGGAAAAGTTGTCCACGCGCAGCGAAGGCAGCGACAGACTCACATGCTCCTTGGGTGCCCACTCGTTCAGATCGTCCAGCAGCTCTTCCAGCTGGCCGTGGTCAGAGGTAGACAGGCTGGAAAGGCTCAGCTCCTCATAGCCGGTGTTGGCGCACAGCTCCTGCGCCGCCCTGTTCAGAAGGCCCGCGTCACGCTGGCGCATGGGGCGGTACAGAAAGCCCGCCTGACAGAAACGGCAGCCACGCACACAGCCGCGCAGCACCTCGATGCTGGCGCGGTCCTGAATGGCACCCACCATGGGCACCACGAAATTCGTGGGCGGGGCAAACTCGTTCAGGTCCTTGATGATCGCCTTGGTGATGCGCGCCGGGATGCCCGGCTCATTGGGGTTGATGGCCTTGACCCGGCCATCTTCGTAATACTCCACATCGTAGAACGCCGGGATATAGACGCCGGGGATCTTTGCAATGCGCAGCAGCAGTTCCTTTTTGGAAACGCCGCCCTCCTTCTTGGCCTTTTCGATCTCGGCGCAGATGCCGGGCAGCTGGTTTTCGCCCTCACCCAGCTGGACCACATCAAAAAAGTCCGCAATGGGTTCCGCGTTGCAGGCGCAGGGGCCACCCGCCACGATCAGCGGCCAGCTTTCATCGCGATCCTTGGAATAGAACGGGATGCCCGCCAGATCCAGCATAGCCAGAATATTGGTATAGGAAAGCTCGTACTGCAGGGTGAAGCCCACTGCATCAAAAGCGGTGAGCGGATCCTTGCTCTCCATGGTGTAGAGCGGCAGACCAAGACGCTCCATCTCGGCCTTCATATCCAGCCACGGCATAAAAGCACGCTCGCACCACCAGTTTTCGTGGCTGTTGAGCAGCTCATACAGGATCTTTTCGCCGAGGAAGGACATACCTACCTCATAGGTGTCCGGAAAGCAGAACGCAAAGCGGACATCCACTTTTTCTTTGTCCTTATATACACTGCCGGGTTCTCCGCCGGTATAACGACCAGGCTTCTGTACCCGTCCCAGTGCTTCTTTCAGTTTTGGATCAAACATCGAGTCCTCCAATAAACAGTCCATTTTTACACGTCATTTTATTGTACCCGAAATGAGCTGTTTTTTCAATCATTTCCCTTAAACTTTTTGCCTGCATGCCGCATTTCGCACAGGCAGGATGCCAGCTGCGCCCCATCCAGCGGTGGAACGGGCAACAGATTGAATCCCCCGGTCAGCAGATTTGCCGCCCAGAAGGCACTGCCGCGGATGGTCAGTTCCTGTTCCAGCCGCAGTGCCCAGATGCCTGCCAGCATGAAATTGACCGCCGGGCCTGCAGCAGCCAGCCAGAAGAGCCGCCCCGGTGAAAGGCCCCGGGCCGGAGCGTCCATCCGCATACAAAAGCCAGTCATGGTCACCTCAATGACCGGAAAGCGGTGCAGAAACACACAATACACCAGAATGTGCCCGCACTCGTGCAGGAACGCCGCCAGCAGCCCCAGCCGCAGAAAGCCGCTTGCATCAAAGTAGAGCAGAAAATACAGTGCGCTACACAAAAGCAGCGGGTCGCGGAACACCAGCGGCCCCAGCTGCCGGGAATCATGCAGCTTCATGAGGAAAGGCCCAGCGCATCCGCCGGGTCACAGGCTGTTCCCTTCCGGTACAGTTCAAAATGCAGGTGTGCTCCCGTAGCGCGCCCGCTGCGCCCTGCTGCGCCCAGCAGCTGCCCTGCTTCCACCACCTCGCCCGGGCGGACATAGGCGTACTGCAAATGGGCGTAAAGTGACTCGCTGCCATCTGTATGGAGAACACGCAGACAGGTGCCATAGCTTGTGCTGCGGTATGCCTGCACCACCGCACCGCCTTCCGCAGCAAGCACTTCTGTTCCCTCTGCACAGGCAAGATCAATGCCCTTATGGAACGTCCTTTCCCCGGTAAAAGGATCCTGCCGCCAGCCGTATCCGTCCGAAACACGGTACTGTGTGGTGTCCAGCGGGAAACAGAGCTTCCCCGTTTTTTTCTGCGCCCGCACCGGAAGCACCAAGCACACCAGCAGTCCGGCTAAAACTGCCAGAAAAATCACCCTCCATCTGGGCTGCTCCCTGCCGTGCCCGGCTCGTCCCCATCGCTTTGCCCGCACCTTCTGCCTCCCGCCTTCCGTTTGCTTTTTATTTATGCAGGCAAACACGCAAAAAGACCCGGCAGAGGGTTTGCTCTGTCGGGTCTTGCAAATATTATCTGCGTAACTTGAAAAAATCCAAAATCCGTTTCAGGCGGCTTCTGGGGGCGGGTGTCTCCACCACCACCGGCTTTATCGGCTTGGCTGCAGGGGCAGGCTGCGGCTCTGTACGCTTTTTATGATTGACCATCTGTTCCAGCTGGTCAAAACGGTCGCCGCTTTCCGGTGCCGCAGCAGATTCCGGGTGAGAAGCTTCTGCCTGTTTTGCAGCGGGAGCCGCTTCCGTTTTCGCAGGTTCTGGCTTTGCTGCTTCGGCAGAAGGTTCAGGCTGTTTTTCCTGCACAGCGGCAGAAAGCCTCCAAGGCTCCGGCTGCGTCCAGTCATTTTTCAACAGCTCATACATGCCCATCTGGCCGTTCACCAGTGCTTCGCCCTCAGCGGGCTTTACCTTCTGGTAGCTGCCGTCCGGGCGCATCTCGCGGGCATTGACGTTATCCCGCAGCTGCAGCTGCAGAATGTCGGTAAGCTTCCGCACCAGCACGGGATCTTCCACGCGCACGCCCACCTCCACGCGGCACTCGGTGTTGCGGGTGAGGAAATCGCCGGATGCAATATAGATGCGGGTATGTGCACCATCGAAGAAGCTGTAAATGCGGCCATGCTCCAGATAACGACCCACAAGGCTGCGGATATGCAGGTTCTCCGTCTTGCCGGGCACGCCGGCGCGCACGCAGCAGATGCCGCGCACGATCATATCAATGCGCACACCGGCACAGCTGGCTTCCTGCAGCTTGAGGATGATGTCCCGGTCGCTGATGGAATTGTTTTTCAGGATTATGGATGCCGGACGGCCCATGTGGGCGGCGGCAATGACACGATCCATCTCTTCCAGCAATACGCTCTTGAAGCGCAGCGGTGCTACCAGCATCCGGTCGCTCTCCTCAGTCAGCTTCTGCACGGCAAGGTTCTGGAACACATTGGAAGCTTCCTCGCCAATGCCATGGTCTGCCGTAATGAAGGAATAGTCCGTGTAAAGCTCACTGGTCTTTTCGTTGTAGTTGCCGGTGCCGATCTGGGTGATATAAGAGTAGCCCTCTTTGCTCTTTTTGGTGATAAGGGTCAGCTTGGAGTGCACTTTGTAATCATCAAAGCCATAAATGACCGTACAGCCTGCGCTTTCCAGCTGCTTCGACCAGTCGATATTGTTCTGCTCGTCAAAGCGGGCGCGCAGCTCCACCAGCGCCACCACCTCTTTGCCGTTCTCAGCGGCTTCCATCAGCGCCTGCACGATCTGGGACTCCCGCGCCATACGGTACAGTGTCATTTTGATGGAAATGACCTCAGGATCATGGGCAGCCTTTTTGAGCATGGCAATGAAGGGCCGGATGGACTGGTACGGGTAGCTGAGCAGCACATCGTGCTTCTGCACCTCAGCGGCAAGGTCGTAGTCCGGCGGCGGCAGCATGGGCCGTGCAGCCGGGTAGAACAGTTCCGGCAGCCCCTCCGCTTCCATGCGGCCGGTGAGCTTGTAGAAAAAGCTCAGATCCAGCGGGCTTTTCTGCTCGAACACCCGTTTATGGGTGAGCAGCAGACGGTTGCACAGCAGGCGTTCTACCTCCGGGGCCGGGGCAGGCGTGATCTGCAGACGCACCGCAGCCAGCTTGCGGCGGCGCTTGAGCAACTCGGTCATGATCTCGCGGTAGTCGATATCATGATCCATCATGCCCTCTTTTACGTCGATATCCGCATTGCGGGTAACACGGAAGAGACATTTTTCCTGAATCGTCTCTTTGCCAAAGATGCTGGCCGCAAAGTGCAGCACCAGCTCTTCGGTAAGTGCAAACTGCGTTTCGCCGTCTTTTTTTACAACGTGCATCCGTTCCATCTGGCTGGAAATGGGAATGATGCCAAGGCTCTGCCCTGCCGGGTGTTTTTCCTTGAGCAGAACGCCAAGGTAAATCTCCTTATTGCGCAGGAATGGGAACGGATGGCGGTTATCCACGATCTGCGGGCTGAGGATGGGGAACAGCTCCGTTTGGAAGTACTTCTTCCAGAAGTGCTCGTCCTCCTTGGACAAGTGGTCAAGATCCACCTTGCGCCAGCCGCACTCCGCCAGTGCTTCCAGCGCCTTTGCGTAGTATTTATCGCACTCCTCCTGCAGCTGTGCCGTTTTGGGCATGATGGCAGTCAGCTGTTCCGCCGCGGACATGTTGGTCTTGTTTTCCCTCTTGACCTTTTTGCCCTGTTCCTGTTCCAGATTGGCGCGCTCCTGCAGAGAACCCACGCGCACCATAAAAAACTCGTCCAGATTGGAGCCGTAGATCGCAAGAAATTTGACCCGCTCTGCAAGCGGAACATTTTTATCTTTGCCCAGCGCAAGAACGCGCCGGTTGAAATCCAGCCAGCTCAGTTCCCGGTTGATAAAAATGGTATCGTCACTCATAATCATTCCCCTTTTTGCTGCGCCGGGCCGCCGGCTGCGGCTCAGCTCACGGTTGCCATTCCTGCCCAGGAATCCACAATGGTCTGTGTCAGGCCCGGAACATTGGCTGCATCTTCTACCCGTTCAAACGGGCCATTCTGCGTCCGGTAATCCAGAATCGTCTGTGCGCGCTTTTCCCCTACGCCCGGCAGTGTGCACAGCGCAGAGAGATCAGCAGTGTTCAGATCCACCAGCACATACTGTTCCAGCCCGGTCGTATCCGGCAGGACCTGCGGTTCGGCAGCCTGCAGCGGCACGGCAAAGCCAAAGGCCAGCACTGTGCACAAAACCACCGCCGCCAGCGACAGCGCAAGAAAGAGTTTTTCCTTCTTTTGCAGGGCCAGAAGATGCGTTTCTCTCATTGTACCTGACTTTCCTCCAAAAAGAAAGGCTTCTGCGAAAGAATTTGCAGAAGTCTTGCACAAATTTTACGCCAAATTTTCAGCATCCCGCACCATACGGTACAGCACTTCCACTGCAGAACCTGCCGCAGCATCGGTCAAAGTGACCTTTTGGGCAGCAAGACGCAGCTCAGCCGGGGCATCCGCAGCTGCGGTGCTCTGGCTGGAAGCGCGCACCATGTCCAGCATAGGCAGCCCTCCGGCAAGTACCAGCACATCTTCCGGGTCGATGCCCACCGGCATACACACGGCATCCAGCATTTCACGGCCAGAGACGGTTCTGGGGGTCAGGATCAGCGTATCCGCTGCGGCACGCTCGCCCAGCAGCACCGCTGTGCGGTCGCCCAGAGATTTTTCCAGCAGCGAGATCATGGGCACTGCCTTGCTGTCCTGATACAGCAGCACCCGCAGCACTTCTTCCCCCTTGATGTCTGCCGCGTTTGCCAGCAGATAAGGGGTCCATTCCTGCCGCAGATGACGCTCCAATGCCTCGCTCATGCGCAGCACGCGGGTAGTACCGTCGGTCATCTGCAGGGCAATGCCCACGCCCTCTGCCACCGGCAGGCGGGCGAACAGGTCGGCATCCTGCCCGGCAAAGGTGCACAGCGGATGGCGGGTGCCATCGGAAAAATGGTAGGCCATGGCACCGCCGCACACCAGCGCAGGAGCGCTGAGCCGCACACTGCCCAGAATGGACCGCACTGCCCGCGGCGTGCGCTGGGAAAACACCGTAAAACGTCCGCCGCGGCGGACGAACAGCTGCAGCACATCCCGCACCACCTGCGTCAGGTTGCCGTCGGCACCCAAAAGCAGATGGTCCAGATCACACAGTACGAGCGTTGAAGAAAGATGGTTCATACCGTTCCCCTCCTGAGCGTTGCAAGAAAATGAGTGAAGTATTCCGGCAATTCCGAATCGAACCGCAGATGTTCGCCGGTGATCGGGTGCACAAAGCCAAGCGTTTTTGCGTGCAGGCACTGGCCGTGCAGGCTGGTGATGCAATTGTGCGGGCCATACACCGGGTCGCCCGCCACCGGGTGCTGGATGGATGCCATGTGCGCGCGGATCTGATGGGTGCGGCCGGTCTTCAGGCGGCATTCCAGCATGGTAAAGTTGTTCAACCGTTCCAGCACCTGATAGCCGGTATAGGCATATTTGGTATGCGGCTCACTGGCCGGGTAGACCGCCATCTTTTTGCGGTCGGTCTTGCTGCGGCCCAGATTGCTTTCCACAAAGCCCTCATCTTGTGCAAAGCCGCCGTACACGATGGTGCGATACGCGCGCTCCACACTGTGCACCGCCATCTGCTGGGAAAGGCCGATGTGCGTTGCATCGTCCTTTGCCACCACCAGCAGTCCGCTGGTGTCCTTATCGATGCGGTGCACGATGCCGGGGCGAATCTCGCCGCCGATACCGGACAGGCTTCCCTTGCAGTGCCACAGCAGCGCGTTCACCAGCGTGCCGTCCGGGTTGCCGGGAGCCGGGTGCACTACCATGCCTTTGGGCTTGTTGACCACCAGCAGATGCTCGTCCTCATAGACGATTTCCAGCGGGATGTCCTGCGGCACGGCCTCAATGGGCTTTGCGTCCGGAATTTCCAAAACGATGGTGTCGCCCGCCTTGAGCTTCAGGCTTTTGGCAACCAGCCTGCCGTTGCACAACACATGACCGTCGGCCACCAGCGCCTGCAGAGCAGACCGGGAAAGGCCGGTGTCCTCGCCGCTCAGAAAGCGGTCGATGCGCTGGCCTGCCGTCTCCTGCTCCACCACAAATTCACGCTGTTCCATGGCTCACTGCTCCTTCGGGGACTGCCCGTTCTCAGCGTGCAGCTCTTCCAGAAAAATTACCAGCACCCAGAGGCCCACGCCCACACACACGCAGATATCCGCAAAATTGAACACCGCAAACTGCATGAACAGCAGATTGATGTAGTCCACCACCTCGCCGTTGAGCACACGGTCGATCAGGTTGCCGATGCCGCCGGCAAGGATCAGCAGCAGTGCGGCCTGCTGCAGGTATCTGCCGCGGCTGCGGAAGAACAGCCCGTAGGCCACAAAGATCAGCGCTATGCTGGTAGCGATGATGAGGAACAGCTGCTTGCCGCTGAGCAGGCTGAACGCCATGCCCGGGTTGAGCACGAACCGCAGCTCCACCACATGGGGGATCAGCGGCATGGCTCCCACCGGCTGCAGCACATTTGTGGCCCACAGCTTGATGGCCTGATCGATGCCAATGAGTGCCGCAGCCGCGAGCAGATTAAAAACAACAAATGCCATAGGATACTCCCAAAATCATTCAGTATAAAAAACGGCGCTCCCCGGTATAAGGGAGCGCCGCCCTTTAAAACATTGTTTTATGCGGAACGCTTAGGCTTCCACAACGCTGGCGCAGCGTGCGCACAGGGTGGGATGTGCGGCATGGCTGCCGATGGAAGAAGAATACTTCCAGCAGCGCTCGCACTTTTCGCCGGTGGCATGTGCAGCAGCAACGCCCAGGCCTTCAACAGCACTTGCAGCGCCGCCTTCGCCCTTGACCAGCTCTACCTGAGAGACGATCATCAGGTCGGCCAGCTCGTCCATGGGGATGCTGTTGAGCAGGCTGTACACAGTATCATTGCAGTACAGGGTGACGGCAGCCTCCAGAGAAGCACCGATGACCTTTTCGGCACGGGCCTGCTCCAGAACCTTCTTCACCTCATCACGGACGGCGATCAACTGAGCCCACTTTGCCTTGAAGGCCTCATCGGCGGCATACTGGCCAGCCTTGGGCATCTCCTCAAAGACAACGTACTGGTTCATGCCCTCAGTCTTAGGCATGAAGTCCCAGATCTCCTGACTGGTGAAGCACAGGATAGGAGCAATGATCTTGTCCAGAGCCACAAGGATCTTGTACATGGTGGTCTGAGCAGCCTTGCGGCCTGCGCCGTTGGTGCAGTACAGGCGATCCTTGGTCACATCCAGATAGAAGTTGGACATTGCAACAACGCAGAAGTTGTACACTGCATGATAGACCTTGTTGAAGTCATACACAGCGTAGCCTGCGCTGGTGTTGACCATCAGGTCATCCAGAGCAGCCAGTGCCCAGCGGTCGATCTCCTGCAGCTGATCGTCAGCCACACAGTCGGTGTTGGGATCAAAGCCGTCCAGATTGCCCAGAATGAAGCGGGCGGTGTTGCGGATCTTGCGGTAAGCCTCGCTCAGCTGCTTGAAGATGTTCTTGCCGGCACGCACATCCACGGTGTAGTCGGAAGAAGCCACCCACAGACGGATGATATCAGCGCCGTAGTCCTTGATGATCTCGCTGGGCTCCACGCCGTTGCCGGCGCTCTTGTGCATCTGCTTGCCCTGCTCATCCACGACCCAGCCGTGGCACAGAACAGACTTATAGGGTGCGCAGCCCTTGCTTGCAACGCTGGTCAGCAGGCTGGACTGGAACCAGCCGCGGAACTGGTCGCCGCCTTCCATATACATATCAGCCGGGAAGCGCAGCTCGGGGCGCTCCTCCAGCACAGCGGCGTGGGTGGAGCCGGAGTCGAACCAGACGTCCATGATGTCGGTGTCCTTGGTCCACTCGGAAGCACCGCACTTTTCGCACACTTCGCCTGCGGGGATGATCTGCTCGGCTTCGTACTTATACCATGCATCGGAACCTTCCTTGCGGAACAGGTCGCTGACAGCCTTGATGGTGGCATCGGTGATGTGGTAGGTGCCGCACTTCTTGCAGTAGAATGCGGGAATGGGCACGCCCCAGGTGCGCTGGCGGCTGATGCACCAGTCGTTGCGGTCGCGCACCATGCCCTTCATGCGGTCATGGCCCCAATCCGGCATCCAGGTAACGGTGTCGATGGCCTTGTAGACATCCTCGCGGAACTTTGCGATGGAGCAGAACCACTGTTCCGTTGCACGGAAGATGATGGGGTGATGGCAGCGCCAGCAGTGCGGGTACTGATGCTTGATGTGCACCTGACCCATGACAGCACCGGACTCGGTCAAATCGGCCAGAATGGTCTTGTTGGCAGCCCACACGCGCTGACCTGCATACTTACCGGCCAGCTCGGTCAGATAGCCGCCATCGTCCACGGGGACGGTGATGGGCACCTGCGGATACTTCTGGCAGACGTTGAAGTCGTCCACGCCGTGGCCGCCTGCGGTATGGACACAGCCGGAACCGCTTTCCAGCGTGACGTGATCGCCCAGAATGACCCAGCCCTCCTTGGGCAGGTAGACGTGGTTGTAGCGCATCAGCTCGAACTCGGTACCGGGGACCGGCTCGCCCACGATCTCGTAGTTCTCGATGTGGCAGGCATCCATGACGCTCTTGACCAGTTCGGTGGCCATGATGTGGAACTCATCGCCGATCTTGACGAAGGAGTACTCGAACTGGCCGTTCAGGCAGATCGCCTCGTTAGCGGGCAGAGTCCAAGTGGTGGTGGTCCAGATGACGAAGTAGGTCTTGTCCATCGGGATGCCGTGCTTTGCCAGCACACCGTTGGGGTCCTGAGAGACGTGGAAACGCACGAAGATGGAATCGCAGTCGTCCTCGCCGTACTCGATCTCGGCCTCTGCCAGAGCCGTGCGGCAGTCCGGGCACCAGTACACGGGCTTCAGACCCTTGTAGATGTAGCCCTTCTTTGCCATCTCGCCAAAAATCTCGATCTGGCGTGCCTCGAACTCAGGCTTCAGGGTCAGATACGGATGCTCGAAATCGCCGATAACGCCCAGACGCTTGAACTGGTCGCTCATGATATCGATGTGCTCGGTAGCAAACTTTTCGCAGATCTGGCGCAGTTCCAGCTTGGAAATGTCCTTCTTCTTATCACCGACGGAGGACAGAGCCTTCAGCTCGATTGGCAGGCCGTGGGTATCAAAGCCGGGCACATAGGGAGCCTGGAAACCCTCCATGTTCTTATCGCGGATAATGATATCCTTGATGATCTTGTTCAGGGCAGTACCCATGTGGATATTACCGTTTGCGTACGGAGGGCCGTCGTGCAGGATGAACTGCGGCTTGCCCTCGTTGTGCTTCATGAGCTGATTGTACAGGTCGTTGTCGTCCCAATCCTTCAGCATGACCGGCTCCTTCTTGGGCAGGCCGGCACGCATTTCAAACAGGGTCTTGGGCAGGTTCAGAGTACTATCGTACTGCGATTTGTTCTTAGCCAATGGTTTACACTCTCCTCTATATTTCCTTATGGGGTTGCCTTACTCGCTGAACTTGACACCCTGAAAAGCATCGTAGTCCGGCTCGTCCGGCTTAAAATCAGCAGGAGGCGCGGGCGGCGGGTCCAGCTTGAGCTGGCTCTCATCCTTTGCCCAGAAATCCTCGCTGCTGTCAGCTGCCTTGTCGTCGTCATTTTCAACAACGGCAGCAGGTTCTGCATCTTCCTGTGCGGGCTGTGCAGGCTCTGCTTCCGGCTCCTGCACGTCCGCTGCCTGCGGCTGGGCTGCAGCGGCAGGCTCACTTTCCTCTGCAGCAGGCTCTGCCTGTTCGGCATCCTGTGCAGCCGTTTCCTTCTGGAACTCCGGCAGACGGCTCAGCGACTCCACATGGCTGCGGTACAGGTTGAGCACGTCAGACTTGAAGCGGGTCACTTCCAGACGCACGCGGTCATACTCGCGCTCCTCTGCAAGGCGCTTCTCGTTTGCTTCGTTCTCGATCTCGTCTGCACGGTCGTTTGCCTTCTGCAGCAGTTCGTTGGCATCGCGGATGATATCATCACCGCGCAGATTTGCACGATGGATGATCTCTTCTGCTTTCTGGTTTGCTTCGCGGATGACATTTTCGCCCATGCGCTGTGCATTGATCAGCGCGCTCTTGAGCATTTCACCATCTGCCTCAAAGCTCTTCAGTTCATCGTGCAGCTTCTGGTTTTCAGCAGTCAGGTCCGCAATCTGCTTGCGAAGCTGTTCCGCCTGCGCATCGTCGTCCCGCAGCTGTTCTTCCACCTTATCCAGAAAACGGTCTACGTCCTCTGTGCGGTAGCCGCGGAGGTTTTTCTCAAATTGCACAGAACGGACATCCTGCGGAGTCAGCATAGTCATTTCCTCCCGTTGCTTTTAATATTGAAAAAATTCGATGATTGACCGATCTTTTCTGCTTTTACCGGGCAGTGCAGTCAGGTTGAAGCGGCCCTTGCCGCGCACCGTGAACACATCGCCCTCATATACCTGCGCATGAGGTTTATCCGCCGGCAGGTGGTTGATCTCCACCCTGCCCGCCTCGATCAGTTCCGAAGCCTGTCCTCGGCTGCAGTGCAGCATAGCTGCCAGCACAGCGTCCAGCCGCAGGGACGATACCGTTGCACTGTGCATCTCACGCTCCGCCTGCGGAAACTGCGGCACCTCATCCAGCGTCAGCAGTTCCGTGGTCAGCTCCGTGTGTCCAGCCTGAAACAGTTCCCGGCAGATCAGCTGTGCTGCCGGTTCCAGCGCAAACACATAAGCTGTGCCCGGTTGATCCTCCGGCAGAACGATATCTCCCAGCGCCTCGCGCCGCAGCTCAAGGCCCATCAGACTGCCCAGATAATCCTTGTGGGCGGGCAGCGCAGCCCCCGCCTGTGCACAGCATTGCAACCGCACACAGCAGATGGGTGCTTCGCCGCAGCTGTACTCCGGCTCGATACAGAGCACCCTGCGCTCCGCATTCAGCCAGCCGCCCTCAAACCGGAAGCCCTCCTGCACACCGGCACGGCCCAGTGCCGCGCGGGCCAAGTCCTGCTCGCGGTCACTCAGGAAAGCCGAATACCGCGCAATGTCCCGGGAAAAGGCCGTGTGGGCCAAGTCCTCGATATGGCGCATGAGATAGCGTTCTTCATCGGTACGCGCAGGGATGAACCCGCGCGCCGCCTTGGGCTGCGGATCAATAGAACGCGCCATTGTTCTCCAGCTCGTCCAGCAGATCACCCATGATATCCACGTTGTACGGAGTGATGATGAAGGTGCTGTTGGCCACGCGCTTGATCTGGCCATTGTTTGCATATGCAACACCGGACAGGAAGTCCACCAGACGGCGGGACACTTCCTTGTTGGTGGACTCCAGATTGAGCACCACGGTGCGCTTGTTGTTCAGGTGGTCAGCAATGGTACTGGCATCCTCAAAACGCTCAGGCTTGACCAGAACGACCTTGAGCTGAGTGGTGGCATTGATGTTGACCACCTTGCCGTTCTTCTTGGCACCCTCAACAGGCTCTTCATTTTCGTCGTCAGCACCAAGGCCGATGCCATTGTTATTGTTTACCATCTGGGGGCCATCGTCAATGTACTGATCCTCGTAATCGTCTTCCTGGTCAAACAGACCTTTCTTAATGCTGTCAAGCAAAGACATACAATCTGCTCCTTTCATTCGGGCAGCATGGCGCTGCCTGGCGTTCTTTGCAAATAGATGCAAATAATAGCTTTATCTATTATCGGATTTTTTGCCTCAGATGTCAATAACTACAAAAGCTTTCCATCATACAAATTTTGTCCGGAAACGATTATTTCGTCATAAAGCCTCACCTTGCTGACCGAGTCCTCGGTCCCTTCGGGCAGAACAAGGATGTAATCGCCGTCCGTGATGAGGGGATGGTCTGCGTCCACCGGGTCGATCGGGCAGAAGCGGGCAATGTTGCCAAGTTTCACGTACACACCGGGAATGTAGTTTTCGCCCTGCGTTTGTGCCTCGGTGCCATCCTCTTTTAAATAGTGCACAGCCGCAGCAGGCACCCGCAGGCCGCTGCGCTCTCCTACCGAGATGCGTGCTGCAGCCCGGTTCAGGCAAAGCACATCGCCGTTGATGGAGTTGCAGGCAAGCACAAAGCGGGCAAGGCCGCTGTCCTGATCAATCTCCACCTCGGTGACGGTGGCCTTGAGGCTGTTCTCCACCTGACCCGGGAAGCTGATCTCCACCGCTGTGCTCAGTGGCTTGCCGTTCTGACCCAGCAGCTTTTCGCCCTGCTTTGCAGTGCACACGCCCACATAGCGCCATGTGAACCCTGCCACGATCTTACCGGCGCAGCCGTCCAGTGCCAGCACTGGGTCGGACTGCAGATAGCCCTGCAGCTCCTGTGCGTTCAGTGCAAGGATATCATCGGCACTGGCATTGAGCCGTCCGCTGCTGGAAGAGCGCACAAAATAGCCGGTCTGCGGTGCAGTGATCTGCACCGGGCTGCCCAGCTGCGCCTGCACGCTCTGGGACTGCTGGACCAGCGCAGTGATCTGATCGGTAAAGTTTGCAGCTTCGCCCGTTACCACCCAGAGCTTGTTCTGGGCCAGCAGGTAGGCATTGGCATCATCATCCACCGCTTCATAATCGCTGTCGTCCAGCGTATCCAGCAGATCATACAGCGCAGAAGAACGTTCTTTTAAAAGGGTATCCAGCTGCAGCGCAGAAGTGTTCTGCGATTTCTGCAGCAGGTCGATCTGATCATTCAGCTGGTTCAGCTGCAGGCGCAGCGAAGCCTGCGAAGCGTTGCTGTACACCTCTGCCACTGCGGTGCCCGCTGAAACGCGCTCGCCGTCGGCAGCAAGATATCCAAGGTTTCCGCTGCCTGCCACATAGCTTTCGTCGAACAGCAGAACTCCGTCGGCTTCCACCGTATCCGAAATGACCGCAGGCAGCGCAGTCTCATAAACATTCTGCGGAAACAGGATATGTGCGGCCTGATACACCACATAAATTGCTGCCAGCAGCAGAAACGCGATCAGCACGCCTGCCAGAGTGGCAAGCACATGCGGCGCATGGCGTTCCTTCTGGGTCTCATCCGGCATATCGATCATCCTTTCGCTAAAAATTCGCTAGTTTTGCGGATGGCAGTCTGCACTGCATCCGGTGCACCGGCATCCAGCCAAACCACACCGTCCATATGGCGGAACCAGGTCAACTGGCGCTTGGCATAGTTGCGGGACGCCTGCTTGAGCTTTTCCGTGCAGGCTTCCAATGGAGCCGTCTGCTCAAAATACGGAAAGAACTCCTTGTATCCGATGGCCTGCGCTGCCGTGCGGAAGCTTTCCCGGTTCTGCCAGACATGCTCCGCTTCCTTTATAAGGCCCGCTTCCAGCATTTTGTCCACACGCAGGTCAATGCGGCGGTAAAGTACCGCGCGCTCTGGGAAATCCAGACCGAGGATCAGGCTGCGGTAGGGCCGCTCCGGCGGGAGAGACTCCGCCTTCTGTTCGCTCAGCTTTTTGCCGGTGGCACGATAATGCTCGAGTGCGCGCAGCACCCGCACCTGATTGTTCGGGTGGATAGCCGCAGCAGCTTCCGGGTCGGCCTGCTTCAGTTCTTCGTACATGGCAGCACCGCCCTTTGCAGCCAGTTCCGCCGCCAGCTGCTCTCGCAGACCGGCAGGTGCTTTTTCCTCTGTAAAGCGCACCCCATACAGAAAGCTCTGAACATACAGCCCTGTGCCGCCCACAAGGATGGGCAGCTTCTTCCGGGCAGAGATCTCTTCTTCCAGCTTTCCGGCCATGGCGGTAAAGTCTGCCACGCTGAAAGCCTTGTCCGGCGTAAGGATATCCACGCCGTGATGCGGGATACCGCAGGTCTCCTCCGGTGTCACCTTTGCCGTGCCTATGTCCAGACCTTTATAGATCTGCATGGAATCACAGCTGATGACCTCGCCGGAAAAATGTTTTGCAAGCTCTACGCCCAACGCCGTCTTTCCGGTTGCGGTAGGGCCGACGACGGCCACCACGGGATGTTTATACGATGCGTCCAAACTGCTTTTCCAGCTCCTTCCGGGTCAATTTGAGTACGCAGGGGCGGCCATGCGGGCAGAACGGCGGCACCTCGCCGGAAAGGATCTTTTCGGCCAGCGCCAGCAGTTCCTGCGGCGAGGACTTGTCCCCCGCCTTGATGGCTGCACGGCAGGAGATAGAATGCAGCACCCACTCGGTGTGCTCGTTCAGCGCATCATGGCCGCCCTTGAGCAGCTTATTTGCGATCTCCACCAGCAGGCTTTCGGCATTCTGCGGCTCCACATCTGCAGGCACCGCGCGCAGCACCACGGTATTGCCACCAAAGTCCGCGATCTCAAGGCCCGCATTTTCCAGCAGAGGAATGTTATCCAGCAGGGCCTGCTTTTCCTCCGCAGCAAGGTCGATGGCAGCAGGCTCCAGCAGCATCTGGCTGGGCACATTGCCATAGTTCGCGGCTAGTTTTTCGTACAGCTGGCGCTCGTGGGCAGCGTGTTTATCGATCAGGCACAGCTCGTCGCCGCGTTCTGCAAGGATATATGTTCTGAACACCTCGCCCACATAGCGCAGCGGTTCCGGCTGATCCGCCGTCGGATCAAAGTTCATCTGCTCCGGCTCGGCCAGTACAGTTTCCTGTTCTGCCGCTTCCGGCGCATCCGGTTCTGTTTCTGCACAGGGTGCACTCTCAGGTTCTTCCTTTGGCGCTTCCTGTGCAGGGTTCCACGCTGCCATATGGTCCCGAGGTGAATGCAGTTTTGTCTCACCAAATTCCGGTTCCACATCCAGCTGCGTTTCACTTGCCGCCGCACGGAACGGCTCTGGTGCCTTTGTCGTTTCCAGCTTCGGGCTGTGAAGGGTCACGAACGGATCCAGCATATCTTCGTTCTGAGCACTGCCTTTCCAGCGCGGCACACTGGGTGCTGTCGGTATTTGCATTGCAGCAGACGGGGCAGGCTGCTGTGGTGCTGCAGCGGGTTTTGCCGGTTCCCAGTGCTGCTGTGGCAGAACGCCCGGGTCTGCCTGCCCCCGAATGATCGCGGAAAGCCCTGTAAAGTTATTGTTCTTTACATCATTTTTGATTATATCAGTGTCTTTTTTTGAATTTTCAGCTTTTTCTTCTTCTTTGTCTGCTTCAAAGGTAAAAAGCCGTTCACCAGTGCCGGGCTGAGCCAATGCCAGCTTGACGGCATGATACACCACATCAAAAACATCATTTTCGCGGGCAAAGCGGGCTTCGATCTTGGCCGGATGCACATTGACATCCACAAGGTCGGCCGGCATTTCCAGCAGCAGAATGCCGCCCGGGAACTTGCCCTGCATCATGGTACCCTTGAACGCCATCTCCATACCGGCCATCATGGTGCGGTTGCGCACATAGCGGCCATTGATGTAAAAATGCTGCATACTTCGGCTGGCGCGGCAGCTTTTGGGCGGGGTGACCAGACCGGTGATGCGGTACACGCCCTCCTGATTTTTCAGCTCAATGAGGTCCCGGCTGAACTCCCGGCCCAGCACCGCATAGGCTGCACCGCGCAGCTGGCCGTCGCCGGGCGTGACATACTGCAGCTTGCCCTCACGGATGAACTTGACGCTGACTTCCGGGTGGCTGAGCGCTACATGGGTAACTGTATCCGACACAAAGGTGCCCTCGGAGGAGTCCTTTTTGAGGAACTTCATGCGGGCAGGCGTGTTGTAAAACAGATCCTTTACCCGGATGGTAGTGCCCACAGCTCTGGCACCCGGCTCACGGGAGACCTCTTCCCCGCCCTCAATGCGGTAGACTGTGGCAAACTCGTCCACCTCGGTTCGGGTGGTCAGCTCTACACGGGCCACGCTGGCAATGGATGCCAGTGCTTCACCGCGGAAGCCAAGCGTATGGATGTTGGTCAGATCGTCCGGTGTTTCAATTTTGCTGGTGGCGTGGCGGATAAACGCCGTGGAGATATATTCTGCCTCGATGCCGGTGCCGTTATCGCTGATCTCGATCAGCTTGACGCCGCCGGATTCAATGCTGACGGTCACCTGCGTGGCACCGGCATCAATGGAGTTTTCCAGCAGCTCCTTAACAACGGATGCCGGACGCTCGACCACCTCACCGGCTGCGATCAGCTCGGCTGTGTGCTTATCCAGAACATGGATCACTGCCATGGTGTTTTCCCTCCTTGTATGGTCTGGGTCAGGTAGAGCAGTTTCATCTGTTCAGGCTGCCCTTCAGGGTCTTTTTCAGCTCGTAGAGGAAGTTCAACGCCTCAATGGGGGTGAGTGTTTCCACATCCAGAGCTTCCAGCTTGTCCATCATCTCGCTGGGCACAGCCGGAGAGTTATACTCCTGCAGGGCATCAAAATCCATCTGCTCTACTTTATTTTTAGGTGCAGTTGCTTCCAGCGCGCGCAGCACCTCATGGGCGCGGCGGGTCACACTGCCGGGCAGGCCTGCCAGCTTTGCCACCTCGATGCCGTAGCTGTCATCCGCCGGGCCGCGCACAATGCGGCGCAGGAAGGTGATGTCCTCGCCGCGTTTTTTTACTGCAATATTGTAGTTTTTTACGCCGTCCACGCCGCCTTCCAGCTCGGTCAGCTCGTGGTAGTGGGTGGCAAACAGAGTCTTGCAGCCAAGGCCCTTGGCGGGGTCTGCAATGTGCTCCACTACGGCGCGGGCAATGCTCATACCGTCAAAGGTGGAAGTGCCGCGGCCGATCTCGTCCAGCACCACAAGGCTTTTGGCGGTGGCATTTTTCAGGATCTCCGCTACCTCGGTCATCTCCACCATAAAGGTGGACTGACCGGCAGACAGGTCGTCCGACGCACCGATGCGAGTGAAAATGGCATCCACCACACCCACATGGCAGCTGGAAGCCGGTACAAAGGAGCCGATCTGCGCCATCAGCGCGATCAGTGCATTCTGGCGCATGTACGTGGATTTACCTGCCATGTTGGGGCCGGTGATGATCAGGCAGCGGTCTGCACCACAGTTCAGGGTGGTATCATTGGGCACAAACAGGCTGCCTTTCAGCATCTGCTCCACCACAGGGTGACGGCCCTCGGTGATGGTCAGCTCGTCACTGTCGTCCACGATGGGACGGCAGTAGTTGTTTTCCGCTGCCACCTGCGCCAGCGCCGTGAGCACATCCAGCTGGGCCACCGCATTGGCCGTGCGCTGGATGCGGTCCAGCTGAGCGCTGATGCTTTCCAGCAGTTCGCTGAACAGGCGGTGCTCCAGCGTGATGAGCCGTTCGTGGGCACCTAAGATCTTGCTTTCCAGCTCTTTCAGTTCCTGCGTGATGTAGCGTTCGCCGGAAGTCAGGGTCTGCTTGCGGATGTAGGTCTCCGGCACCATGTTCTTATAGGAGTTGCTTACCTCGATGAAGTAGCCAAACACATGGTTATAGCCGATCTTCAGCTTGGGGATGCCGGTCTCCTGCCGCAGGCGGGCTTCCAGCTGCGCCAGAACGCCCTTGGTATTGTCGCGGATGGAACGCAGCTCGTCCACCTCGGCATGGTAGCCTTTGGCAATGACACCGCCATCCTTGAGGGTAGAGGGCGCTTCCGGGTCCACCGCCGCATAAATACGGGCCTTGATGTCCTCCAACGGATCGATCTGTACTGCCAGTTCAGCAAGCTCCGGGCAGCCGCAGGCCTCAGCCAGCCTGCGCAGGCCGGGCAGCCGGTCGCAGGTCTGGGCCAGCGTATAGATCTCCTTGGGTGTGGCAGAGCCGTAAACCGTGCGGGTCATCAGGCGTTCCATATCCGCAATGTAACCCAGCTCTTCGGTCAGGTCGCCGCGGGCCATGGTCTGCTTGACAAGGCTCTCCACAGCGTTCAGGCGGTGGTTGATGAGTGCACTGGAAATAAGCGGCTGCTCGATCCAGCTGCGCAGCATACGCTTGCCCATGGATGTACTGGTCTTATCCAGCACCCAGAGCAGCGTGCCCCGCTTTTCGCGGCCGCGCAGCGTCTCGGTCAGCTCCAGATTGGCGCGGGTCACGGGCGAAAGACGCATGAACTGGGCCTTATTATAGGTTATGACCGTTTTCAGACGTTCCACGCCCTTGATCTGGGTATCGTGCAGATATTCCAGCAGTGCCGCCATGGCAAAGCGCACAAGGCCGTCCGCTGCAATGCCGGTGGTCTGCGCCCAGTCGCGGCCAAACTGGTTTTCCAGCGATGCCGCCACAAGGCCCGGTGCATAGCGCTCCTCTTCGATCAGCTCCACCGAACAAGTCATATTCTTTTTGATGTACGCCGTCACCTCGCGGCAGTCCAGCAGACCCGGATTCATCAGCACTTCGCTGGGATGGTAGCGGCACAGCTCCGTAATGACCGCCGGGGCGATCTTGTCTGCATTCAGCTCTGTGATATGGGCCGTACCGGTAGAGACATCCGCAAAGCACAAACCTGCTTTCTTTCCTTTGAGGAAGATACTGGCAATGTAGTTATTGCGGTCATCCTGCAGCATACTGCTCTCAATGACCGTGCCGGGTGTGACCACGCGGATGATGTCCCGCTTGACAAGGCCCTTGGCCTTGGCCGGGTCTTCCACCTGCTCACAGATGGCTACTTTGTAGCCCTTGGCGATCAGCCGCGCCACATATCCCTCGTAGCTGTGGAAGGGCACGCCGCACATGGGTGCTCGCTCTTCCATGCCGCACTGCTTGCCGGTCAGGGTCAGGTCCAGTTCCTTGGATGCCGTCAGGGCATCGTCAAAGAACATCTCATAAAAATCGCCGATGCGGTAAAACAGAATTTCGTCCTTATGTTGTTTTTTGATCTCAAGATATTGCTGCATCATGGGCGACAGCTCTGCCATGGTTTACCCTCTCTCCCGTTCTATGGTTCTGTGCACAAGTTTGCGGCTTGTAACCGCTTTTGCAAACAAAACGCGGTCTGTTTTGCACAGCCGCGTTTTGTTTTTGCCGGTTTTAGTGGCAGCCGCCGCAGGTGGAGCAGCTGCCGGTGCAGGAAGCAGAAGGCTCCTGTACCGTCATGGGGTCGCCGCCATTCATGGCAGTGTTGATGATGGCATCGATATAGTTCACAAGGTTCTCGCAGTCACGCTTGGCCTCGTTGTAAGCCACCATGCCCTCGTTGCCCATGATCTGGCCGTACAGGCTGTTCACCTTTTCGTTCAGTTCGGCGATGCGGGCATCGTTGCGCTCGCTCTTGCCGATCTCATTGTTCAGATCCATGCGGGCGAGGTTGAACTCGCCGATCAGGTTCTGCAGCTCTTCGTCCTTATCGTTTGCCTTGCGGGTCTGATCCAGAACGAGGTAGCGGCTATCGGTCTGCAGCGCAACGGCTGCGCGCTTGAAAAGATCAATGCAATCCATTTGAATGGTCTCCTTCTTATTTTATACGTTCAGGGGCACTGCCCCGGAATCACTCAGGCAAGCTCACCCAGCAGCACAGTCGCCCGTGCGCCCGTGAGATGTACGTTGGCATAGCTGCCCATCAGGGAAGCGTCTGCCGTGAACTCCACCGTCAGGTTGTTGTCCAGACGGCCGGAGAGGGTGCCCTCATTGCGGCCAAAGCCCTCTACCAGTACCTTCACAGTCTGACCAACCTGCGCCTTGACCAGTGCCATGGCGATCTCGTCCTGAACCTTGAGCAGGCGGGTCATGCGGTCGGTCTTTTCCTTGCGAGGGGTGGGGTCCGGCATTTCGGCAGCCTTGGTGCCGGTGCGCTTGGAATAGATAAAGGTGAACAGCTGCATATAGCCCACCTTCTGCACCAGTTCCAGCGTCTTTACAAAGTCCGCTTCGGTCTCGCCGGGGAAGCCAACGATGATGTCGCTGGAAAAGGTGATGCCGGGCACCGTTTTGCGGGCGTATTCGATCAGCTCCATGTACTGCTCCACCGTGTAGTGGCGGTTCATCTTCTTCAGCAGTTCATCGGAGCCGCACTGCACCGGCAGGTGCAGGTGCTTGCACAGCTTCGGCTGGGCGGCAATGGTGTCGATCAGCTTGTGGCTGGCATCCTTGGGGTGGCTGGTCATAAAGCGGATGTGATAATCGCCGGGCACCGTGCACAGCAGGTTGAGCAGATCGGAAAAGTCCACCTTTTCTTCCAGACCCTTGCCGTAGCTGTTGACGTTCTGTCCCAGCAATGTGATCTCCTTATAGCCTGCCTCCACAAGACCGCGGAACTCGGCAAGGATATCGCCGGGCTTGCGGCTCTTTTCGCGACCGCGCACATAGGGCACGATGCAGTAGGTACAGAAGTTGTCGCAGCCGTACATGATGGGCAGCCATGCGCGGAACTCGCTCTCACGCCGGATGGGGATATTCTCCACGATGACCGGGCGCTGGGCGGGCTCCATCAGCACACGCTTATGCTTCTGCAGCTTCTGGGCAATGAGCTGCGGCAGGGTATCGATTCCGTCCACGCCAAACACAAGGTCTACATAGGGGTAACTCTTACGCAGCTTTTCCACCACATGCTTCTGGTTCGCCATGCAGCCGCACAGGCCGATGATGAGGTCATGCTTTTTTTCCTTGAGTCCCTTCAGGGCACCTACGTTGCCGAACACACGCTGCTCGGCATGCTCACGCACGGCGCAGGTGTTGAAGAGGATCAGGTCTGCATCCTCGGGCTTATCGCACAGGCCATAGCCGATGTCCATCAGCACGCCCTTGATCCGCTCGCCGTCGTTCACGTTCTGCTGACAGCCATAGCTGTGCACAAAGGCCAGCGGCGGCGTATCATAGAACTGCTTTACCAGCTCAGCGGCAATGTTATTATGTTCAAAACTAATGTATTCCAATCAAACCATCCTTCTCCGCCGGGCCGAAGTGCCCTGTGCGGCGAAAATCTACTTGCACTTTCTGAAAAGAGCCTTCTCTATAGTATACCCTGTTTATACGCTCCGGGCAAGAGGTTCCGTGCAAATTTTATGGTTCAGTGGGCGTTTTCCTGCGCCTGCTTCTCGCAGCAGGCCTCGCATACGCCGATCAGCACAACAGCGCAGTCCTGCACATAGCCCTTCTGGTTTTTCACCAGTTTCATTACCTGATTTTCGTCCACCTCGGCATCGGTCACGCTGCCGCACACGGTGCAGTACAGATGGCTGTGCCAGGGCAGCGTGTGGTCAAAGCGGTCAGCCTTGCCTGGAATGGACACCCGGCGCACCCGGCCCGCATCCACCAGACTATTCAGGTTACGGTATACGGTGCCAAGGCTCAGGCCCGGGCATTCCTTGACCGCAGCATCATAAATTTCCTCGGCGGTGGGGTGATCGCACAGGTTCTGTACCGTCTGCATGACCAGCTCACGCTGTTTGGAATATCGCATATCGTTCTCCTTTTTCTTTGTTTTTGGGCTTTGGGTGTAAGGCGTGGCTCAGACGTTCTCTTCGCCCTTGATCTTTGCCCAGTAGGCACGGGCCGCCTGCTCATTTTTGTTATCGCCAAAGGTATAATATTTTACGTCCTTGATGGCATCTGGCAGGTACTGCTGCTCCACCCAGTGGTGGGCGTAATCATGGGCGTATTTGTAATTCTGTCCCTTTACCAGCGCATCCTCACCGTCGTAGTGCTTGTTCTGCAGTTGGCGCGGGATCGGCCCGGTGCGGCCCGCCTGCACATCCGCAATGGCCGCGTTGATGGCATCATAGGCACTGTTGGACTTAGGACTGGTGGCCACCAGAATGACGGCATCTGCCAGCGGGAGCCGTGCTTCCGGCAGGCCCACCATGTTGGCGGCATCAATTGCCGCCTTCACAATGGGGATGATCTGTGGATAGGCAAGGCCCACATCCTCGCAGGCACATACCATCAGGCGACGGCAGGCCGAGGGCAGATCTCCTGCTTCCAGCAGACGGGCCAGATAATGCAGCGCCGCATCCGGGTCGGAGCCGCGCATGGACTTCTGGTAGGCTGACACGATGTCGTAGTGGTCATCGCCCTCCCGGTCATACCGCATGGCAGTGCGGCGGGTGACCTGCTGGATCATTTCCAGCGTAATGTGCTTTTCCCCATCCTCAATGGGAGCTGCCGTCACCGCAAAATCAAGACAGCCCAGCGCCTTGCGCAGGTCGCCGCCTGCGCTCTCGGCAAGGTAGGCACAGGCATTCTCGTCCATGCAGACCTTTGTGCTCTCCCCTTCCGAAAGCTTTTTCAGTGCATTGTGCACCCCACGCTCCACATCCGCTGCCGAAAGTGATTTGAACTCAAACACCGTACAGCGGGACAGCAGCGCATTATAAATGTAGAAGTATGGATTTTCGGTGGTGGATGCAATGAGCGTCACCGAGCCGTCCTCAATGCATTCCAGCAGGCTCTGCTGCTGTTTTTTGTTCAGGTACTGGATCTCGTCCAGATACAGCAGGATGCCTCCCGCACCTGCCAGCGTGCCGATATCCTTGAGCACCGCCTTGATGTCCCCGGTGCCGCAGGAAGTGCCATTGAGCTTATGCAGCGTCATACCGCTGTTTTCTGCAATGATGCGTGCCACCGTCGTTTTTCCGGTACCGGACGGGCCGTAGAAGATCATGTTCGGGATGTGTCCGCTCTCGATGGTACGGCGGAACACCCTGCCCGGTGCCAACAGATGCTGCTGACCGCAGACATCTGCCAGTGTTTTGGGCCGCAGACGCTGTGCCAGTGGTTCGTTCATCGTGTTTTCCTCCTCCCGTACCGAGGCGCGATTCCCCCAGCATTTTTCTATAGTATATCGCATTTTGGCAGTAAGAGCAAGGTTTTATCTGAAAATCATTCTCAGATAATTTTTACCCGCAGTTTACAAAAAACGCAAAACATGGTATTATCGTATCAGCTTTTGTCGATGGGAGTGGATGAAATGCCTGTTCGCAAAAAAGCACCAGAAGACCTTACTGCAAAAAAGGCGCTGGCGCTGGAAGTGATTGACCGGTTAAAAAAAGAATACCCAGATGCCGGCTGTACATTGGATTATGACCACGCCTGGCAACTTCTGGTCAGCGTGCGTCTGGCAGCCCAGTGCACCGATGCCCGCGTGAACATTGTGGTGGAAGACCTGTTTGCCAAATATCCCAATGTTGCTGCGCTGGCTGCTGCGGAACCCGAAGACATTGAAGCCATCGTCAAGCCCTGCGGGTTGGGACACTCCAAAGCGCGGGATATCTCCGCCTGTATGCGGGTGCTGCGCGATAAATACGGTTGTCAGGTGCCCACCACCTTTGAAGAGCTGCTTGCCCTGCCCGGCGTAGGCCGCAAGAGCGCAAACCTTATCATGGGCGATGTGTTTGGCAAGCCTGCTATCGTAACAGACACCCACTGCATCCGGCTCTGCAACAAGATCGGCCTTGTGGACGGCATCAAGGAACCGCAGAAGGTGGAAATGGCCCTGTGGAAGATCGTTCCTCCGGAAGAAGGCAGCGACCTGTGCCACCGCTTTGTGATGCATGGTCGGGCAGTGTGCAATGCGCGCAAACCAGAATGCGAAAAATGTTGTTTGAAGGATATTTGCCGCTTTGCCCGGGAAACCGCCGGGCAAAGCGCAGAGCTTTAAAACTCAGGAGGTAGAATATTATGTTTGGTTTTATTTTCAGTCTGCTGATCGGCGCTCTGGCTGGTTACATCGCCGGCCGCATTATGGGCAGCGAAACTTCCACCGTGCGCAATATCGTGCTGGGCATTCTGGGCGGTTTTGTAGGCAGCATCGTGTTCGGCCTGATCGGTCTGAGCGCTACCGGCATCGTGGGTGAGATCCTCGTTTCCGTTGTGGGTGCCTGCATCTGCATCTGGATCGGCCGTAAGCTGTTCAACTGATTTTTCTTGTGTGCAAGGCTGCTCTTCGAGTTTTTTCTCGGAGAGCAGTTATATTTTTGTGTCACAGACTATTTGCACCTGTTCTGCCGCAAAATCAAATCTTGACAGCGCACAGGAAGTATGATAGAATATTTCTCGTTGCAGAACATGCAAGAAAATTTTATCTGCTACTGTGGCTCAGCTGGTAGAGCAGCTCACTCGTAATGAGCAGGTCGCCTGTTCGAATCAGGTCAGTAGCTCCAAAAATCCTACGAATTTACGTTTAGAATCGTAATTTCGTAGGATTTTTTTATTTAGTCTCGCAAGTTTTCGCAAAACCGCAACATCGCCCACAAAACAAGACAAAATAAAACGCCCTGTGGCACCATTTCATAGGGCGTTATACGCATTTTTATGCTTTTTTGGACAGGCTCCTTGAGTTCACAATGTAGGTTTGTCAATGATGAGTTGGTCACAGGATCTTGCGCAGCTCCTGCACAAGGTCGCCGATCACGATGGGTTTGGACAAAAAGCCGGTCATGCCGCTTTCCAAGGCATTGCGGCGGTCTTCATCGAATGCGTTGGCAGTCATGGCAAGGATCGGGATCTTTGCCAGTGCAGGGTCGGCCAGTGCGCGGATCTGCCGGGTGGCGGTATAGCCGTCCATCACCGGCATCTGCACATCCATCAGCACCAGATCATAGCTGCCCGGTGAGGCAGTGCTTACCTTTTCCACCGCCACGGCACCGTTTTCCGCCGTATCGACCCGGAAGCCGTACTCCCGCAGGATCTCCTGCGCGATCTCACGGTTCAGCTCGTTGTCCTCTACCAGCAGGATGTGCCTGCCCTTGAAGTTGGTGCTCTTTTTCGGCAGAAGC
Source organism: Faecalibacterium sp. AF27-11BH (assembly GCF_003603005.1). Lineage (NCBI taxonomy): Bacteria > Bacillati > Bacillota > Clostridia > Eubacteriales > Oscillospiraceae > Faecalibacterium > Faecalibacterium sp. AF27-11BH. The sequence goes on from NZ_QVGS01000001.1 coordinate 204,287, forward strand.
TCCTGCGCCGCATCCGTCTGTGTCTGGCCGATGGCGTCCATCAGGGTCTCACGCAGGTCGGACATGAACATGGGCTTGGAGCAGAAGGCGGTCACACCGGCAGCCTTTGCCTCCACCTCAATGTCGGACCAGTCGTAGGCGGTCAGGATGATGATGGGCGTATCATCGTTCAGGCTGCGGATCTGGCGGGTGACCTCGATGCCGTTCATATCCGGCAAGCGCCAGTCGATGATATAGGCATGGTAAGCGTCGCTCATCTCGATGGACTGCCGTGCACGCAGCACCGCTTCCTTGCCGGAAAGGGTCCACTCGGCACGCATGCCCACCTTGACCAGCATCTTTGTCACGCTGTCGCAGGTGTTGAAATCGTCATCCACCACCAGTGCCTTCAGGCCTTCCAGTTCGGTGATCTTTTCCACCGGACGGTGCTCTGCCTGCGCACGCATGGGCACACGAATGATAAACTCGCTGCCCTTGCCCTGCGCCGTCTGCACCTCGATGGTACCGCCCATCATATCCACGATGTTTTTGGTAATAGCCATGCCAAGGCCGGTGCCCTGGATCCGGCTTACCGTGGAGGTGCGCTCCCGCTCAAACGGCTCAAAAATCTTTTTGGCGAACTCTTGGCTCATGCCGATGCCGTTGTCCTTGACGCGGAACTCATACTGCCCGCAGCCGCGCACCGTTCCGGCAAGCTGCCGCACCCGCACTGAGACCGTGCCGCCCGCCGGGGTGAACTTGATGGCGTTGGACAGCAGGTTCAGCAGTACCTGATTCAGCCGGGTCTTATCGCAGTAGACGTCCTCATCGGTCACATCCATGGCATCCATATAAAGCTCCAGCTGCTTTGCGTAGATCTGCCCGCTGACGATGGTTTTCAGGTCGTGCAGCACATCCGAAAGGTTGATTTCCACTTCTTCCAGATGGATCTTTCCGCTTTCGATGCGGCTCATATCCAGCACATCGTTGATGAGGGAAAGTAGATGATTGCTGGAAGCGAGGGTCTTGGCAAGATAATCCTTCACCCGGTTTCTATCGTCAATGTTGCTGAGTGCCAGCGTGGTAAAGCCGATGATGGCGTTCATGGGGGTGCGGATGTCGTGGGACATATTGGAAAGGAAGGTGCTTTTGGCGCGGTTGGCAGTCTCGGCCGCTGCAACGGCATCCGAAAGTGCCTGATTCACCTGCCTGTCGGCGGTGCGGTCGGACAAGACAAGGATATACTTGGTCCTGCCCTCTACCTCGCTGCCCATGGCGATGTTATGGAACCAGCGCCGCTCTTTGGTCTCCCGATGCTCAAACTCGAAATCCCATTCGCGTTGCTGCCCGCTGAGCAGTCCTTCCAGAAAGTTCTTGTCGCGATCCGGGTCATCTTTCGGGTGCAGCGCTGCCAGAGCACGGGCATCCTGCCGCACTTCTTTCCACGGGATGCCCAGCAGCCGTTCGACGTTGGGGCTGACATAATCCACCTTGGAGGTCTTTGCGTCCAGCATCAGGAAAACGTCGTCCACGTTCAGCGAAAGCTTTTGGAACAGCTCGTCCCGGTACAGGATCTCAGTGTCCTTCCGGCGCAGGGTCGTATGGCTTCTGCGCAGGATCAGCAGGATGATCAGCACAGCAAGGCCAAAGGCGATGCCCGCCACGATCTGCACCGTGTGGAACCACAGCTTATCCAGACTGGCATTGACAATGCTGACCGGCACAAGCCCCACCATCGTCCAGTTCTGGACCGCGGTATCCTCGTAGACCAGATAATAACTGGTGTCGCCCAGTTTGACCCGCAGGTTTCCGCTGCGGCCCTGCGCAAAATCATCCGAAAGGGCAAGAATCTGTTCCTCGGAAAGGTCGGAATGGTCGCGCAGCATCGCAATGAAGTTGTAAATGATTTCCTTGCGGTTTACGGAATTGTCAATCACCACCCGCCCATCCGGGTAGATCACATAGTTGCTGGCATTGCCCTGAAAAGCAGAGCTGTCCAGCAATCTCAGCACAGCATCATTATAATAGGTGATGGCAACAGCGTCATAGGCAAAGCCCCGGTAGCTGCCCTGCGTTTCGGGGCAGATGAACGCAAGCATCGGGGCTTTGCCGGGCAGCGCCGTATTCACGACGATATCCTCGCCATCGGAGAGCTTTTCGTCCAGATTGGTCTGCAGGCCAAGGTAGCCGGTTCCCCCGGTCACGGTCGTGTAGTTGCCGTCATAGGAAAGAAAGTAGAAGTCAACAAATCCGGCTGCCTGCTGTGCTTCCTCGATATAGGCCTGAATTTCATCCTCATTCGAGGTGTTTTTCAGAAAGCCGTTGCACAGATGCAGATAGGTCAGGTTTCTGCGCACCATCTCTTTCAGCATACTATTGGATTTATACAGCACCTCTTCCAGATGCGAGGTGCTTTCCTGATAGATGGTCTGCGACATAAACGAGATGTACCGGAAGCTGAAACCGGCTGCCAGAAAGACCAAAAGAAGGATGGCAGCGGCGGCAGGCAGCCACTTGTGCCGGGAATAGCAGCTGCGTTTGGATTCGTGCTTTTCGTCTGCCATTCCGCTCACCTCAGTGTCATGTAGTTTTCCGGCTCTGCAAGCGCTGCGCCGCCGGAGATATAATCGCGCCATGTGTTTTTTACCCACGTATCTTCGCCAGCAGACGTGCCGCTATCGCTCGCAAGCAGCGCTTCCATCTGCTTTTCCGTTGCAAGGCAGGTCACGGTAACGGTGTCGTTATCTCCCAGCGGCTGCCCGTTCCGGGTGATGCCGGTCAGGGTATAGCTGCCGTTATTCTCTTTTACCTCCACAGCAATGCCGCTGACCACTGGCAGAGAACCGCGGTTGAAGGGCACAAACCCGCCCTCGCAGCCTTCCACAAAGGCGTGGACGGTCTCTTTCAGCTCCGCACCGGTCATGGTGCGCTGGCGGGACATCAGAACGTTTGGCATGATCATGGAAGCTGCCATTTTCTGGTTATAATCCGCCTGCAGCACACTGCCGGTAAAGCTGTTTGCGGTGGCAAGCAGCACATCGGTGCCATACACGCCGCGCAGCGTGTTTGCCATAACGGAGAAGGCAGCGCTGCCGCCGTTTGCGTGGAATACGTTGGAATAGGCCTTCCCGGAGGTCAGCACGGTCTCGTTGTCGGCAGGCTCCTCATCGGCAAGGAGCTGGGCATTGAAGGCCTGATACGCCTGCTCAGCGGTAAGCTCGCCTGCGATCATTTTGGAGACCACATCCTTGGAAACGGCAAAGAAATCGTTGGAGGCGATGCGGATATACATGTGGTTTTCTTCCACCACGCTGCGGACGTCCTTCAGATACTCGGTCAGGCGCAGGGGAACGTTCTGGCTGTAGCTCAGTACGTCCTGCCCCTCCGAGACGATGCGGTTCTGCGCCTGTTCGGAGAGCATGACGTTCAGCACCTTCATGGCTTTTTCGCGGCGCGCGGTGTCCTGCTCCAGATCCCGGTTCAGGGCAACTTGGAAATAGGGGGTGGTCATGATCCACGGTTCGCCGTTCTGGCTGAAGAAGGGCAGAAAGACCGTGTCGATGCCCTCATCCTGAAACATCTTCACGCCGGCAGAGCTGCCAAAGTACATGGCAACTTCTCCGTTCCGGAACATTCCGGTCACATCGTCGTAATTCAATGCAAGATCATCTGCTGTAAGGTGGGTATCCTGAATGAACTGCTCCATCCGCTCAAACGCCCCCGGCCATACGGTGTCGTCCAGACCCACCCGCGCGGTGCTGGCGGGGTCGCTGTAGGTAGTGCGCCACTTGCGCCCCGCGGTGGTGGTAAGCTCGGCAGCGGAAAGCCCCTGCAGGGTTTCCATGCAGGTGTAGTCGTAGGTATAATCGGAGGTAAAGCCGCGGATGCCTACCTTTTCAAAAGCCTGACAGGCCGCTACAAAGCTTGCGTAATCGGTGGGCAGGGGAATATCGTACTGCTCAAAAAGGCTACGGTTGACCACAAAGCCGTGAGCATCCGCGCAGACCGGCAGCCAGTTCACGCTGCCATCCTCGTTTTTGAAGCTGTTGAGGTAGGTGTTGTACACAGCGCCCGCCTCATTGGTCATGGCAAGGTTCATCAGGCTGTCCTTCAACGGTGCCGCATCGTGCAGCGAGAAGCGGCAGCAGGTGATGATATCCGGCAGACCGCCGTTCTGCTGCAAAAACTTGTAAAAATCCAGATCGTTGTTGCCGACGATGAACTCAATGTTCACGTCCGGCAGCTGGGACTGGACATAGGGGGCATAGTTTTCGTACAGGCTGGTGCTCCACAGATACACCTGAATAGTCTGAGCGTCTTCCTGCTCCTGTGTTCGTTCCGCATTTTTTTCGCTGCATCCGGTGAGCAGGGATAGCCCCATCACCAGTGCCGCAAGCATGGAAAATAGGCGGCGCAATGTTTTTGTTTTCATCCGATCCTTCTCCTCACACTTCTTGGGCAGCCATCGTTTTGCGGTTGGCTGCTTTGGCTTACTGATCATACATCACCGCCCGCAAGAGTGTGCGCTGTAAAACCCACCCACGGAAAGGATGCCGCAATTTTTGCGTCTTTTCTGTTTTGCGCTCTCCCTCTACCGCGAAGGGGCACAGAATGAAAGAGACATAAAAATATTTTACCACTACCATGAAAAATTTTCAATAAAATTTCATATATTGAACCATAAAAGCTGTGTAGGATTACAATAGATGTGTCACAAAGTGAAAAAAGACGAATGAGCCGTTCTGTGGTACAGTTAAATTGCTACACCAACCATCACAGAAACTGCCGTTCAGGCATAAGAAATAAAGCACCCGCAGCAATTTGCTCACCGGAGATTCAAAACCTCTGTGGCGCTTGCTGTGGGTGCTTTTGCTTTTGGGCGCTGTTTATTTCAGTACATCTGCAAGGACCTGCAGCAGGTGCGGAATATCCAGCGGCTTTGCAATATGGCCGTTCATACCGGCCTTCAGTGCGTTCTGACGGTCTTCCTCAAAGGCATTTGCCGTCATTGCAAAGATGGGGATGCCAGCCTTTGCGGCATCCGGCAGCGCACGAATCTGCCGCGTTGCCTCGTAGCCGTCCATGTTGGGCATCTGGATGTCCATGAGGATCAGGTCATACTGTCCGTCTGCCGCCTGCTTCATCTTCCGGACGGCGATCTCGCCATCCTCGGCAGATTCCACCTCAAAGCCCGCTTCCTTCAGGATCTCCACTGCGATCTCACGGTTCAGCTCGTTGTCCTCCACCAGCAGGATCTTTTTCCCTTTGAAGGCCTCCGCGTTCAGCTGCACCGGCCTGCAGGCAGGCTCTGCACCGAACGGCTCTGCCAGCACTCTGCGCAGCTCCGAGAGGAACAGCGGCTTTTCGCAGAAGGCGGTAACACCGGCAGCGCGGGCTTCCTCTTCAATATCGGCCCAGTCGTAGGCGGTCAGGATGATGATGGGGCAGCTTTTTCCGATCACCTTGCGGATCTGCCGCACGATCTCGATGCCGTTCATATCGGGGATCAGCCAGTCGATGATGTAAACGCTGAATTCATCCCCCTGCTCCATGGCATACCGGGTGCGGATCACCGCTTCCCTGCCGGAGATCGTCCACTCCGGCCGCATCCCGATCTTGGACAGCATGGTGCTGACGCTCAGGCAGGTGTCGGTATCGTCGTCCGCCACCAGTGCCCGCAGCCCTTCCAGCTGCGGGAGCTGCCTGAGCTCCACCTTTTGTCCGCTGAGCGCAAAGCAGAGATTCACGATGAACTCGCTGCCCTTGCCCGGCTCGCTCTCAATGGCGATGGTGCCGCCCATCAGGTCCACAATGTTCTTGGTGATGGACATGCCGAGGCCGGTACCCTGAATGCCGCTGACGGTGGAGTTTTCCTCACGGGCGAACTCCTCAAAGATGTGCTTCTGGAATTCCTCACTCATGCCGATGCCGTTGTCCTTGATGCGGAACTCATAGCAGGCCCGGCCCGCAGGCGCACCGTTTTTCTCAGCAATGCGAATGCTGATCATGCCACCTGTGGGAGTGAACTTGATGGCATTGGACAAAATGTTCAGCAGGATCTGGTTCAGCCGCAGCGGGTCGGTGATGATATCCTCGTTCTCCACATCCATGGTATCAATAAAAAGCGACAGCCGCTTTGCCGAAACATTGGGCTGAATGATGGAGCGCACATCGTGGACGAGGTCCGGCAGATGCACCGTTTTTTCCTCAATCTTTACCTTTCCGCTCTCGATGCGGCTCATATCCAGCACATCATTGATGAGGGAAAGCAGATGCTGGCTGGAGGTGGAGATCTTTTTGAGGTAGTCCAGCACCTGTTCCCTATTGTCGATATGGGTCGCAGCCAGCGAAGTGAAGCCGATGATGGCGTTCATGGGGGTGCGGATATCGTGGCTCATATTGAACAGGAACTCCCGCTTGGCGCGGTTTGCCGCCCCCTCGTGCTGAAGCGCGATCTCCAGCTTGCGGTTCTGTTCCTCCAGCTGGGTCTGATACTTCCTCTCCTGCTCTTTTTTCTGCAGCTCCATCTCCTGCACGGAGCGGCGGCGCAGCAGCTGAAGGATCATTACAAGCAGGATGTAGCCGACCAGAACCGTCAGGATCAGCAAAAGCGCCTCCCGGAAGATTATTTTTTCATCCGTGTACGCATAGAGATCGAAGGATCTGCCATGGCAGAACATCCCGAAATAGCAGCCGGAGCCGTTCCAGTCCCGGGTATGGGTCAGCTTCTCTGCGGCCCCGGCTTTGCGGATCCCCTGCGCCAGCGGACTGCCTGCAACATCCTGCCCAATCAGCTCCGGGCGGTTTGCGGCAACGACCTGATTGTTCTGCACGATGAACAGCGTGCCGCTGGTTTCTGCCGGGTAGCCATCCAGTATGCTCTGGATGGACAGCGCCGTTTCCTCCACAAATTCCGCCGGGGTGTACCGGTAGGCAAGCAGGAGCAGCTCTGTGCTTTCTGCCCGGTGCGCCGCAACATCCACAGCAGAGCCATCTTCCAGCAGGACGCGCTTCACATAGGTCTTTCGCGGGTAAGATAAAACGTCCAGAACAGCGTCATTTTTCAGCTGGTCGCCAAACCGGTCATAGCCGATGCCGTTGGTCGTGGACTCGCACCGGAGCGTGCCATCCGGTCCCAGAACCGAAATGCCGGTGAGCCAGAGCTTTTCTGTCTGCCTGTTCAGGCACTGCGGGTCGGAGAGGTCAAGCGCAGGATTCTCTGCCAGCTGATGGACTGCGACCGCCGTGCGGCGGAGTGCCTTTGCCGTGATGGTATCGTTGTGCTTTTCAAAGCTGGTGGACTGGGATTTGACAAACTCAAGGGTCTGGCAAAAGCGTTCCTCTGCTGTGCGCATTGCCCGCCAGCTGGAGAAAAAAGCAACACCGGCCATCAAGAGCACGCCGATGATCAGATAGGCTGTCCATATCCTTTTATCCGGGGTGGTTCTGTTTTTACGCGCCAATGGTGTCCACCTCCAGATACTGCGAAGCATTTTCAAGGTATCGGCCAACGATCTGCTCCAGCGTGCCATCCGTGCGCATCTGCGCAAGGGTATCGGTCAGCTGGCTGTCCAGCCCGCGGGTGTCGTTCTTGGCAAAGGCGATGCCCAGCCCGGTGACCAGCAGCGGTTCCTCCAAAATGCGGAAGTCTATGGCATTGTCCTTCATATATTGCAGGATGCCTGTCTCGTGGGCGGCGATGCCGTCCACATAGCCGCAGGCCAGCATTGCGTACTGCACACTGCGGTTTTCGATGCTGAGCACCTCCACCGTCTGCGGGATGCGCGGGTCGGAGCCGCTGAGAAAGATCTCCTCCGGCTTGCCGGTGCTCTGCACGGCGACGGTCTTGCCGGCAAGGTCGCTGAGGGATCGGATGCTGCTGTGGGCATCCACCGCAACCACCTGACGGCTCACCATGTAAGGCCCCGCCCAGCGGTATACCTCTTCGCGTCCATCCATGGAAAAGCAGCCCCAGATGCAGTCGATGGCGCCGCTTTCCACAAGATTTGTTTTCTGCTCCCAGTTGATCGTTTCAAACCGGGCAGCATACCCCATACGGCGGAACGCCTCGGTGGCGATCTCCACATCGATCCCGGTGGGAACACCGTCATTATTCAGATAGATATAAGGTGGATAGCTGTCGCTTCCCACAACGATTTGTGCAAGACCGCTGTCTTTCGCTTCCTCTTCTCCGCAGGAAGTCAGACTGCTTACGGCAGCAGCTGCCGCCAGCAGCGTGCATCCGTTCAGGAATGCACGGCGTGAGATTCTGTGTTTCATTCGGGCTTTTTATACTCCTGTTTTGATTGCATCCGCAGCTCAGTTGTGCTGCTGTAATTCTTCTTTCAGGGCAGCTTGGATATCCGTCAGGCATTGCAGCAGAAGCGGCTTCCTGTTGATGAAGTTTTTCCAACAGCTGCTGCTCACGCGCTTTGTAATATTCCTCGATCTCGGAAAGTGTATTCACGTTCTAAGCTTCTCCTGCATCATTTACATCGCTTGTGTGCTTTCTCTGCGGAAACGCGCTTGTCCGCTATTTATTTTCGGGGGGATAACACGGAAGCGTTTTACCGTCTGCTCCAGCGCAGCAATATCCACAGGTTTGGACAGGTGCTCGTCCATGCCGGCTTCCCTGCTCTTCTGCATATCCTCAAGGAAGGCATTGGCGGTCATGGCAAGGATGGGAATGATCCTGCCCAGCGGGTTTTCACCGCTGCGGATGCGGCGGGTGGCTTCCAAGCCGTCCATCACAGGCATCTGCACATCCATCAGGATCATGTCGTACTCGCCGGGCTTTACGCTGGCAAAGGCATCCACGATTTCCTGACCGTTGGAGCAGATGGTGCAGCTTGCGCCATTGGCTTCCAGCAGCATTTCCAGAATTTCGGCGTTGATGGCGTTATCCTCGGCGCAGAGGAACTTCATGCCGGACAGAGGAGAAGTTTCTTCCTCTTCCTCCGGGAGCATCTGTGCCTCTGGCACCGTATCTGCTTCGGCATCAACGAGAAATTCCAGCACCACCTCAAAGCGAGTGCCCTTGCCGGTGGTACTCTCCACATTGATAGAGCCGCCCATCAGGTCAACAATGTTCTTGGTGATGGCCATACCAAGGCCGGTGCCCTGCACCTTGTTGGTGCCGGAGCGCTCCTCCCGGGTAAAGGGGTCAAAAAGAGTCTTCTGGTAGGCCTTGCTCATGCCGATGCCGTCATCCTGCACCACAAAGCGGTATCGGGCGTAGTGCTCGTTTCGGGGCAGCTCGTCCACCTCAAACCGGATATGCCCGCCGGTGGGCGTATACTTGACTGCGTTGGAGAGAATATTCATCAGCACCCGATTCAGACGGTTGGGGTCTGCCAGCACGTTTTCGTGCTGCAGATGGGTGTTTACCGTAAAGGTCTGGCGGCGCTGGCCTGCCTGCTGGCGGATGATGCTGTCCAGCTGGCTGATCTGCTGGGGCAGATTCATTTTTTCCACATTCAGGGTGGTCTTGCCGCTCTCGATGCGGCTCATGTCCAGAATATCGTTTATGATGCCCAGAAGCAGCTGGCCGGAATTTTCCAGCTTGTCCAGATGTTCGGCCAGCTTTTCCGGCTGGTGCAGCTCGTTTTTCATCAGCGTAGTTATGCCGATGATGGCGTTCATGGGGGTGCGGATATCGTGGCTCATGTTGGCAAGGAAGTCCGTCTTAGCCTTGCTGGCGCGCTCGGCGGACTGTAACGCCTCTGCGGCAATGTCCTGTGCCTGCCGCAGCTCATCGTTTACCTGCGTCAGATGGATGTTGTATTGCTCCAGACGGAGGTTCGCTTCTTTTTCTGCCTGCAGCTCCTGCTGCTGCTTTTGCCGCAGGAGAGACCAGCCGACAAAAACTGTTATGACCGAGAACACCATCGCAATGACGATGATGATGATCATGACGATGCTGACCAGCTTCTGCGTATTCACGGCCACATATTTTGCCGGAACAAGGAACGCCAGTGTCCACTGGGCGTTTTCCATCTGCTTCAGGGCGTAGAAATACTCGGTCCCGTCCAGCACGGCGTTGGAATAGCAGGAGCCTGTGCGGTCAAGCCGCTCCTTTGCCTCCGCAAAGGAAGAACCGTGCAGATAGGACATCCGGGAGAGCACGGTGTATACGTTATGCCCCTTCAGCAGCTCGGTATCATTGGCGTTGAACAGCTTGAAACCGTTGTCGTCCAGCACATAGACACTGTTGTTATTTTCGTAGGCATCACAGCGGAAATAATCGTTCAGCTGGGTCATGCTTTGCGAAATACCAAAGTAGCACAGGGTGATCTCTTTTTCTCCGCTTTGCAGTGTGATGGGGGTGGAGAGCTTTTCCAGAAACACCATCCGGGAGTCGTCCACGGTCAGCGAGTTGGAAACGTAGCTGACCCACTGCGGAGAGTCTGCCAGATAGTTCATTTCCCTTAGCAGCCCCATGCCGCCATTCTCGGTATAGTAATGTCCGGCAGAGTCCACGGCAATCAGTTCGATCTGTCTTTCATGGTAATTGGAAAGCTCCGACAGCTTTTTCAGATAGCGATAGAACTCGGTATCGGTCTTTAACGGAGTGCAGTACAAATAATTGCATTGTACATTCACCTCGCTCCAATGGGTGTCGATCACATCCTCCAGACTGCGGAACATCTGGTGGGTGACCTCTTCCATCTGGTTCAGCCGCTCATGGTAGACAAGGTTCTGGATGTAGGTCTGGCTCATGATAAAAAGGGTCAGGATGACCGCAACAATGACAAAGCCGGTGCCCCAAAGCAGCTTTATATATAGTTTGTTGTTCACATCTGGTATCTCCTGTCTGTTCTGTTTCAGACGCACCCTAGCTCCATGCGGTATCTGCCCGGCTGATGGTGGTGTATGCACCAAAGAAGGCTTTTGCAGCATCCATGCCCACCACGCCGCTGTCTGTGACCGTGGTCTCCGCAGCCAACTGGTCGCTCACACCGCAGATGGCAACCTGATAGGTCTTGCCCGCATCCGGCTGCACCGGGCTTACCAGCACATAGGGGTATCCCTTGCCGTTGCCGTAGGCATCGTAGCCCGTGGCCAGCAGGTCGTTGATCTGCTGCCCGGTCAGGGTAACGGTCTGGATGGTGCGGTTCCAGCCGGTGGGCAGGATCACCGAAAGGTCGTAATCCGTAATGCCCTTGGCGTACAGCTTGGCAGCTACGCCGTGATGGTTCTGATCGGTGGGGTTGCCGGGAATCCATGTGCTCAGCGACACCAGCGCAAGGTCGCTGCCGGTAGCCTGTGCAAAGCAGCGGCCCACCAGCATGGCGCAGTCCTCCTGCGAAAGCTCCTCCGTAACGGTAGTGATGGTATCCGGGGTGTTGTTCACCACACTATCCTGATCCTCGTCCAGCTGACGGATCACATCCTCCATGGTGGCATTGCCCTTCATGAAGTCCAGCATTTTAAGGCCAGTGGTCACGATGGTGTTTTCCCAGCCGGAATAGATAAAGGGCGCGGTGTTGCCTGCATTCAGGGCATCGGCGATGTCGGCATAGTAGGTGCCGTCCGCTTTTGCGTCCTTGAAGGGCAGCAGGCTGCTTTTCAGCGCCGTTGCGGGCTGCAGAGCGCTGGTGCCTGCAACGGTGGAAAGCACACGCATCACCTTGAGCGCATCTTCCAGCTTCTGGGGGTTCTGCTCCAGCTTTTTATTCAGACCGTAGAAGCGGTTCACATTCAGCACAAAAACGTTCTGGGTGCCGTCCTCCGAGAGAAACGGCATCAGCCCGTATTTATCGGCGTTGCCGTCTGCCTCCACGATGCCGTTGGTGCCGCCCATCAGAAACAGGGTGTTGCCCTCGGTCATCCTCTGCCGGGTCACATTGTCGTCAAGAGCGTCGCCGGTGTCGTTCAGCATCCCGATGTCCTTCCACTTCTGGACATAGGCCATCGCCTGCATCATGCCGGGGGTATTGCTGACATTCGCCTTACCGGACAGATAATCCCGCTGCCACAGCCTGCCGTCCAGTGTGCCGAGGAAATCGGCGTCCGCAATGTTGCACAGATACTGGAAGCCGTAGCCCGGATACTGGATCTGCGGCAGACAGAGATTGACCCCGGCTTCCTTGGCCTTTTCCGCCAGTTCTTCCAGCTCAGCGAAAGAATTGGGCAGCTCCCAGCCGTATTTTTTCAGCAGGGTCTTGTTGTAGGTGATGCCGTAGCAGTTGTAGGTCGAGGGCAGCAGGTAGATGGCACCGTTGTCGAACACGTCCTGCAGACGGGACTCCACATAGTTATCCGTAAAATCGTAGCCGGAAAGGTCCAGCAGTTTGTCGGAGACCAGATCGATCCGGGGGTCGTAGTAGGTCAAGGTGCAGACGTCCGGCAGGTCGCCTGCCGCAAACATATTCTGCAAACAGGTGGTGGTGTTATCGCCGCTGTAGGGCACGACCTCGATGTTCACTTCCGGGTAAACGCTGTGTACCTGCTCAATAAAGGCTTCTATCTCCTTATAAGGTGCCATAAAGGTGATGGCTTCGTGCGCATCGTCTTTTTTCGCCGTTTCGGTCTTACCGCCGCCGCAGGCAGTCAACGCCGCCGTGGCTGCCGTAATGCCGCAGACCTGCAAAAAAGAGCGGCGGGAGATCTTTTTCATCATATAAATATACCTTCCTCACATTATCGGAAAGTGCAGTAGCGCAGTGCTGCCCTAGCTATTCTTACACATCCCACAGGAATCCACACACCCGCGGCCTGTCCGCATGGGCTTTGCGCCGAGCTTCCATAAAATAACATTATTATTGTACCATTGCAACAAAAGTGTTTCAAGTTGTTTTTGAAGGCTTTTACATACGAAAGAACTTTTTATATCTGATTCTGCCTTTTGCATGGCATAAAATGCAAAACGACCTATTGAGGAAATAATCGTAGATGGTTAGCATGAATGGAAAAAATGTGCAGGCTCATCATCAACACTAAACCACCCAGTGTGAAGAAGAGCTTTTCACATCCGGCGGCTGCGTGGATCAGCTGCTGCCAAAGGCCCTTTCTCTGCATAAACAAGATCCAGCCCATGGAGGCAATGTAGGCCATGCCGACACCGAGATGACTGAGCATTATCTCCATGTTCTACAACACCGGCACCCGGATGGGGCTTATCCACGAACTGCGGCTGATGCAGTGCTATCTGATGCCCGACGAACCTGCCCTGCGAAAGCTGTCGGAGGGGGTTATCGAAAAGCTGAAACTGCTGACCGATGCAGAGTTTGTCGAACTGGAATTTCCCCTGGACTGATCTTTGCCGCCTACGGGCGGCGTACATAAAGTATTTTGTTCTTCCAAAAGATATGCTATAATCAAATCAGACAAAATTCCTCTCTTCAAGCGATTTCTCCGCAATTTTCCTGTGGCTCTGCTCGTATCAAAAATAAGGGACCGATTTTTAATTGTCAGAACGGAGGAACCATTATGGCAATCTTTGAAAAGACCATCCGAAACAAAAACTTTGACAAGCTGCTTCGGAAGCTGGAACAAGAAATCCCAGACAGCAGTTGGTCGGCAGATTTAGAGGCAGGCAGTGATTTCAAAGAGGGCGATGCCCGGTGCAGTGTCCGTGTGTTTGAACGGTACAGCATGATGGGCGGCAACCGCCTGAGTCTGACACTGACCATGTTCCAGAATGCGGACAGTCCGATCCGGCTGTCTGCCATCACTGCAGGAGGCAGTCAAGCGGTGTTCTTCAAGGTGAACACCCTCGGAGAAGAATCTTTTCTGGACGATGTAAAGGACCTGCTGGAAGAAATTTTGGAGGAATAAGATGTTTTACGCTGGAATTGATCTGCTGTTCAGCATTCTGTTTCCCATCCTGTTCCTTGTGGTTTTGGGCATGATCCTATACACCATCATCGGAAATATCAGCACATGGAATAAAAACAACCATTCGCCGCGGCTGACCGTTCCGGCAACGGTTGTGGCAAAGCGCACGGAAGTTTCTCGCCACCATACAGACAATACGATGGCGCATACGTTCACGACCTATTATGTGACCTTTCAGGTAGAGAGCGGCGATCGCATGGAGCTTACCGTAAGTGGTTCGGACTACGGAATGCTTGTGGAGGGCGACATTGGAAAGCTGAGTTTTCAGGGCACCCGCTATCTTGGGTTTGAGCGGAACTAAGTGTTTCTTACATTATATAGTATGGAGTGCTGCATGAACGATCTGTTTATCCAAGGGCTGACCATCGACTGGAACAGAGTTCGCCCATACAATTATGTTCGTCAGATTCCTGCCATCAGTGGAATCGACACTTTTACATTCCATAAGCCCATTACGTTCTTTGTTGGCGAAAATGGAAGTGGAAAATCTACGCTTCTGGAAGCAATCGCTGTTGCTTACGGCTTCAACGCAGAGGGTGGAACGAAGAACTATTCATTTTCCACATACAACTCCCATTCGGAACTATGTGAGGCTATGACGATTTCCAAGGGGTATCGCAGACCAAAGTTCGGGTATTTTCTCCGAGCAGAGAGTTTCTATAATGTAGCCACCAAGGAAATCGACTATTCCGATGACGATCATCCCTCCAAAGGCTATCACCAAAAATCACACGGTGAAAGTTTCCTCGCCATTGCGCAGGACTACATGGGTGCAGATGGAGTCTATATTTTTGACGAGCCGGAAGCCGCTTTATCCCCGCAGCGGCAGCTCACGTTACTGATCAACATTTATCGGTGTGCCCAAGAAGGGGCGCAATTCATTATCGTATCACATTCACCCATTCTCCTCGGAATGCCTGATGCTGAGATTTTTAGCTTCGACAATGGCACGATTCATCCTTGTCAGTATGAAGATACGGACAGCTACGTTATCACCAAAACATTTGTAAATAATCGGCAGCATTTTTTGAACCAGCTTCTGAACGAAGAAACGTAATGCCGGGAAAGGACATTCCATATGAGTGATTCTACGTTGAAAGAGCTTTGGCAGCAGGTCGCTGAAAAGAAAAGCTGCGAAGCAAAACAGAAAGAACTGACCGCCCAGAGAGATACGCTTGCTGACCGCCTGAAAAAGCTGGAAAAATCCAAGCTGGCAGAGCAGGCTGACGTGGACCGTCTGGAGGGACACAGCCTTGCCGCATTTTTCTATCAGGTAATCGGAAAGATGGATGAGAAGATGGACAAGGAACGGCAGGAAGCCTATGCAGCCCGTGTCAAGTACGATGTGGCTCTCCATGATCTTTCTTCCGTTGATGCCGACTTGGAGCAGATTCAAAATAGACTAGCACGGCTGTCCGATTGCGAAAGGCAGTATCAAGCTGCTCTTTCCGAAAAAATCAAAAGCATCAAAGCATCTGCCCACCCTGCCGCACGGCAGATTGTGGAAAGCGAAAGCCGCATTGCCGCACTGAAAGTCCAAAAGCGGGAGCTGCTGGAAGCCATCAACGCCGGAAAGACCGCCCTGCATACGGTCAATGAAGTTCTGGAAACCCTCGACAATGCCGAGGGCTGGAGTACATGGGACGTAATGGGCGGCGGTTTGATGGCCGATCTTGCCAAGTATGAAGAACTGGACGATGCTCAGGAACAAATCGAACAGCTTCAAGTGGAACTGCGGCGGTTCAAAACTGAACTTTCCGATGTTGAAATCACCGCCGACCTTCAGATTACAGTAGACAGCTTTCTGAAATTTGCGGATTTCTTCTTTGATGGCCTCTTTGCAGACTGGGCAGTTCTGGATCACATCAACCAGGCACAGAGCAGAGTGGAAAACACCAAGGATCAAATCAAGCGAGTCCTTGCACTTCTGAAAAAGATGCGCGAAGATGTTGATGTCCAAATCGCTGACGAAAAAGAAAAGCAGGAGCAGCTTGCGGTGGAAACCGAACTGTAAGTTTGAAGAGTCCGCTTATGTGATATGATTCGATAAAACCGAATTTGCAGGAGGTGTTTCGATGAAAACAAGAAGGTTTGCTTTATGTCTGGCAACGGTTTTTCTGGTGGCGATTTATATCAATATTCAGAGAAGCCATACTTTCACCCTTTCAAACGATGAAGGCACCATAAAGACAGAACAAATACAGCCACTTTGGGGAACTGTAAAAGTGAGCGGTGATTGTGATACTGAGGTGGTCTTTACCGATGTAGAGACTGGAGAAAAATACAGAATCGGATATATTACACAGGGCGTAACGGAAAGAATCAAACTCGAAAGGGGCAAATGGTATAAGGTGGCGGGCGGAGGCAACCTTACACTGAATCCGGTAAACATTCGAGTCGAATAAATGTAAGTTCCTTGCGGGCAGCTATGAAAGCTGAAGCTGAGAAGAGAGTTTTGAATATCCACCCAAGGAAAGTAACCGTGACCGCCTGTGCGGAATCATCGACACAATCCTTGCGGAAAAGCCGGAGGATTACAAAACATTTTTGCAAATGCTGGAGCAGCAGGGTTTTGAAGTCAAGCGTGGCAAGCATACGGCAGTGAAGGGCAAGGGGCAGAAACGCTTTATTCGGTTCCGAACGCTGGGCAGCGGGTACAGTGAGGACGAGATCAAGGCAGCGCTGGACGGAAAGGCAAAGCACCAGCCGTACCAGAAGAAGCCGCCGCAGGAGCAGCCCTTCCAATTGCTGGTGGACATTCAGGGAAAAATGGCAGAGGGCAAAAGTGTCGGTTACAAAAAGTGGGCGACCAAGTTCAACCTGAAAGAGATGTCCAAGACGCTGCTGTTTTTGCAGGAGCAGAAAATCGGTAACGCAGAGGAACTGCGGGAACGTGCAGCAGCGGCAACCGAACGCTACCATGCCATGGGCGATTCCAT
Organism: Faecalibacterium sp. AF27-11BH; assembly: GCF_003603005.1. Classification (NCBI taxonomy): domain Bacteria; kingdom Bacillati; phylum Bacillota; class Clostridia; order Eubacteriales; family Oscillospiraceae; genus Faecalibacterium; species Faecalibacterium sp. AF27-11BH. Next base: position 221,044 of record NZ_QVGS01000001.1, read on the forward strand.
CAAGGCAGCAGAAGCGAGGTTGACAGAAATCGCCGTCCTGAAAACCCACATTATCAACTATGCCAAGACCCGTCCGGTCTATGATGCCTACCGCAAGTCAGGGTACAGTAAAAAGTTTTTGGAAGCCCACCGGGAAGAAATCACCCTGCACAAGGCAGCGAAAGCTGCCTTTGACGAGGTCGGGCTGCAAAAGCTGCCGAAGGTCAAGGAGTTGGACGCAGAGTTCGCAGAACTGCTGACTAAGAAGAAAGCAGCCTACCCGGACTACCGCAAGGCACGGAACGAGATGCAAGAACTGGTTCGTGCGCAGAAAAACGTAGAACGCTTTTTTGCAGAGGAAAAGGACACCACCGAAAAAACGCAGACCCGCTAAACGAATACCGCCGAGGAGCTTTCCTACTTGGGAAGCGTCCTCGGCGGCTTTTTTAGTTTATATAGCAGCGGTCCTGTTTTATAAGCCAATCTTCACACAGCCGCTGGGCTTCGTCCTTTGTGCAGCAGGTGCAGTTGAAAAGTTTGCCACGGATGGAACAGTAAGTGTAGTGTACCTTCGGGACTCCATTAGCATCTCGAAAATCAACGCAGCGTTCCTCACCGGGCAGCAGATAGATCGTATCCACGTTCAGCAGCTCCTTTTACCTTCGTTCATGTGCCAAGGGGCACGACGTTTGCTATTGTACCATGTACCGTCCCCAAAGACCATTGCTTTTTTGACCAAAGATACGCACAAAAATTTTCCACCTTGAAATTACCCGAATGGCGTTGAATAAACACAAATGGATTGCGTATAACAAAAATTGCGACAGGTATGCTATTGGTGTGCAACAAACACAATTAGAATGTGAGGTCGCTATGAATACGCTTTTGGGTCAACGAATACGAGAGCAGCGCAAGGAAAAAGGCTGGACGATTGAACAGTTTGCAGAACGGGTCGATTTGTCAGCAAATTATGTTGGGGATTTAGAGCGCGGAGTAAAAATCCCTAAACTGGAAACCTTTATCCGAATCGTCGAGGTGCTGGACGTATCTGCCGATGTGCTGATCCGGGATTCGGTTGCATCTGCTTCCCATGTGGCAGATGATGAACTGAGCAGAAAGCTGAGCCGACTTACGCCGGGGCAGAAGAAAGCCGCCATTGACATCCTGAACGCATACACCGATAATATCCCCTATATCATAAAATAACACCTATATCAAGGAGCGCAGCAAACGTGCTGACGCTCTTTCTTTTTGCCCTCAAATAGTCTATGATCAACACCATAAGCGTGTATACAACACTGATGGCGAGTATTTGAGGTGAACGACATGACAATGCTACCCAATATCGAAGAAGCAATGGAAGATGCCCGGAATGGAAAGTTGAGCCCGTATTGGCAGAATAATCTAAAACGTGAATGCCTGCATGGAGAGCTATCGGCGGAAGAACGGCTGGCTCTTTCGGAACTGAATTGCATTTTGTCCGAGACACCACAATGGAGCAGCGAAGAAGAACTGTGCCATGACATGGAGAATATCGGCGGCAGGGTTCGCTTCTGCCGCTTTTGGAATGAGCACTACTCCATGGTGCAGTTGACGGAAGATCGCAACGGAAAATACTCCACAGCCTACGTTCTGGATACAGAAACCACCCCGGATGTGCGTAAGGCGGCAGCATTGCAGGCACAGAAAGAACTTGCGGACTGTATGCAGGCGTGGGGCGTTTCTCTTCTGGAAACGCCAGTTCCTGAACAGATGAAGTACGATTCCCTTGCAGAAGCCGCTTCTCACCTCATGCAAGTTTTGAACGACCCAGACCGGGCCTGCTCTTATGGTCGAAATTGGTGATGTTCGGCGGTTCAAAAACAAGAAAGCGTTGGTAGCCTTTGCTGGTATTGACGCACCGCCGTTCCAGTCTGGTGCATTTGAATCCAAGTCACGCCACGTTTCTAAACGAGGCTCACCGCATCTGAGGCGAACTATTTTTATTGTATCGAATATTATTTTAACACGCTCAAACCCGGAAAATGCTGTTTACTGCTTTATGGACAAAAAGCGTTCCGAAGGAAAGCATTATTACGTTTATACCGTCGCAGGAAGTGCGAAGTTCCTGCGAGTCTATTACGCTCGTGTTACTGAATTTCTGCGTTCCCAGCCATCTCCTGATGCCTGTTGATGGTTTCTGATGAACCATTACGATGATTTTCAGCCGACAAGCTGTGTTGTCGGCTTATTAAAGTTGCCGGATGCTCAACTGCACCCGGCAATAAATTTTTGATGATTTTTTGTTCAGGCTATTGACACTCGTTAGCAGGTTTGCAACAATGCGTCCTTTCAGTCCGCATACTTTTCCGCTTGGAGAGTGGAAATATTCTTTTCCAATTCAAAGTTCTGTTCCAACGGCTTATACAAAAGAAAAACGCTAAGCAGGAACGGAAGCCATGCACCGGTCAGGGCAAAAATGACCAGCGATACCGGCGACCACAGCCAGATCGCACCCCAGTACAGAATCTGGACAGCCACTGCTCCGACTGCGCGAACAGGGCTGATCAGAATGAGCAGCACCGCGTTGCGAATCATGTTTCCGAAGGAGAGGTTCATCACAGCGGCCTGCATCCAGACCAGCAGGAAAATGCTGACCGAAAGAAGGATTCCCAGAATCAGTGTAACGGCTAGTCCTGCGGTCACGGTAAGTTTGCCAAGATTGCACAGGACAAAGAACTGCATTCCGACCAAGATGCCCATAACCGCGCCGGGCAGCAGACAGAAGCGCACATTGCGTTTCCATGCCTGCGAATAGGTGTGCCACCAGAATCCGGCTTCCTCCCGCAGGCTGCGCAGAATGGTATCTGCAATACCGCACAGCTGCGGGCCGGCGATCATTCCGCCCAGTGCCGAGGCAAGGAGCATCAGAACGGCATTCGAGTTGAGCAGTGTAATATGCACACCTAAGACAAGCGGGATGCAGCTGAGCAAGAGCAGGAGACTTGCTTTCCAGAACGAAAAGAAATCGCGGCTCAGGACTTCAACGATGCGGGCAAGACCTGTTTTGCGTGGCGTGTCGCGTTCTACGCCCGGCCCCGGTTTATCATAATTCTGCTGAAAAATGCTCATACGAACTGCTCCTTTCTTTTATTCCGGCTGTGTGCCGGCCTGCACGGTGATATTTTCAAGGCTGACGTTCTGGCAATTCTGCATCTGGATGCTCTGGGCAGGGCCGTTGTTGTCCTCCAACACCACATCCTTGAACCGGACGTTCTTCACTTCGTACCCCGGCACATCAAAGCCGCACAGCTCAATGGCCGGGCAGGAATGCCACAGATGGTCGTGGTCGATGTACCGGCCCAGCAGGGTGACCCGCTCATAACGGAAATTTTCCAAAATGGGCGGCACAGCGGAGCCGATGCCGTCATCGTTGTAGCCCACCGAATGCACCATCACATGAGAAAGGGTGCAGTCCCGCACCTCCACATCCCGGACATAGCCGCCACGCTTTTTCGTGGCCTTGATCTCCAGCCCGGAGGTGGATACAGACATGTTGCAGTCCCAGATCTTCACATCCTCCACGCCGCCGCTCATCTCGCTGCCGATGCAGATGCCGTGGCCGAAGCCGCTGTGGCAGTCGAACACCCGGATGTGCTTGGTCGGGCGGTTGATGACATTGCCCTCCGGATTTTTGCCAGATTTGATAGCCACCGCATCGTCGCCGGTGCAGAACTCACAGGCAAAAAGCGTGCAGTTCGTGGAGGAATCTGGGTCCCAGCCATCGCCGTTCCACACACCATCCGATTTGATGGTACAGTGGTCGGTCACGATCTGGTCGGAGTAGATCATGTGCAGGTTCCAGCTGGCACCGTTGGCAAAGGTTAGCCCTTGCATCCAGATGTTCCGGCAGTTGCTCATATTGACGAGGCGAGGGCGGACGCGCCCCGGAATGGTATCGGCGTTTTCGCAGGTGGATACGAGGTCTGCGTTCTGGGCGAGATACTCTTTCAGCCGCTCGCGCTCACTTTCAATGATGCGGCTGGCCAGCAGCTTGCCGCCGGATGCAATGGTGCCTTTGCCGCGCAGGATGACGTTTTCACAGTTCGGCCCGGCGGCGTGGTCCAGCGTGCCAAGGTTCAGCAGACTGCTGTAACATTCCATCTCGGTGCCCTCAAAGCGGCTGGGAATGCGCGGCAGATAGTCCTCCGGGTCGGCAGTGCCCTGCAAGACAGCCCCTTCTTCTAGATACAATTCCATGTTGCTGTGCAGCCGCAAGGCACCGGTCAAGTATATACCTGCCGGAAAGAAAACGCACTCATTTTCCGTGCAGTCGTCAATGGCTTTCTGCAATGCAGCGGTGTTCATGGTTTTACCGTCACCCACTGCATTGTAAGGCGCAGCGGCCACATCCAGCCAATGTTTCGTGGGCGTAGTGCGGACGGTCAGTTCACCGATTCCGCCGCCCCGCCACTGGACGAACAGGGTGTACTCCGTTTCCGGGAGGAGATGCTCCAGCGTAAAATGGGTCTTGGTGGTTGTGTCGGCTACGGTGTCATTCCGCAGAATGGTATAGGTTTCCACTGCACCAGCGGCAGCGGGCTTGTCCCAGAACAGGGTGATAGCGGTATCGGTATAGCAGGCGGTCAGACCGTTCTGCGAAAAATAGTGTTCCAACATAAAAACTCCTTCAATTCCAGTACTTCTAAATATATTCTATCGTTGATTTCGTGGGAAGTACATATAAAATATTTCAGAACATATCAAGAACTGTAGAATACAACAGATGAAACCCTTGACGGAATCTGTTCAATTTTGGTATCCTCAAAACAGGTAAATGGAAAATAGGAGGATATTGTCATGTACACTGTGTTACTTGTAGATGACGAGGAGAAAATTCTGGAAGTGATGAAGGTTCGGATCGGTTGGCAGGAACTTGGTGTGGACAAGCTCCTGACTGCATCGGACGGACAGGCGGCATTGGAGTATTTTGAGCAGCAGCGCATTGACCTGCTGGTAACAGATATTCGGATGCCCCGCATGGATGGTCTGGAACTGATCGAAAAGGTGCGCAGTCTGTACCCGGATACGCACTGTATCCTGCTGACTGCGTACGGCGAGTTTGAGTACGCCCACCGTGCCATCCAGCTTGGCGTTGAGAACTATCTGCTCAAGCCGGTCGCCGATGTGGAGATGGAGCAGACTATCCAGAAAGCATTGGACAATATCTACAACCGCCGCAAAAACAGCCGGGATCTTCTGCGGGAAAACACGCTGAACCGGTGGGTATCGGGCTCCATCGGCAGCGAAGAATTGGGCGAGCGCGCCGCCGTGCTGGGCATCAATCTGTATCAGCCGGAGTATTGCGTAGTGTGTGCTGTGCGGCGCGGAAAATCTTCCCTTGCGGCGTTCCGGGCGGCCTGTCGGGAACAGTTGTCTGCCAGCTATGAAGTAAACGGCTTTTGGGACGAAAAAGGCCGCTGGGTCATGATTCTCGGCGGGCGCGATCTTTCCAGAGAGAATATTTCGGATGAAATTTCTCATGCGGCGCAGGAAAGCAATGCAGTGGATGCAGTTCGTGTTGCCATTGGCACATCTGTCAAGGAAACCGATCTGCTCCACATGAGCTACCTGAACGCCTGCGACACCATCGACATGAATGATCTTTCGGACAGCCCGGTGCTGCTGAAAGAGGAAACCGACACGCTCGGCATTGATGCCGACCTGTTGGCGGAGGAAGTGCGCATCCTGTATTATCTGCCGGACCAGAACATCCGGGACACCGGTTATCGCCACCTTGCCACCAAGCTGTACCAGCAGGATGGAAAAGATGCCCCATTGAAATCGCTGTCAAGGCTGCACAAAGGCTGTCTGCGCGTTCTGATGAGTGAGTTCCCGGCACAGGAAAATCTACGAGAAGTTCTCCGCGTTCCCACATGGACACCGGAAAAACAGCACTCGGAGAGCGACTTTGCCCGTGCGGTGGAAGATATGCTCGTGACCGGGCGGCAGGCATTTATGAAATGCCTTGCCGAACTCAGCCCCATCGTTCAGGTCGCTTTGCACTATATACATGACAGCGTGATGGAGGGCGCGGGCATTTCCATCAAGGACTTTTGTGCGAAGAACGGCATGAACCCTGCCTATCTCGGCCATTTGTTCAAAAAGGAAACGGGAACATTTTTCAATGATTATTTGATGCAGTGCCGTATCAACCAGTCCATCATCCTGCTGCGCAACCCCAACCGAAAAATCAAGGACATTGCGGAAGAAGTCGGCTTTGCTTCGGCAAGCTACTATGTGAAGTGCTTCCGTGAAAACAAGGGAATATCACCGTCCCGCTATCGGATGGGGCTGCACATGAACGAGGGGTAAGGCCGGATGGATAAGACAACGAAGCCGATCCGTCGGCGTTGGAATATCTTTTTGCTGATTGGAGCATTCTATTGGATCATTCTGATATTGACAAGCCTTTTTGTCTGCGCTCTTTCTTATGAGCAGAAGAAGTCTGAGATTCTGGCAGATGTCAACATCCGGCTTACGCAGGTCGGCAATGCGTACCAGAACCTGACGGAGCAGTTCTGGGAGTCGTATCTTCCGATTTTTGAAAACAGGACAACCTCCTATCTCTTGCTACGTGATTATTTTGCTGTCCCGGATGATGATGGACTGACTCCGGTGGAACTGCATGACATCTCCAATGTGCTGGCACAGATTGTCGTGCGTGATGACCGCATCCAATGGATCGCGGCCTATTCATCGGTGCGAAAGGTCAATTACATCTATTATGCCGCCTCCCAAACCGGAACCGGGGTCGGGATCATGGAGGCCCTGCCTGATGATTTTCCATACATGGAACAGATGCAGCAGAAAAACAACCTGATGGAGATCTACGGAGAAATTGAAAGTGAACGCTCACAGCTCCGAAATACGATTGCGGTCGCGGGCGGCACTCCTGCTCTCACAAAGGGTGTTCTGTTGTTTGGCTATGGAATCAGCCAGATCCAGCAGTTTGCGGAAGAAAACCTGCCTCTGGAAAGTCTGCAATTTGAGATCATCAGCAACGAAGGGCGGCTTTTGTACCATTCGGGCGAGGAACACATCGAACTTCCAGAGGAAATATTTCAGGCCGGCAGCGGCGTATTCCAGACAGATACCGGAAAATGGTATGCCATGGTCGATCCATTCACCACACGTGGCGGCACGGTTTACTACACGATCGACTGGAAAGAACTGTTTTTGAAATCGAACGCCAGCACGCCGCAACTTCTGACGGCGATTTTGCAGCTCTCTGCGCTGAGTATCCTTGTGCTTTGTCTGGTCATGCGAACGATTCAACGTGAGGCGCGCCGCATCCGGGATGGACTGGATGCGCTGGGCCAGAACCAGCTGGATTACCGCATCGGAGGAAACTTTTATCAGGCTGCATTTGCCGACATTGCCCATTCCATCAATAAAATGGCCGAAAGCCTGAAAGAGAACATCGACAAGGCATATTACTACCAGCTGAAACACAAAGAAGCGGAGATGCAGGAGCTTCAGGCGAAATTCAATCCGCACTTTCTCTACAATTCGCTGGATGTGTTCCGTGCCCGCTGCTACGAAAACGGGGATGATGAAACGGCAGAACTGATCGCGCAGACCGCATCCGTTTTCCGCGGCTTCATCGGTGCGCAGACCTTTATTCCATTGCAGCAGGAATTGGCGTTCAGTCAGCGGTATCTTGCAATCTACCGTGCCCGCCACAATGATGCCATGCAGATTTTATATGACATTGATAAGGAAGTCCTGCAATACGGTATCATCCGCAATGTGTTGCAGCCGTTGATCGAAAACTACTTTGCTCATGGCTTTGACCCCTCCCGGCAGGACAATATCCTGCAATTCCGTGGTTATATCCGGGATGAGGATACTTACGTTCTGACAGTAGAGGACAACGGCTTTGGCATGGAAGAAGATGCTTTGCAGGCATTGAATGCCCATTTGCAGGAGCCGATCGCCACCGAGCAGGAAAGCTATGGTCTGAAAAATCTGCACCAGCGGATACAACTATACTATGGCCCCAAGTGCGGTCTGGTGATACGGAAGAACCCGACCGGCGGTCTGATCGCTGAACTATGCGTTCTGCGAAAGAAACCCGAAGAAAATGCCGAATAAACCAAAATGGAGCTGTACGGATGAACAAAACCGTACAGCTCCATTTTGTTCGTTAGGAGAAGAATAAGATAAGCAGGCTTGTGGGTGCTTTTAAGATGCAAGTACCGAGTGCAGTTCAGTACACATCAGCAGGAACGCTCCAACACCGTGCAGATCGTTGGTGGAGCAGGGGCGGCCGCAGTAGAAGTCATAACTGCCAACGCCCGTTCCGACACAAACCTTGCCGATCAGCAAATCATTGCCTTCCCAGTTCAGGGAGCGGATCACGCCTTCGTAGCCCTTTTTAGCTGCGTCCAATGCGCTCTCGGGAAGGATCTTCTGCCGCACTGCTTTGCTGAGTGCAGCGACAAACAGACAGGTGCAGGAATTTTCCGGCCAGTTGCCCGGCTGGTCTGCCTTGTCGATCACCTGATACCACCGACCATCTGCGGATTGGTATTTCAGCAGGGAAGTCAGCAGGTCTTTGACCAGAGCACGGAGTTTGTCATAATGTGCGTCCTCCGGCTTCATCTGATCCAGAACATCCATCACGGCCACCGGCACCCAGCCAAGGCTGCGGCCCCAGTATTCCGGTGCAAGACCCGTTTCGGGGTCACACCAGTCCGCCGTTTTAGTCTCGTCCCATGCGTGACGCCACAGTCCGGTTTCCGGAACGCGGGTGTGGTCGCGCATCAGGAAGATCTCTTTTACCATAAAATCCAGCCACTCCGGGTGGTTGAACTTCCGGGCGTACTCAGCGGCAAAAGGCCCTGCCATGTACAGGCCGTCCAGCCACATCTGGCCGGTCAGGCTGACTTTATGGTACAGGCCGCCGCACTTGCACAGCGGGACATCCGGCAACTGTTTGGCAACAAACTCGATGCACTTGCGGTATTTTTCATCGCCGGTCTTTTCCAGCAGGGGGAACAGCAGGATGCCGGGCTGAATGTCGTCCAGATCGCCGTGCTTGTAGTCGTTTTTGATGCGGCCATCCTCGGTGAATACGGAATCGATCCAGTCTTTCATATAAGAGAAATAGGCTTCGTTGCCGCAGAGCTGGTAAGTTTTGTATACGCCGGAGAGGAACACACCCTGATGGTAGTGGAAATGTCCTTTCGGCGGAAGATCGGCGGCAGCGTAACGGCGTATCATGGTGTCGCAGGCGCTCTGCGCGTAGGCGAGCGGAGTGCTGGGACGCACCGCAGGATCTGTGGATTTTGTCAGCATGATAGGTTCTTCCTCCTGAATCTGAAAGCGCCCCTTTGCAGAGCGGCTTTGCATCTTTTTCTTCATTGTAACGGGCAGTTTGAAAAATGTAAATTGTAAAAATTATGGCTTGTATCATAATTTTCTGTTGTTGAAAAATGGTATTTTTTGCATGTTTGCACAAACCGTTATTTTTTACACAAGCTGAAATTTTTGTTATATACAACGGCGGAAAGCTCGATTATACTCGAAACACAACAAATCGTTCACACACGATTCACAAATCTGAAAAGGAGTTGACGCCTCAATGTCGTCCAGCAAAGCCGCTGCAGGCAAACTGCTGGAAACGGCCGGTTCGCGCCAGAAGCGCATCGAAAGTTTCAAGTTGTTCCTGCTCATCCTCCCGTGTCTCGCACTCGTGTTCGTATTCCACTATATGCCCCTGTGGGGCTGGGTCTACGCATTCTTTCAGTACAAGCCTGGCATGTCGCTGGCAAACTGCAAGTTTGTAGGCTTCCAGAATTTCACCAACCTGTTTGGCAACCCCATCATGCGCGAGAATCTGTTCCGGGTGCTGCGCAACACGCTAGGCATCCAGTGCATCAACTACCTGCTCATGCCGCTGCCTATGCTGTTTGCCATCTTCCTGAGCGAGATCAAGAGCACCCGCTTCCAGAAATGTGTGCAGACCCTTACCACGCTGCCGCACTTCATCAGCTGGGTCATCATGTTCTCCCTGATGTCCAGCCTGTTTGGCTCCTCTGGTCTGGTTAACTCCCTGATGAGCAAGTTCGGCGCAGAAATGACCGTGAACATCCTTACCACCGATAAGCACGTCTGGCTCATTCAGGCACTGCTTTACACATGGAAAAACCTCGGCTGGAATGCTATCATTTACTTTGCAGCCATCACCGGTCTGGATCAGGAAGTGAACGAGGCCGCCATGATCGACGGCGCAAGCCGCTGGCAGCGCATCCTGCACATCACGATCCCTCTGCTGATGCCCACCTTCTTCGTGCTGCTGATCATGAGCATCGGCAACTTCCTGAACTCCGGCATCGACCAGTACCTGGCCTTCTGCAACGCACTGAACAAGGAACATATTGAAGTTCTGGACCTGTACGTTTACAATCTGGGTATCGGCAGCGGTCAGATCTCCTTCTCGGTCGCCGTGGGCGTGATGAAATCGGTTATTGCACTGATCCTGTTCACCTTTGCCAACACTGCCTCGAAGAAGATCCGCGGCACCAGCGTGTTCTGATCGAAAGGAGAATTGATTGCTATGACAGCCACCCGGCAAAAAATCAAGCAGCCCCCCAAACGCCGCATCAAGATGAGCACCGAAGATAAAATTTACAACATCATCGGCCTCATTGTGTTCACTATCATCACATTGATCTGCGTGTATCCGTTCTATTATCTGATGATCTGCACGATCAGCGAGCAGAAGGCCGTAGACCTGAACCAGATCATCCTGCTGCCCAGAGGCATCAACTTTGACAACTACATTGAAATCTTCAAAATCCAGAATCTGGGCAATGCAGCCTTTATCTCGGTCGCTCGCACGGTGCTGACCACCGCCATCAGTCTGGTGCTTACCAGCTACATGGCGTACTTCTTCACCAAGGAGAACATGTGGAAACGCAAGTTCTGGTACCGTTTTACGGTCGTTACGATGTATTTCTCCGCCGGTATGATCCCGGTCTACCTGAACAACCGTATGCTGGGCCTTGTCAACAGCTTCTGGGTCTACGTCATTCCGTCCTGCCTGTCCGTGTACAACATGGTTCTGGTCAAGACCAACATCGAAGCCATGAGCCCGGAGCTGGAAGAATCTGCGTATCTGGATGGTGCCGGTTACATGACCCGTTTCTTCAAGATCGTGATGCCGCTTCAGACTCCTATCCTTGCAACAATCTCTCTGTTCACCGCCGTGAACCAGTGGAACGACTTCTTCACCACCAAGCTGTATATCACCAATACCAAGCTTTACACGCTGCAGTATCTGCTGTATGAGCTGCTGCAGCAGGTCACCGCTGCGGCGGAGCAGATCTCCGGCGAGAACCCCTTTGCGACCATTACCCCCACCGGCATCCGTCTGACCCTGACCGCTGTGGTCGTCATCCCCATCCTGTGCGTCTACCCCTTTGTGCAGAAGTTCTACGTCAAGGGCCTGATGGTCGGTGCCGTCAAGGGCTAAAGCAGTTCCAGATGAATTGAAAAAACAATTTCTTATAAAAATACAAGAAAAGGAGAACCTCTTATGAAAAAGATTTCGCGTCGTAATTTCCTCAAAACCTGCGCCATTGCGGGTTCGGCAGCTGCCCTGACCGCCTGCGGCGGCTCTTCCAGCACGACTTCTGGCAGCGCAGGAAATACCTCCGGTTCCGCTTCCAGCGGCCCGCAGACCATTACTTTCTATCCCCGTGATGCAAACGTATCCAGCGGTCTGGTTGGCGGCTTCAAGGGCGAGTATTTCGCTTCCCGTGGCTTCAATCTGGACATCTGGGCTTACTCGGATGAAAAGACCAACGCCATCCTTGCCAGCGGCGACCTGCCGGATGTGATGTTCATCCCCGAACAGAGTCTGGACATCATGGTGCAGGGCGGTATGCTGCTGAATCTGGACGATTATCTGGATCAGATGCCCCATGTCAACAGCTCTGAGAAGATCGAGAAGTCCCTGAACTTTGCCCGCAAGTTCAAGAGCGCCGGCACCGGCGGCCTGTACGGCATCCCCTGCGAGTGCGGCGACACCTACGTCAAGTACAGCTGGATTAACTCTACTGAGCGCAACGCCCTGCGCCTGCGCTGGGACACCTATGAAGAGATCGGTGCACCGGAGATCAAGGACTTTGACGACCTGATCGACGTTATGGAGCAGATGCAGAAAGCTCGACCCACCGCAGAGGACGGCACTCCCTGCTTCGGCACCATCCTGAACAACGGTTCTGACTCCAGCTTCTGGGCCTGCATGGTCCTGTGGTACCGCTGGCAGGGCTACTTCGAGCATCAGCTGCCCTACCTGCTGGAAGCCGATATGTATAACGGCGAGTACCACTCCATTCTGGATAAGGATAGCTTGTATTACAAGGGCCTGAAATGGTATAACAAGGTCTACCGCCGCGGCCTGATGGACCCGGACAGCATCAACAATGACCGTCCCACCCAGAAGGTCAAGGTGGACGGCGGCTACGCCCAGATCCCCTCCGGCTACCTGCCGGGCTGGGCACCCACCTATCTGGAATATCACATCCCCGGCACAAAGGTCTTCTATGCACCGGTCACCACCTACGGCGACAGCCGCTACCTGATCGGCATCAACGCAAACACCAAGAATGTGGAAGCGTGCCTTGCTTATCTGGATATGCTGGCAGATCCCGAAGCATACCTGAACATCATTCAGGGTCCGGACGGAGAGTTCTGGTACAGCGATGATCAGGGTAACGCTTACCTGACCGAGGCCGGTACCAAGTGGTTTGAGGACGGCCACAACGATTCCTCTGGATTCACCCTGTCCAACGGCGAGACTCTGGAAATGTGGAACTCTCCGTTCCTGGCCCGCAACGGAACCCTGACCCGTTTCGGCGACGGCAAGGGCGGCTACCGCACCGCTTCCATTCTGGGCTGGACCGAGTTCAGCGAGATCGGCACTTCTTCCAAGGTGTTCGACCAGTGGCGTGCAACCACCGGCCACGAGAACTGGAAGGAATGGCTGGGCGATGATTACTCTGGCGAAAGCCCCCTGCAGGATGTGTTCAGCTTTACCAGCCTGCCGGACGACAATATGCAGCTGATGATCGATGCAATCAAGGACAAGGTCACCACTGCAAGCTGGAAGATGGTCTACTCATCTTCCGACAGCGAGTTCGATACACTGTGGGATCAGATGGTTGCTGACTGCAACGGTCTGGATGCCAACAGTATCATGGAATGGCGTCTGGCTGACCTCGAAAATGCAAAGCAGATCCGCGATTCTCTGTAAAAATCATAGCGGACGCAAACTCCGGTCTGCATGATCCCCCGCCGACGGAGTTGAGAGCTGATAACACAGAAGCCGTGTTCCGCAGTCTTTTGCGGGACACGGCTTCTTCTTTTACAAAGCAAATTTATGATACAGAATAAAGCATCTGCGCGTCAGACTGATATGACGCATGGCTCGATCCTTGGCTGCACCCTGCGTTTTGCGCTGCCGATTTGCGCCGGCAGCATTCTCCAGCAGATGTACAGCACGGTGGATACGCTGGTCATCGGCAATTACTGTGATTCGGCGGCGCTGGCGGCAGTTTCCACCAGCTCACAGCCGCTGGAAATTCTTTTGTGTATCTTTCTTGGCATTGGCTCCGGCATTTCCATCCTTGTTTCGCAGGCCTGCGGAGCATCCGATCAGGCCACACTGAAAAAACTGCTCAGGGCAGCAGTATTCTTTCTCTATGCGGCGGCAGTTCCGCTTACGGCTCTGGGGCTTGTATTGGGGCCGCTTCTCCTGAAGCTGATGCAGGTTCCGCCGGATGCTCTGCCCTACGCAGTGCAGTATCTGCGGATCATTACGGTCGGCATTCTTGGCAATATGGGCTACAATTTCAATGCGGGGATCCTGCGGGGGCTGGGCAACAGCAGTTCCTCGCTGATGCTCCTGCTGGTATCCTGTGTGGTCAACATTGTGCTGGATCTGTTTTTTGTGGCAAAGCTGGGGATGGGCGTCTATGGCGTGGCATGGGCGACTGTGGCTGCGCAGGTGCTTTCGTGGCTGTGCAGCATCTGGTACATCCGCCGCTATGCCCCGGAACTGGAATTTCCACTTCTGCCCCGTCAGTTTGATAAAACGACCCTGCGGAAAATGATAAAGATCGGCCTGCCGCTCGGAATGAACACGGCGCTCTATTCCACCGGGCACCTGATTTTGCAGGTTTTGTTTAACCTTCAGGGTTCCACCTTTGTTGCCGGGTGTTCGGTGGCCGGAAAGATCACCAGCATTGCAAACATTGCAATTACTTCGCTTTCCTCAACCATGACGGTGTTCTCCGGTCAAAACCTTGGCGCAGAAAATCATCGCCGTCTGTGCCGTGGTGCATGGCTGATTCCGTTGTGTGCCGGAACGATCACGTTCTCTGCCGGAATCCTCGTTACGATTTTCTGCAACCCGCTTCTTGCACTCTTTACCCGGGATGCCGCCGTTCTTGACTTTGCAATGCGCTATATTCATATCGTGCTTCCATTTACATGGATGTATGCGGTGATGAACGTCATCATGTGCTTTTCCAACGGCATTGGCGAGATCAAGTATCCGACCACCGTAAATCTTTTCATTCTGTGGGGTGTGCGGATACCGGTCGCATACCTGCTTTCACAGATCGGCTATGGCGGCTATGCAATGGCCAGCGTGCCGCTGAGCTTTCTTTCAGGGATGATCCTGATGCTGTTCTATTTTCGTACAAAACGATGGGCCGAACTTCGTGCCCTTGCAAAAAATGAACCATAGGAGGTTCGTATGGAGTTACTGACACTGCTTTCCAAGCCCTCGCGGGAGTTTACCCCCATTCCGTTCTGGTTTTTGAACGGCAATCTGACCCATGATGAGATTCGCCGCCAGCTGAACGATTTTAATGCGCACGGCGTTTCCGGCGTGGTGCTGCATCCACGCATCGGCCTTGCAAAACGCATCCGCTACCTTTCCAAAGAATACTTTTCCTACATCCGCACGGCGGTCAAGGAAGCCGCTGCGCTGAACATGACCGTGGTTCTGTACGATGAGGGAATGTACCCCTCCGGTTCTGCAAACGGCATGGTCACGGCCGGCCGTCCCGATTTAGTCAGTCAGGGCATCACACTGGTGAGCAAGAGCCAGCCGGGAGATGAAGTCCTCGCGGAGACTCCGAAGGGAGTTTTGGTGGTACGCAGGAGCGGCGGCACCATCCGCGGCATCCACTGGGGCGAAGATGACGGCGAGCCGAACGCCCCGGAAAGTGCGGATATTCTGAACCCGGAGGTCGTGCAGCGATTCATCGGCCTGACCCACGATGCCTATTACCGCGAACTGAAAGAATACTTCGGCAATACCATCATTGGCTTCTTCACCGATGAACCCAGCATTCTGGGACGGAACGTGGAGAAGATGTTCCCTTGGACGAAGGGATTTGCCCAGCTGTTCACCGAAGCTGGCGGTAAGCTGGAAAATCTGACCGCACTGTTTGAGAAAACCGAAAATGCGGATACGCAGCTTTACAATCAGATGATCCTTGACCGGGAAGGCGGCGTTTACTATGCGGCACTTTCCGGCTGGTGCGAACAGCACAGCATCTGCCTGATGGGACACCCTCACCAGAGTGATGATATCGAGGTAGAGAAATATTTCGGCATCCCCGGTCAGGATTTGTGCCTGCGCTGGATTGCACCGGAAAAAGACTGCCTTGTGGGGTTGGATTCCACGCTTGGCAAGTGCAGCGCGGATGCTGCCCGCCTGATGCACCGCCGCCGCAACTCCAACGAGTGCTTTGGAGCCTGCAATAAGGATAATAATCCATGGCAGCTTTCCGGCGGGGACATCAAGTGGTACACGGACTGGCTGGCCGTACGCGGCGTCAACCTGTTCATTCCTCACGCGTTCTATTACAGCATTGTCGGCAAGCGAAAGGATGAACGTCCGCCAGATGTTGGCCCCAACAGCAACTGGTGGAAGCATTATAAGCTGTGGTCTACCTATATGCGGCGGCTGTCCTGCCTGATGACCGACACAACGGCCATCCTGCCAGTGGCAGTGCTGTGCCGCAATCGTGCGCTGGAACCGGAAGCCGTCCGCTCGCTCTATGAGCAGCAGGTCGGTTTTCAGTATTTGCCAGAAAGCGTCTGGAACGAATGCAACGTGCAGGATGGAAAGCTGCTCTGCCGTGGCATGGAGTTCTCGGCCGTCATCGACCCGGAACAGCGGTTCCCCAATGCACTCGCTCTCCCGAACGATCTTTCGCAGCTTGCGGACCTCCAGTGCAGCCCGGCAGTACCGAAGCTGCGCAGTGCGCATTTCCTGCGGGCAGGCAGCGAGTGCTGGTTCCTTGTGAACGAGGGCAACACCGACCTCCATACCATCATCACCTTGCCCACCACAAAAAAGGTGGGGCAGTATGACCTGTGGAGCGGAAAAGCAGCCCGTGCGCAGGCACAGAATTTTGAACTGAACCTGCCCAGCCGTAGCAGTCTGCTGCTGTTCACCTGTGAGGCGGCAGACTTTGCCGCGCTGCCGGAACAGCCGAAACCGCTGCAACTGCCGCTGCCGGAGTTCACGCTGAAAAAAGTCGATGGCATTCAGGTCAAAAAGACCTACAACGCTGAGATGGAATGCAGCTCAGAACAGGCAAACGCAGATTATCCGCTGCTGGAAATTGACGCCGAGGAAATGGCAGAACTTTGGGTCAATGGGAAGCTTGCCGGTGTTTCGTTCTGGAACAAGCATCGATTTGATTTGAAAGGACTGCTCCATCCGGGCTGCAATGCGTTCAAGCTGGTCGTGACCGGTAGTCTGGCGAACCGCTATGGCAAGCGCGCAGTTCCGTATGGTTTGCAGGAGGTTTCTGTATGAGTTTGAAAAATATTTATACCTGTTTCCCCGGCGGCACAACAACACGTTTGGAATGAGGAATTGGCCATGAAGCATAAACTTGAGTTTTTTCCGGATGGAACGCCCATTGATGATTGGTTCTATGATACAACAGCCCCGGAACTTTCCTCGCTGGGAAAGCCTTACCTGCTGACAGACTACGGCATCCTGCCGGATGGTCAGCTGCATACGAAAGAAATGCAGTCTGTGATCGATCTTGCCGCCAAAGAGGGCGGCGGCGTGCTGGTCGTCCCGGCTGGCATCTACCACACGGGTGCGCTGCACTTCAAACAGGGCGTGAATCTGTATGTGGCACAGGGCGGCACCTTGATGGGCAGTGATAACATTGCAGATTATGACCTCTGCGAAACACGCATGGAAGGGCAGAACTGCATCTACTTCTCGGCCCTCATCAATGCCGACGGCGTGGATGGCTTTACCATCAGCGGCCCCGGCACAATCGACGGCAACGGTATGCGCTCTTGGCGGGCGTTCTGGCTGCGCCGCAAGTGGAACCCCAAATGCACGAACAAGGATGAGCAGCGTCCGCGGCTGGTGTTCATCTCCAACAGCAAGAATGTGACGTTTGCCAACATCACCCTGCAAAATTCACACTTCTGGACAAGTCATCTGTACCGCTGCGACCATGTGAAATACCTGAACTGCCGCATTTTCTCTCCGGCCCATCCTGTTCCTGCTCCCAGTACCGATGCCATCGACATTGATGTCTGCACGAATGTGCTGGTCAAAAACTGCTATCTGGAAGTGAACGATGATTCCGTTGTGCTGAAAGGCGGTAAGGGCCCGTGGGCAGATACCGCACCTGAAAATGGTACCAACGAGCGGATTCTGGTGGAGGACTGCCACTACGGTTTCTGCCACGGCTGTCTGACCTGCGGCTCGGAGTCCATGCACGACCGCAATATCCTGATTCGCCGCCTGAAAGTAGACCATGCCTGCAATCTGCTCTGGCTGAAAATGCGTCCGGATACCCCGCAGCACTACGAGTATATCACGATGCAGCAGGTGGATGCGGTCGTGGACAGCTTTGTCAATATCAACCCATGGACACAGTTCTACGATTTGGAAGACCGCAAAGACATTCCGCTTTCTTATGCAGACCATATTACGGTGGAGGATTGCCGCTGTGACTGCCGCGAATATTTCAATGTAAAACCGGAACCGATACAGTATCGGCTGTCGGACTTCACGTTCCGGGATCTGAAAATTCGTACAGCAGAAAATTCCTTTGACCCTGCCGCAGTGGAAGGTATGATCTGCGAAAACTGTACTATTTCCGCTCTGGATACCGCACCGGATATCAATTACATTCTACCTGTATCACATACCATTGAGAAAGCACAATGAAATCAGAAACACTTACAATTTCTTTGGAAAAGAGCACACAGGATTCCATCCCGTTTTATAGCCCAAGCCAGCCTTTTGGCTTCGTGGACGAAGCTGCCCACAACGCACAGCCGAGTTTGAATATCTTTGAACTGAACAGTGGATTCAATGTACCTTATTGGTACGCATCGGAACCGATCACACAAATCCAGCAGGACGAGAACGGCTGCTTTCTGGATTCCGATGCACTGGTGCAGACTTTGTGGGAAAAGGATGGCGCAGTCCAACCGCCGCAGCGGTTCGTTCCGCTCTGCTTCAAAGCGGCTGTCCCTCACGCCGGAAATTATCGCGTGAAACTTACTCTGACCGCCCGTGCGGAGGAAGAACAGCTTCTGATTTTCCACGGGTGCCGGTGCCTTGCGTGGAAAGGCTCTGTGCGGCAGGGCGCAGTTTTGTCCATCTGTTTTTCTGTCAATGCTTCGCCCATCATTCCCAATGGAAAAACAGCGGCTTTTGAGAAAAATACGCTGGACATTGCAGTCGTTGGCCATTGCCCGGCACTGGACTTTGTTTCCATCACCCCCATCGAAGTCCCCACGATCTACCTTGCCGGAGATTCCACGATGGCGGACTACGGTGCAGAATACCCCTACCACCCGGCAGCGTGTTATGGAGGCTGGGGACAGGCTCTGGACTTGTATCTGGACGGCAGTGTTACGGTCTGCAACCACGCACACAACGGACGTTCTACCGAAACATTCCGTAACGAGGGGCATTTTGACCTTATTCAGAAGCAGCTGAGACCCGGCGATTTTGTGGTGATCCAGTTCGGACACAACGACCAGAAGCATCCGCATTTACAGGCATACAACGGCTACCCGGAAAATCTGCGCCGGTTCATTGCGGAAATTCGCGCAAAAAAAGCCCTGCCCATTCTTGCAACGCCGATCGCGCGCAATGTATGGACAGAGCAAAACGGAAAACTTACTTATAACGATCTCCTGCACGACCACGCACAGGCGTGTATCGCACTGGGCAAAGAGTTAAACGTGCCTGTGCTGGATCTGCATCAGGCAGCCATGGATGAGATCATCCGGCTGGGGCGGGATGCTTCCAAAATCTACTATCATCAGGGCGATTGGACGCACACCAACGATTATGGTGCTGTCCGTGCTGCCGGGTATGCAGCAGATGAACTACGTTCGCTGGGGGAGGCTTTCCCGGATTATCTGCCGTTGATTCAGACAGTGTCGGCATCCAGTGAGCCGTGGAAACCGGAAGCCGCGCTGCTGTTGGAAAAGCCTGCGCGTCTGGCCGGAGTAAAAGACCCCAACGGCACAGAAGAAGAAACCGCCGCACAAGACCATCAGGCCGAAAAAGACGGCGGCGATGCGCTGGCACGGCTGCTGGCAGCGGTACAGAGTGCCTGTGGGCAGAGCGTTTAATCCTGTTCTGGATTTCCGGCACTTTTCAGCGCGCTCTTGCGATATTGTAGGGGGCTTTGTCCGGTCGCCTTTACAAACCGGGTAGAAAAATTGCTGGCATCGCCAAAACCAACTTCTTGTGCGATCTCGCTGACGCTGTGGTCGGTGAGAACAAGCAACTCCTTTGCCTGTGTGATGCGGAAGTTGACGAGGTAGTTGTAAGGCGTTGTGCCCATATAACGCCGGAACAGCCGCAGAAAATAACTCTTGCTCATGTGGGCATCCGCCAGCAGGTCGGCAAGGGAAAGCTCCTTCTGGTAATTTTTACGCAGGGTTTCCACAGCATGCAAGATCACCTGCCGTGCGCTGGTGGCTTCGGCTTCGGCAAGAATGCTCTGTGCGCACAGGGCAAGCATTTCATGGAGAGCCAACCCGGTCTGCACCATGCTGTCCACGGTGCTGCGCTCCATCTGCGCTAAAATCGTTTCAAAAAATTCCTGCATCTTGACCCCGGTGATCTGCACCGGGGTCAGTTTTTTGCCCGGAAACAGCAGCGGCTCCATGGCGGCGACCCCTGCACCGTCCAGATGAACCCAATAATGGTGCCAGCAGCTTTGCCCCGGTGCGGTGCAGTAGCTCTGCGGGGTGCGGCAGTTGAGGAGCAATGCTTGCCCGGTGCTGAGCGTGACATGGATTCCATCCTGCTCGATCAGTCCTGCTCCGCGCAGGGTATAAAACAGAATGTAGCTTTCCTTATCGGTGCGGGCGGTGGAAAAATGCTGCTGAGCGTAGAACACACCTGCTTCGGTGCAGTAATAGGGTTGTGTCAGCTCGGCTTCGCTGGGTGTTGTGCGTTTCCATACGCTTTCCGGGGTCACATCCATGTTATAAGTCAGCATTTTCCGATTCCTCTCTTTCTGATTTTAGTATAGCGCACACGCCTTTTTAGAGCAAGAGTAGACTTTTCACAAAAAATAGGGGACTTTTTCGGATAGAATTTTATAAAAGCAATCAGTATACTAATGAAAGGAAAGTTTGTTATCTTTCTGCCAATCTGAGCGATTGCAGCAAAAGAGAAGTGTCAATTTGGAGGTTTTGTATTATGGCCGATCGTATTGTTCTGAATACCATCTCCTACCACGGTCACGGCGCTATCGAGAACATCGTTCCCGAGCTGACCGCCCGCGGCTACAAGAAGGCTTTCGTCTGCTCTGACCCCGACCTGATCAAGTTCGGTGTCACCAAGAAGGTCACCGACCTGCTGGATGCTGCCGGTTTTGCTTACAGCGTGTACAGCGAGATCAAGCCCAATCCCACCATCGCTAATGTGCAGGACGGCGTGGCTGCGTTCAAGGCCGCAGAAGCTGACTGCATCGTGACCATCGGCGGCGGCTCCTCCATGGATACCGCAAAGGCCATCGGCATTATCATCAATAACCCCGAATTCGCCGATGTCCGCTCTCTGGAGGGTGTGGCTCCCACCAAGAAGCACGCCGTGTTCACCATTGCCGTGCCCACCACTGCCGGCACCGCTGCTGAAGTTACCATCAACTACGTCATCACCGATGTGGAAAAGAAGCGCAAGTTCGTCTGCGTCGATACCAATGACATTCCGGAAATTGCAGTCGTTGACCCCGATATGATGGCTTCCATGCCCAAGGGCCTGACTGCTGCCACCGGCATGGACGCTCTGACCCACGCCATTGAGGGCTACATCACCAAGGGCCACTGCACCATTTCCGATATGTTCCATCTGGAAGCTATTAAGCTGATCAGCGAGAATCTGCGCGGTGCTGTCCAGAATACCCCGGAGGGCCGTGAGGGTATGGCTCTGGGCGAGTACATTGCCGGTATGGGCTTCTCCAACGTGGGTCTGGGCATTGTTCACTCCATGGCACACGGCCTGTCCGCTCTGTACGACACCCCGCACGGTGTGGCCTGCGCCATCCTACTGCCGGTTGGTCTGGAGTACAACAAGACCATCGCTGGCGAGCGTTACCGTGCTGTCGGCAAGGCCATGGGCGTGAAGAGCATCGACGAGATGAACGACGCACAGGCCGCTGATGCTACCATCGCCGCTGTCAAGCAGCTGTCTGCTGACGTTGGCATCCCCACCAATCTGAAGGGTATCCTGAAGGAAGAGGACATCCAGTTCCTCGCTGAATCTGCCTTTGCAGACGCTTGCCGCCCCGGTAATCCCCGCGACACCAGCGTGGAAGAGATCGTTGAGCTGTATAAGAGCCAGCTGTAAGCTTCTACATCACCGCTTTGCTTAAATTCCCCGTTTCTTCTTCATTACCTCATCATGCAAAAAGGCTGGAATGCTCCTTCCATACGGAGCGTTCCGGCTTTTTTGCTTATGTTGGACGATTTTCAAAATGGGAGAGTGGACTTTTCACAAAAAATGCGTCACCTTTGCCGATGGAATCACGGCGGAAGAACCCGTATACTTAGGTCAAAGAATCCACACAGGAGGCGCATTATGCAAAAGAACTATCTTGCTATCGACATTGGTGCATCCAGCGGGCGGCACATTGTCGGATGGATGGAGAACGGCGTTCTCTGCACCGAAGAAGTGTACCGGTTCCCGAACAGCGTCCAGCGGGTAGACGGTCATCTGGAATGGGACATCGACAGTCTGTTTACCAATGTGAAGCAGGGCATCCGGGAAGCCTTTGCAAGGCACCCGGAAATTGAGAGCCTTTCCATTGATACATGGGCGGTGGACTATGTGCTTTTAAAGAATGACAAGCCCCTCTACCCTGTCTACGCCTACCGGGACGACCGGACGCATGCAGCAATCCCCGAAGTCCACAGCATTCTGCCCTTTGCGCAGCTCTACCAGTGCACCGGCATCCAGTTCCAGCCCTTCAACAGCATTTATCAGCTGTATGCCGACAAAAAAGCCGGGCGGCTGGCGCAGGCCGAGGACTTTTTAATGATCCCGGAATACCTGCTGTGGAAGCTGTGCGGCGTAAAGGCGCGGGAGTACACCAACGCCACCTCCACCGGGCTCGTAAACGCCCAGACCGGGGAGTACGACCCGGAGATCTTGCAGGCGCTGGGCTTGCCGGAAACGATGTTCCCCAAGCTGACCGCACCCGGCACGGTTCTGGGTGCGCTGCTGCCCGACATTGCCGCCGAGGTGGGCGGGCAGACCAAGGTAGTGCTGTGCGCCACCCACGACACCGCCAGCGCGGTGGAGGGCATCCCCATGGAACAGGGGGATGCGCCGTTCCTTTCCTCCGGTACATGGAGTCTGCTGGGGGTCAAGCTGGCAAAGCCCATCACCAGCCCGGAGAGCCGCCGCGCCAACTTTACCAACGAGGGCGGCGTAGGGTACATCCGCTACCTGAAAAACATCATGGGTCTGTGGATCATCCAGTGTGTGCAAAAACAGCTGGGCATCTCCTTTGCCGAGATGGTGGAGCTGGCCAAGACCAGCACCTACACCCGCATTTTTGATGTGAATGCGGCCCGCTTCTCCGCCCCGCAGGATATGCGCGCAGAGATCAGAGCCGCCCTTGCCGAGACCGGCGAAGCCCCTGCCACGGATGCCGACCTTATCAACAGCATCTATCATTCGCTGGCGTACTGCTACGGCGAAGCCTATCGTGAGATGGAAGCTGTGACCGAGCAGCACTGGGATAAGCTGTACATCGCAGGCGGTGGCGCAAAGAACGCCACCCTGAACGAGCTGACCGCCCATTATACCGGAAAACAGGTGGTGGCGCTGCCCATCGAGGCAACCGCCATCGGCAATTTGAAGATCCAGATGAACATTCAATAAGGAGGATTTCCTATGCTCGTTGAAACCAAAGCCCGTGTTGGCGTGTTTGCCATTGCTCTGGGTGCGTATCTGCCCCAGTTCCCGACCCTTGTGCCCGAATTTGAGCAGCAGTACGCCGACTTTAAAAAGACCATCCCCAACACCGTGGAAATCGTGGACGGCGGCATCGTCACCACCAAGGAACTTTCTATGGCAGCGGGCGACAAGTTCCGCGCCGCAGATGTGGATCTGGTCATTTTGCAGCTGCTGACCTACGCCACCTCTTACAATATGCTGCCTGCCGTGCGCGACCTGAACGTACCCGTGGTACTGGTGAATGTCCAGAAGAAGAAAGCCCCGGACTACGCCAATACCGACACCCCCACCTGGCTGGGCGAACTGTACGCCTGCGGTGCCGTGGGCGAGATGGTGGCCGACTTGGAGCGCGCTGGCAAGCGTCACGCTGTCATCACCGGTGTTGTCGAGGGCGGCGACCCGCAGGTGCAGGCCGAGATCGAGGACTGGTGCCGTGCCGCACAGGTGCGCCGCCGCTTCCGCGACACCAATCTGGCGCAGATCGGCCGTCCGTACCCCGGCATGATGGACTTGTACATCGACGAAACCAACCTGTACAACCGGATGTTCCTCTACACCAAGCAGTTCGACTGGGAGAAGATGTGGGCCATCGCCGACAACATCACCGATGAAGCTGCCATCCGCACCAAGGCACAGGATATTCTGGACACCTTCGATATCGAGGGCGGCGGCACCATTGAAAAGGTCTGGGACATGGCGAAGTATGTCGTGGCCTTTGAACAGTGGGTCAAGGATGAGAAGATCGCGTTCATCGCATCCCACTACGATGGTTTTGCACAGGGCAAGGCCGGTGTGCTGGACAGCATGCTGATTCCGGCGTTCTCCATGCTCATCAAGCAGGGCGTGGCCTGCGCCGTGGAAGGCGATATCAAGGTTTCCATGGCCATGAGCATCCTCAAGACCATTGCAGGCTGCGGCCAGCTGAGCGAGATGTACTCCATCGACTTTGACGAGGATATCTGCATCATCGGCCACTCCGGTTCCGGCGATGCCGACATTTCCGAGAAGAAGCCCACCATGAAGATCGTGCCCGTGTTCCACGGCAAGACCGGCGGCGGCTACCTGACCCAGTTCTACCCCCACCTTGGCCCTGTGACCTATCTGGGCATCACGCAGGACAAGGACGGTCACTTCAAGTTCGTGGTGGCTGAGGGCGTCAACGAACCCGGCCCCATCTTCACCTTTGGCGACACCAATATGCGCACCCGCTTTACCTGCGGCGCACGGGAGTTCTGCAACCGCTGGAGCGAGGCTGGCCCCACCCACCACATGGCTGCGGCTACCGGCCGTCACATCGACACCATTCTGAAAGTAGCAAAAATCTTCGATGTTCCTGTGGACATCATTACGCGATAAAACAACTGAAACAAGCGAAAAAGAGAGGTATTTATCATGGGTATTCTGGATATTGAGATCGTAAAAGGCTTTATGCGGATGTGCAACGATGGCTGGCTGCAGGGCTGGCACGAGCGCAACGGCGGCAACCTGACCTACCGCATGAAGGAGGAGGAAGTGGCGCAGTGCCGTCCCTTCTTCAACGCACAGCCCCGGGAGTGGGTGAACATGGGGGTGCAGGCCGATAATCTGGCCGGGGAGTATTTCATCACCACCGGCTCGGGCAAGTTCTTCCGCAACGTAGAGCCGGACTCTGTTCACAGCATCGGCATTGTGGAGATCAACGACAAGGGCGACAGCTGGCGCATTGTCTGGGGCTTGGAGGGCGGCGCAAAGCCCACCAGTGAGTTCCCCAGCCACTTTATGAATCACAGTGTCCGCAAGGCCGCCACCAATGGCGCAAACCGTGTCATCTACCACTGCCACGCCACCAACGTGATTGCCCTGACCTACATCCTACCCCTGACCGACCGGGACTTCACCCGTGCGTTGTGGCAGAGCGCCACCGAGTGCCCGGTGGTGTTCCCGGAGGGCGTTGGCGTCTGCCCGTGGATGGTGCCCGGCGGTGCAGATATTGCCATGGCCACCAGTGAGCTGATGAAAACCTATCAGGCTGCCATCTGGGCACAGCACGGTCTGTTTGCCTCCGGCCCGGACTTTGACATCACCTTTGGCCTTGCCCACACCATTGAGAAGAGCGCCGAAATTTACGTCAAGGTGCTCTCCATGGGCGGCGGCATCATCCGGCAGACCATCACCGACGACGACCTGCGCGCCATTGCCCGCGACTTTGGCGTGACCCTGAACGAGAAGTTCCTCAACTAAGGAGCAGAACATGGAGCACATGGCATGGAAAGGCCGCATCAAGCCCGGTTGCAAGGCCGAATACCAGAAGCGTCACACAGAGATCTGGCCGGAAATGGTGCAAGTATTGAAAGATGCCGGCATCTGCAATTACAGCATCTTTTACTGCAACGATGAACTGTTTGGCTACTATGAGTGCGAAAAGGGCGTTGCCTACGCCGAGAAAATGCAGGCCGAAAGCCCGGTCGTTGACCGCTGGAACGAGTTCATGAAGGACATTTTGGAACTGGAAATGGACCCTGTGACCGGCGCACAGCCAAAGCTGGAGCAGGTGTTCCGGCTGAACTGAGCGGCAGCCTTTTATAAAAGAAACATGTCAAGAGCCATCCAACTGATATGCTACCCCTAGAGTAGACAGAGTAAAAACAAAACTCTGAATACTTTGGGGGTATTTTCATGTCAAGGAAGAATAAAAGCTATCCAGCAGAATTGAAATATCAGGCAGTAGCAGATTATCTGAGCGGTGCAGGTTCGCTTCGGGCTATCTGTAAAAAGTACAAAATCGGGAACAAAAAGCGACTTCAAGACTGGATAAAGTTGTATAATAGTCATAAGGAACTGAAATGTCACACAGGAGGCAGCCGTATGACCAAAGGAAGAGATACAACTTACGAGGAACGAATCGCGCCCGTTCATGAGTGCATTGAGAATGGCTACAACTACACCGGGATTGCGCAGAAACACAAAGTCGGTTATCAGCAGATCTACACATGGGTGCAGAAGTACAAAAAGGATGGAGAAGAGGGGTTGAAAGACCGGCGAGGACGGCACAAGAAAGATTACAAGCCGCAGACGAAAGAGGAACGGTTGAAGCTGGAAGTAGCAACTTTGAAGCGGCAGCTTTATCTGTCACAAATGGAGATCCTCAATGTTCCGCTGGAGGAGTTTGAAGAATTTAAGAGTCATTCGCTCTCGGTGCGTACTCCGAGTGGGCGGAAAACGGACCTTAAACAAGCACCCGTTAGGGGGCTGGGTACTCCGAATGGGGGAATCGTCGTTTTTGACAAAACTTCTGGTGAAGCTATGAACATTATGCCGAAAAGTTCGGCACACGTCACTTTGCGCTGTCAAGACGAATGATGCACGATTTTGCAAAGAACGGCAAAAAGAAACGCCGTATCGTTCAACACGATACGGCGTTTTATGGACTCGAAGGGAGTCGAACCCTCGACCTTTCGGATGCGAACCGAACGCTCTCCCAACTGAGCTACGAGCCCATATTTAAGCCCCCAAAAACCGCTTGGGGGCGCGTGGTATATAACTCCAGATTGTTTAAGGACCGCATGGGCTCCCAGCTGAGCTATAGGCCCATATTTAGGGGCGTGACGCGGTTGGGCGACCAACCGACATACTCCCCATTTGAATGCCCACAACTCTGTGGGGCACAAAAGCGATACGCTTGCACTCCCAGCTGAGCTATAGGCCCATATTTAGGGGCGTGACTCGGTTGGGCGACCAACCGACATACTCCCCATTTGAATGCCCACAACTCTGTGGGGCACAAAAGCGATACGCTTGCACTCCCAACTGAGCTATAGGCCCATGTGATGACCCTGTAAGTGTAACTCTGTTCGGGAAATTTGTCAAGTATTTTGGGCAGGGCCAGAAAGCATCGCTCAGCGGTTGCCTAGCTGCCAGAAAGCAACAGCGCTGGCAGCGGCAACGTTCAGGGAATCCACGCCGTGGGACATAGGGATTTTTACGGTGTAGTCACAGGCGGCAATGGTGCTGTGGGCAAGGCCGTCACCCTCTGTGCCCAGCACGATGGCGAGCTTCGGCTCGGCGGAAAGAGCGCTGTCGTCAATGCTTACGGAGCGGTCGCTCAGAGCCATGGCAGCAGTCTTGAAGCCAAGGCCGTGCAGTTGAGCAATTCCGTTTTCCGGCCAGTCGGCAGGGCAGGTGCCGATCTGCGCCCAGGGCACCTGAAACACGGTGCCCATGCTCACACGCACGGCACGGCGGCACAGCGGGTCGCAGCAGGAAGGAGTAACGAGCACGGCATCCATGTTCAGTGCAGCGGCGCTGCGGAAGATCGCTCCCACATTGGTGGAGTCCACAATGCCCTCCAGAACGGCCACCCGGCGGGCATTGCGGCAGACCTCTTCCACGCTGCGCGGCAGCGGGCGGCGGAAGGCGCACAGCACGCCGCGGGTCAGCTCGAAGCCGGTCAGGCTGGCAAGGGTCTCGCGGTCGGCTGTGTACACCGGGGCATCCCCGCAACGGGTCAGGAGATCGGCAGCCGGGCCGGTGATCTGTTTACGCTCCATGAGCAGGGAGAGCGGTGTGTATCCGGCATCCAGCGCGCGGGCAATCACCTTGGGGCTTTCGGCAATAAAGATGCCTTTTTCCGGTTCCAGACGATTGCGCAGCTGCGCCTGCGTCAGGCGGGCATAGACAGCCAGCTCCGGTGCGGAAAGGTCTGTGATCTCGACAATATTCGGCATAAGGAAGTTCTCCTTTGGAAAAGCTTTTTTCTTATTCTAACACAACCTGTGAGGGAATGCAAAGTGCGGGCCGTATTTTTGGCGCTGGCAGAGCGCAAGGATACACATGCCGGATATGTAAAACTGATATGGACCAAGCTGTAAAAATATATTATAATAGGGTACGAAAAGAGGTGAAAAGGTAATATGAAAACAAAACATCATGGGCAGATGTCAGAGTCCTTCCTGACGGCGGTGTTCCTTTCGCTTTCGGGCGGGCTGCAGGATGCCTATACGTATCTGTTCCGCGGTAAGGTGTTTGCAAATGCACAGACCGGCAACATCGTGCTGCTGAGTTCCAACATCATGGATGGTCAGTGGGATCGGGTGCTGCACTATCTGGTTCCTCTGTGTGCTTTTGCGCTGGGCGTACTGGTGGCAGAAAAGATGCGGGAGAGCTTTTGCAACATGCAGCGGCTTCACTGGCGGCAGCTGGTGGTGCTGGGCGAAGTGCTTCTGCTGTTCATTGTAGGTTTTTTACCGCAGGAGCAGAATCTGCTGGCAAACGCCATCGTTTCCTTCTCCTGCGCAATGCAGGTGCAGGCGTTCCGCAAGGTGAACGGCTATGCATTTGCCAGCACCATGTGCATTGGTGACCTGCGCAGCGGTGTGGAAGCATTCTGCATCTGGAGCAAGACCCATGAACCGAAAGTTAAGGATCGGATGATGCGTTATTTTGGCATCATTCTGTTGTTCGCGGTGGGTGCCGGTATTGGAAGCATGGGCGCAGCGCGGCTGGCAGGAAAGACCATCTGGATCTCCTGCGGGCTGCTGCTGGTAAGCTTTGCGCTCATGTTCATTCGGGAAGAAATCGAAGAAAACCCTGCGATCGAAAAGGATCTGGCTGAGATCCGGCAGGAGACACGGGAGATCGACCGGACTCTCAAGCAGGAACTGAAGGAAGAGCGCGAGGAACTGCATGAGGAATTACACGAGAAATTGAGATAAAGCACCGGACATCAAAAAAGGAGCCGCTGCGTGATGCAGCGACTCCTTTTGCTTGTCGAGAAAGGAAATTACTCAGAACGCAGGGCGGTGACGGGGTTGCACTTGGCTGCGCTGCGGGCGGGAATCAGACCGCCAAGGATCGTGAGCAGGGTAGCCAGAACGATCAGGACCAGTGCAGCCTTGGGCGGCAGCACAGCGGTGACGCTGGTGGTTCCTGCAATGGAGTGGATGAGCATGTTGCCGGGGATCAGCAGCAGCAGGCACAGGCCCACGCCGATCACGCCGGAGCACATTCCGATAATGAAGGTTTCGGCATTGAACACCTCGGAGACATTGTGCTTGGATGCACCGATGGCACGCAGAATACCGATCTCCTTGCGGCGTTCCAGCACGCTGATATAGGTGATGACACCGATCATGATGGAAGAAACCGCCAGCGAGATGGCAACAAAGGCCACCAGCACATTGCTGACCATATCCACGATCTTGGTCACGGCGCTCATCAGGGTGCCGACCGTATCCGAGAATACGATCACCTTGTCCTCTTCGCCCTGCGCACGCATGGCGGCGTTGTAGGCGTTCAGGCTGTCCACGATACGGTTCTTGGCCTCAAAGCTCTTGGGGTAGATCCAGATGCTGCCGGGCTTGGCATAATCCGAATAGCCCAGTGCACCAAGAACACTGCTGTAGGAGGTGGTGCTGGACTGCAGGTTCATCTTGACCAGATCCACAAGGTCGTCGGTGCTCATGTTCACCTGCACGGCACTCTGGAACACAGTGGGGTCGATCTTCAGGGCATCTTCCACCTGACTGCTGAGCTGAGCGATGTTGTTCTGGATGGCGGACTGGATCTGCTGGCTGAACTGAGTGGTCAGCTGGGTCATCAGCTGCTGCATCACGGTGCTCATCTGGGTCTGAATGGCAGCGGTGAGTTTGGTCTGCAGAGCTTCGCCCAGCTTCTGGCTCAGCTGTTCCGAGTAGCTTTGCAGATAGTTCGTCATGATGCCCTGCAGGTTCTGCTGCAGCGAAGCGGTGAACTGCTCCTGCAGGCCGGTGGTGTCCAGCAGGTCGCCCATGGATTCGGACAGAAGCTGCTTGAACTGGTCGCTCTCCATATAGGAAGAGAAACCAATCTTATCCAGATTCAAGATGCCGTTGCCGATGATATAGCGCTTATAGCCATTCATGATCTTCTTCATCAGGCTCTGCAGCGCATCCTCCGAGACGGACAGGTCCATATCGGCAAACAACTGGCTCAGATCCAGCGCGTCCATGTCCGGAAGCTCCACATCGCTCATGTCGATGTCGCTCAGGTCCAGATCGCTCAGATCCAGCTGGAATGCGGACGGATCAAGGATGGAGGAAAAGTCAAAGCTGCCATCCTGCAGATCAAATGCACCGCTCAGGTCGAACTGCAGCTTGCTTGCATCGAACTGGAAGGCATCCTTCAGCATATCGGTATCCACCGAGAACAGGGAAGAAATGTCAAGATCGGGTTCGCGCTGGTCGGCATCAAAGCGCTCGCCGGTCAGCACGTTCACTTCCGGGTCGGCAAGCTGCTGCTTTACCACTTCACTTTCGGCTGCATGGTCGATGGCGTAGTAGGTGAGTGCATGGGTATAGGCAACGCCTATGGGCAGAATGGTGGAGCTGGCATCTGCGCGGGGCTGCACCACGCCCACGATGGTCAGATCCGGACTGTTTTCCACAAGCTGCTCCACATACGCTTCATCGTCGGAGCGGTTGCGCCAGATCTGGCGTTCTTCGTCATAAACGTAATAGTCCGAGCTGGTAACGATCTTATATTTCAGGCCCACAAAGGTATCGTAGGGGTAGGTGCCGTAGCCGGTGGGAGCCTGTGTGTTCTTGTTTTTTGCGTACTCCTGCAGAAAACGCATCATCACGCTGTCGTCCTCAATGCCCAGAATATAAAGAGCGTAATCGCTGATGCTGCCATCCGAATTCAGCACAAGAACGGCCTCGTTGTAGCTTTCCGGCCAGCGGCCTGCCTTGACATCGTACTGATCTTCGTACAGCGAAGGCTCTTCGGCCATCTCGGTAAACACGCTCTGGTTGGTCATGGAAGAGACGATGCCGGCGGCAGAGGTGGTGTTGTTCAGCGCAGAAAGGCTGCTGTCCGGGAAGATCTGGCGCACGGTGCCGTCCTTGTTCTGGCGGTAGATCAGCGGTGCGATGCCGTAGGAATACTCGATGGAAGCAGCATCCTCCGAGATGGTGCACTCGTCGCTGTCCAGATATTTTTTCAGGGAGGCAAGGTCATTGACGGAGGAATTATCCTCGGTCAGCTGGCTCAGCAGTTCACGCACCGTGACCATGCCCTCCGGGGTGGAAGAAGCGCTGGTGGCGCCCACATTGGTGTTGTTGGCAACGGCGTTGGTGTAGCTTCCCGGGTCCAGCAGGGCGGCAAGGTCTACGCCGGTGGTCGAGATCTGCAGCGGATATTCCGAAAGGGTGGAACGTTCCATCTCCTGGATATAATTGCTCACACCGGCCGAGAGCGAAAGAATGAGCGCAATGCCGATGATGCCGATGGAACCCGCAAATGCGGTGAGCAGGGTGCGGGTCTTTTTGGTGAGCAGATTGTTGAAGCTCAGCGCGAGAGCGGTGAGCGGCGACATGGAAGAATGGCCCAGATTTTTGTGCACCGGCGGCACCTGAGCGGAATCATCCGGCGCAAACGGTGCGGTGTCCGATTGGATCACGCCGTCCCGCAGGCGGACGATGCGGGTAGCATACTGCTCTGCAAGCTCCGGGTTATGGGTGACCATGACCACAAGGCGGTCTTTGGCCACCTCCTTCAGCAGCTCCATCACCTGAATGCTGGTGTCGCTGTCCAGTGCGCCGGTCGGCTCGTCGGCCAGCAGGATGTCGGGGTTGTTGACCAGTGCGCGGGCAATGGCCACACGCTGCATCTGGCCGCCGGACATTTCGCTGGGGTGCTTGTGCAGCTGGTCGCCCAGACCTACCTGCTCCAGCGCCTTGGTGGCCCGGCTGCGGCGCTCGGCACCGGAAATGCCAGAGATGGTCAGCGCCAGCTCCACATTGGAAAGCACTGTCTGGTGCGGGATGAGGTTATAGCTCTGGAACACAAAGCCAATGGTGTGGTTGCGGTAAGAGTCCCAGTCGCGGTCGG
Organism: Faecalibacterium sp. AF27-11BH; assembly: GCF_003603005.1. Lineage (NCBI taxonomy): Bacteria > Bacillati > Bacillota > Clostridia > Eubacteriales > Oscillospiraceae > Faecalibacterium > Faecalibacterium sp. AF27-11BH. The sequence goes on from NZ_QVGS01000001.1 coordinate 253,415, forward strand.
TATATTTTTTGGTGGAGATGCCGTTGATGATCAGATCACCGCTGTCGTAGCGGTCCAGACCGCCAATGACGTTCAGCAAGGTGGTCTTACCGGAACCGCTGGGGCCGAGAATGGCGACGAATTCGTTGTCCCGCAGGTTCAGGCTGACATCATCCAGTGCTTTCTGCACCAGATCGCCGGTTTTGTATTCTTTCTTGATGTGGTTGAGTTGGAGCATGTGTGAGCCTTTCCGGCGCATCCTCGCAGGAACGCTGCCGCTGTACATTATAATAAACTGCCCGGATACAGGACCCGCAGCAAGGCGTTATACACTTCTATTTTACCGAAACAATATGAAAAAACTGTGTATATTTCAACGTAAATTTTGACCGGACCGGTATTTTTGGCTTTTAAAGCAGAAAAACAGGAAAATAAAGGAAAAATTGACGTGGAGGTTGAATTTGCGTCGCCGTCGTGCTATTTTAATAGCGGAAGATCCTGATAAAACAGAAAAGCATCGTGAAAGCAGAATTATACTGCCAATACGACGCAAAAAATCTGCGATGAACCGTAAGCACAAAATAAAATGCGTCGCAGAACAGAAAAACACGACAAAAAAACGCAACGAATGTGATTTTGACATTTTTAGACGCTTTTTCGGGATTGAACCAGCCCTCTCTGCTCTTTAAAATAAGATAAGAAAAACAAGGAATGCCTTGAAAACGTCGCAGGACCTTGTAGCAAGGGAGGAAAAATTATGGAACGTACATTTTCACCTATGATCCGTCAGTTTTCGGCAATCGACGGGTTGCAGAAAGCATATACGCTGGTATACTCAATGGATACAGGCAACGAAAACGGCTGCTGCCTGACGCTTTGCCGTACCGGGAACCGGCAGTACATGCAAAGCTGCTACATTGCAGCTGCACCAGAGTTCTGCTACCGGATCCTGCGCTATCTGTGTGAGAATGGCGTCCAGCCGGAGATCTGGCAGGATGTGGTAGAAGAACTGACCGATACAGAACAGCTCAGGCAGAAAGGCGGCGCGTTGCGTGGAGAGTGAGCACACAGCAAAAACGCTGCAGATCGCCCTTGGAAGCTACGACCGCAAGGAGCTGCGGGTGGAAAAGAACTACCTGCAGGAGCAAAGCCCTGCGTTGGAGTGCACCTGCTTCCAGAACGGCGGCCGTCTGCTGGAACAGCTGCGTCAGGGCCGTCAGTTTGATGTTGTGATCCTCTGCAGCCAGCTGGAAGATATGAGCGGGCTGGAGTTTTTAATGAATATCCGCAGCATGGATCCCAAACCGAATGTTGTTCTGTTTGATGAGGGCAGGCGGCAGAATACGAGTGCCATTTGTCTGGAATCGGGCGATGGATTCTGCTATGTGGGCCATGCCGAACTGAAGAACCTGCTGTGGGAGCTGTACCGCCTGCCGGGACGGCAGAGCCAGCGCATGGAACGCAAGTGTCAGGAACTGTATGAGGGCTGGGGCATCCAGCTGCCGGACGTGAACTGCAACTATCTTTCCTGTGCGGTGGGCGTGGTGTACGGCACCAGCCAGAAGCTGGCCATCCGCAAGGAGATCCTGCAGGCGGTGAGCGAGCAGTACGATGTGTCGGTCTCTGCTGTGGACAGCGGCATCCGGCGTATGATCGACCAGCTGGAAGCAAAGCCCTCGGCCAAGTGGCTGCGCTTCAAGGACGAAAGCGGATTTGCGGACGAGAAACCTACCACTGGTAAACTGATCTACACTGTCAAGAATTATCTTCAGCGTCAGAAGGACGACTGAGCATAAAACACAGGAGGCGCAAGGGTATGGAGCAGATGCGGCAGAACGAGGCGGGTGCACTGACCGCGCAGGCGATCCCGCAGAAGGATGTGGAACAGGCATGCTTCCATGCACTGGGCCTGATCGGACGCAATTGCGAATATCTGGACCAGCACCTTGCGCATGTGGGTGCCGACCAGCAGACCCGGCAGGCGGTGAACGATATCAGCGCTGCGTCGGCAAGGCTGGACCGCACTGTGAACGAAGTGATGTCGCTGCTGGATTTTCTGCGCACCGAGGAAGACCCGCGGCTCTATCCGCTGGACCTGTGCCAGCTGCTGCAGCAGGTCGCCGCACAGGCCGATATGGTGCAGGCGCAGCTTGGGGTGGAACTGACGCTGGACTATGGCGGCTGGACAGCCTGCCGGGTCATGGCGGACCGCAATGATGCAGAACTGCTGTGCCTGCATCTGCTTTCGAATGCCTTGCGGGCCTGCAGTGCGGGCGGCAAAGTGCGGCTGATGCTGCGCCGCAGCGAAAGCTTCTGGCAGCTGACGGTGATGGATAATGGCTGCGGCCTGCCGGAAGCAGGCGAGGATGCATGGCTGGAGAACCGGCGCTGCTTTCTGGGCGGCGCAAAGCTGGGCCTGCTGCTCTGCCGCGAGTGCTGCCGCCGTATGGGCTGGGGCCTGCGGGTGGAGCGCGCACCGGAAAAGGGCACACAGGCAGTGGTGACCATTCCGCTGTGCACCGACCGCATAACGGAGCCGACGGTAGAGCTGCATACGGGCGGCGATACGGCACAGGCACAGCAGCATCAGTACCAGCTGCGCAATATGCTGGTGCGGGAGCTGCGTACCATGCCGGAGCGCGGCGACCCGGACGAGCTGTGATGCATGCTGCATGATTGCATTATAATAATGAATAAGGACTGCTGCGGGGGAGATGCTCCTGTGCGGCAGTCCTTTTTTGTTGGCAAAGGTTAAAAAACTTTGCCGAGACACCGGTGCAGCCGCATAAAAAGCGACAAGTTCACAAAATGTTTAACTTTTTGAGCGGAAAATACTATTTTTTCTGTGTAAAATAAGGGACGCTGATTGATTGTGCCGCAAAATTGGATTATAATACATTTGTATGCGAATTGACAAAATGATTCGTTAACAAACTAATTTTTGGCAAAGAAATTGATCTTGCCGTCCACCGGGGGCTTTGCCTCCGGCATTTGTCCTTAGGAGGAAAAACAACGTGAGAGTAGGTCTTGACATCGGCAGTACCACCATCAAGTGTGTGGTGCTGGATGAACATGATGCGCTGCTGTATTCTACATACGAACGGCATTACAGCCATATTCTGGAAAAGGCGCAGGAGCTGCTGCGCCGCATCGATGCCGAGCAGTTGCACGGTCAGAAGGCGTTGCTGAGCATTTCCGGTTCGGCGGGCATGGGTTTGGCCGACAGCTGCGGCGTGCCCTTTGTGCAGGAGGTGTTTTCCACCCGCGTAGCGGTCAAGCGCTTTGTGCCTGCCACCGACTGCGTGATCGAGCTGGGCGGTGAGGATGCCAAGATCCTGTTTCTGACCAACGGTACCGAGGTGCGCATGAACGGCAGCTGTGCCGGCGGCACCGGTGCCTTCATCGACCAGATGGCCACCCTGCTGAAAATGGGTGCCGACGAGATGAACAAGGCAGCAGAGAACGCACAGCGCACCTACACCATTGCGTCCCGCTGCGGCGTGTTTGCCAAGAGCGACGTGCAGCCCCTGATCAATCAGGGTGCCCGCACCGAGGACATTGCTGCCAGCATTTATAAGGCTGTGGTCAACCAGACCATTGCAGGCCTTGCACAGGGCCGTCCCATCAAGGGCAATATCCTGTATCTGGGCGGCCCGCTCACCTTCAGCAGCGTGCTGCGCAAGAGCTTTGACGAAGCGCTGAACGTGACCGGCACCTGCCCGGAGAACAGCCTGCTGTATGTGGCACTGGGCGCTGCCCTCTATGCCGACAAGGCTTTCGTTCTGTCCGAGGTGGCCGATGCGCTGGACCAGTATGCTGCCACTGCCACCTACGCCAGCGAGCCGCCGCTGTTCGCCAGCAAGGAGGAGTATGAGGCCTTCCATGCCCGCCACATGTCCCACAGTGTGCCGCGTGTGCCGTTCAGCGCGCAGTGCGGCCCGGTGCATATCGGCATCGACTCCGGCTCCACCACCGTCAAGCTGGTGGTGGTGGACGAGAAGAGCCAGATCCTTTACACCAACTATCAGCCGAACCTCGGCAACCCGCTGCCCCTCATCCGGGAGCAGCTGCTCAAAATTTACAAGGAGCACCCGGGCCTGCAGGTGGCCAGCGTGACCACCACCGGCTACGGCGAAGAGCTGGTGAAGAACGCCTTCCGCTGCGATTACGGTCTGGTGGAAACGGTGGCGCACCTTACCGCTGCAAAATACTTTATGCCGGATGTGGATTTCATCATCGACATCGGCGGTCAGGACATGAAGTGCTTCAAGATCGAAGATGGTGCCATCAGCAACATCTTCCTGAACGAAGCATGTTCCTCCGGCTGTGGCAGCTTTTTGCAGACCTTTGCACAGGCACTGGGCTATGACGTGAAGAAATTTGCAAGCCTTGGCCTGTTTGCAGACCGCCCGGTGGATCTGGGCAGCCGCTGCACCGTGTTCATGAACAGCTCGGTCAAGCAGGCCCAGAAGGACGGCGCCAGCATCGAGAACATCTCGGCTGGTCTGTCCATCAGCGTGGTCAAGAACGCACTGTACAAGGTCATCCGCGCTTCCAGCCCGGAAGAGCTGGGCCGCAAGATCGTGGTGCAGGGCGGTACCTTCTATAATGAAGCCGTGCTGCGCGCCTTTGAAAAGGAGATGGGCGTGGAGGTCATCCGCCCGGACATTGCCGGCTTGATGGGCGCTTACGGTGCGGCTCTGTTCGGCCTGCGCCAGAGCCAGAAGGCCCACAAGACTGCTTCTGCCATGATGAACGAGCAGGAGCTGGAAGCCTTTGCACAGAAGGTGGTCAGCGTCAAGTGCGGCGGCTGCGGCAACCACTGCCAGCTTACCGTCAACACCTTTGCGGATGGCCGCAAGTACATCTCCGGCAACCGCTGCGATAAGCCCGTGACCGGCAAGAGCGCCGACGACAGCCTGAACCTCTACGCCTACAAGCAGCAGCTGCTGGCCGAGTATAAGCCGGTGCCCGGCAGCCGCGGCTCCATCGGCATCCCGCTGTGTCTGGGCTTCTACGAGCTGCTGCCCTTCTGGTGGGCCTTCTGGACAAAGCTTGGCTTTGCCGTGCACACCAGCCCGGTGTCCAGCCGCGGCCTGTACCTCGCTGGTCAGGCTACTATCCCCAGCGATACCGCCTGCTTCCCGGCAAAGCTGAGCCACGGCCACATCAAGGCCCTGAGCCAGATGCAGCTGGACGCTATTTTCTACCCCTGCCTGACCTACAATGTGGACGAGGGACTGGGCGACAACCACTATAACTGCCCGGTGGTGGCCTACTACCCCGAGGTTCTGGCAGGCAACTGCCCGGAGCTGGAGGGCACCAAGTTCATCTATGACTATGTGGGCATCCACCGCCCTAAGGACTTTGTGCACAAGATGGCAAAGAACATCCTGCCCAAGTACTTCGGCGGCATCTCTGAAAAAGAGGTGCAGGCCGCAGCAGATGCCGCCTATGCGGAATACGAGTCCCACATGGCAAAGATCCGCGTGAAGGGCAGCGAGATCATCGATGAAGCCCGCCGTCAGGGCAAGCGCATCATCGTGCTGGCAGGCCGCCCCTACCATGTGGACCCCGAGGTGAACCACGGCATCGACCGCCTCATCACCCGCCACGGTGCTGCCGTTGTTACCGAGGACAGCATTTCCAACCGGGTGCAGAAGTTCCCTACCAGCGTACTGAACCAGTGGACCTACCACAGCCGCCTGTATGCCGCCGCCAAGTACTGCACCACCCAGAAGGATATGGATCTGGTGCAGCTGGTGTCCTTCGGCTGTGGCGTGGATGCCATCACCACCGACGAGACCCGCGAGATCCTGCAGGAGGGCGGCAAGCTCTACACCCAGCTCAAGATCGACGAGATCACCAATCTGGGTGCCGTGAACATCCGTCTGCGCAGCCTGTTTGCCGCTCTGGATGAGCGGGACGAGGTAGCTGCAGAAAAGGCAGAATAAAATAGAGATAGAGCAAAAAGCTTTTTAAGAAAGCAACATAGGAGGAACCTATGGAATACAATTATCCCAAATTTACTCCGGAGATGAAGAAGACCCACACCATCCTCATCCCCAACATGGCCATTACCCAGTTCCGCCTGCTGGAGTACGCTCTGCGTTACGACGGCTACAAGTGCGAAATTCTGGGCAACTGCGGCAGTGCCGTGGCACAGCTGGGCCTGAAATACGTCCACAACGACACCTGCTACCCGGCTCTGCTGGTCATCGGTCAGTTCCTGGACGCGCTGAACAGCGGCAAGTACGATCTGGAGCATACTGCGCTGCTCATCACTCAGACCGGCGGTGGCTGCCGTGCGTCCAACTACATTCATCTGCTGCGCAAGGCACTGGTCAAGGCGGGCTATCCGCAGATTCCGGTGGCCAGCCTGAACTTCTCGGGTCTGGAAAAGGACAGCGGCTTCCAGATGACCCTGCCGCTGGCCCGCCGTGCGCTGGCCTGCATCTTCTACGGCGATATGCTGTGCGCTTTGCGCAATCAGGTGGCACCTTACGAGAACGAGAAGGGGGCTGCCGATAAGATGGTAGACCTGTGGGTGGAACGCTTGGGCCGCGTGCTGCTGGCGGGCAAGGGCTACACCTCCAAGGAGATGAAGCACACCTTCCCCCTCATCGCAAAGGACTTTGCTGCCATCCCCGTTACCCGGGTGCCCAAGGTCAAGGTGGGCGTGGTTGGCGAAATTTACGTCAAGTACAGCCCGCTGGGCAACAACGACCTGCAGAAGTTCCTTGAAAGTCAGGACTGCGAGGTGAACTTCCCGGGCCTGATGGGCTTTGTGCAGTACTGTGCCTTCAACATGGGCGAGGACCACGTCCTGTACGGCGGCAAGCTGGCGGTGAAGATCGGCATTGACCAGTTCCTGAACTGGCTGGACAGCATCGAGCGCGCCATGCTCAAGGCTGAGGCCGACGCAGGCTTCTACGCCCCCGGTCCCTTCAAGGAGCTGGTGGAAAAGCCCAAGGGCATCATTTCGCTGGGTGCCAAGATGGGCGAGGGCTGGCTGCTGACTGCCGAGATGATCGAGCTGGTGCAGGGCGGCTACGGCAACATCGTGTGTGCCCAGCCCTTCGGCTGCCTGCCCAACCACATCGTGGGCAAGGGCATGGTGAACAAGATCCGCGCCCTGTACCCCAGTGCCAACATCACCCCCATCGATTACGACCCCAGCGCCACCAAGGTCAATCAGGAGAACCGCATCAAGCTGATGCTGGCAGTGGCCAAAGAGCGCCTGAATGCCCCGGTGGAGGCAAAGCCTCTGACGGCAGAGGAGATCGCAGGCGGCGCGCCCAAAGTCGGCGCAGCGGTCTGATGTTCTAAAGCGGAAAATACCGAAATGCAAAAAGCCCGTCCGGGCGTAAAACTCGGACGGGCTTTCATTATGCCTTGAGAAAAATCAATGCAGGAGAGATCACTTCTGATTCTTCATGTAGATGTGGTGGGGCAGACCGGCAATGTACAGCGGGGTCAGCTCGGCCTGGATCAGCGGGCGGGCATAAGCCAGGAACTCATCGGTCATCTGGGTGTGGTTGGCGTTCATCCAGCTCAGCGGCACCTTCTTTTCGAGATTTGCAACCTCGCTGATGGGGTGCAGCTCGGTGGTGCACTGGTACGGGCTGTTGGAGATGCGCTTCAGGGCCACCATCTGGCCGGTAACGCCCTCAAAGGCCGCCTTGGCGGCAGCACCGCCCACCTGATAGGCTTCGGTGATGTCGGTGCGGCTGGTCAGATGGCCTGCGCAGCGCTGCAGGGTGGAAAGCTCGATGCAGCGGGTCTTGGTGTCCAGATTGCGGGCCACCACATTTGCCAGATACCGTGCGGTACCGGTCAGGGCCTTGTGGCCAAAGGCGTCCACTGCGTGCACATCGTCGGCCAGCTCACAGACGTAGCGGCCATCTTCCAGCTTCACGCCTTCGGAAACGGCGATCACGATGCTGGGCTTCTTCTCCTGCATCACGCGCACCTTTTCAATAAAGTGTTCCACATTGAAGGGCACTTCGGGCAGGCAGATCATGTCCACACCCTCGCAGTCGTCACTCTTTGCCAGAGCGGCGGCAGCGGTCAGCCAGCCGGCGTTGCGGCCCATAATCTCCACCACGGTGACGTACTTGGTGCCGTACACGGTGGCATCGCGGATGATCTCCTTCATCACCACGCCAATGTACTTGGCAGCAGAGCCGTAGCCGGGGGTGTGGTCGGTGACCATCAGGTCGTTGTCGATGGTCTTGGGCACGCCCATAAAGCGGATGTCGCTCTGGATGCGCTCGCCGTACTCAGCCAGCTTGCCGATGGTGTCCATGGAGTCGTTGCCGCCGATGTAGAAGAAGTAGCCGATGTTCAGCTTTTCCAGAATGGCGAACAGCTTTTTGTAGACGGTCTCGTCCTCATGCCAGTCCGGCAGCTTGTAGCGGCAGCTGCCGAGGAAGCTGGACGGGGTGCGCTTGAGCAGCTCGATGTCCAGATCGTCCGTCAGCACGGTGGAAAGATCCACCACCCGCTCCTCCAGCAGACCGGCAACGCCATTGCACATGCCGTAGACGATCTCTGCGCCGCGGCTCTTGCAGCTCTCAAAGACACCCGCAAGGCTTGCATTGATGACGGAAGTAGGACCGCCAGACTGACCAACGATTGCATTTTTTCCCATGATGATTTCTCCTTTTTTGTTTTTCTGTTTCGGCAATATAATATTACGTGCAGGATGCACGAAAACAGACGCGGGAAAAGGGGTTACAGGCGGATATGGCGCGGGGTGCCGTTGACGTAAACGGGGGTCACCTCGTCCAGGATCAGCGGACGGGCATACTCCTCAAAGGCAGCAGTCACCTGCATCCCATCGGGGCTGATCCAGTCCAGCGGCACCTTCTTTTCAAGGTTTGCCACCTGCTGCACATCCACCGACTCGGTGATGCACTGGTAGGGATAAGCGGAAATGCGCTTGAGCGCGATCATGCGACCGGTCTCGCCCGCAAAGGCGGCTGCGGCTGCGGCACCGCCCACAGCGTAGGCTTCGTTCACATCCGTGCGGCTGGCCAGATGGCTGGCGCAGCGCTGCAGGGTGGAAAACTCGATGGCACGGCTCTTGCAGTTCAGCTTGTCGTGGATGAGGTCGGAGAGATAACGGCTGGTGCCGCTGAGCACGGCCTTGTGGCCAAAGGCATCCAGCTGGCCTGCGGTGGACACCAGATCGCACAGATAGGTGCCGTCGGCGGTCTTTACGCCCTCGCTGGCCGCAATGATCACATTGGACTTGCGGCGCTGCAGCTCGTCCACCTTGGCAAGGAACTTGTCCTGATCGAAGGGCACCTCCGGCAGCAGGATCAGATCCGGGCCTTCGCAGTCGTCGCCGCCCGCAAGGCAGGCCGCACCGGCAAGCCAGCCCGCATGTCGGCCCATGATCTCGGCCACGGTCACGCTGCGGATGTCATACACGGAGGAATCCCGGATGACTTCCTTTAAAATAGTGGCAATGTACTTGGCGGCAGAGCCGTAGCCGGGGGTGTGGTCGGTCAGGCACAGGTCGTTGTCGATGGTTTTGGGCACACCGATGAACCGCACGCTGCTGCCCACGCGCTCACCGTAGCGGGAAAGCTTTGCGATGGTGTCCATGGAGTCGTTACCGCCAATGTAGAACACCGCGCAGATGTCGTACTTGTCAAACAGGGTGAACAGTTTGATGAAGGGTGCGGAGTCCACATCCGGGTCCGGCAGCTTGTAACGGCAGCTGCCAAGGTAGCTGGAAGGCGTGCGCTTGAGCAGTTCAATGCTCATGCGGTCGTCCAGCAGGACGTTCAGCTCCAGCATTTCTTCCTTGAGCAGACCTTCGATGCCGTATTTCATGCCGTACACCTTGTCTGCACCCAGGCTGCAGGCGGCTTTGTACACGCCTGCCAGACTGGAGTTGATCACGGCGGTAGGGCCGCCGCTCTGACCAATGATCACATTCTTGGCCATGAGTACCTCCTTTTGCAAATTTCATTCTTATCATTTGTACATCGCTGCAGGTTCCGGCTTCCGCGCCGCCAGAGTGGGGTTTGGTCTAAAGGCCCTGCACTGCCCGCAGACCGTGCGGCAAACAAACCGGATGCTGCAAGTGATACAAAAAAGTCTGTGGCATGTGCACACCCTTTTTGTAAAATGTGCAAAATTACCACATCCTTATTGTACCTGTTTTGCCTGTTGTATGCAAGACCTAATTGGTTGCACAGGCAAAAAAATTATGATAAAATAAAAAACGCACAGCCCCGGGCGGATAAAACCCCCTTCTGTGCGGGAAAAATGGAGAAAGCTGGAAAAACCATGGGCATTTCACACGAGTATCATTCTGCGCCGCGCCGGGCACGGCGCGGTACAGTCAGCGGCAAGCTGCGCTTTCTGGGCGCAGTGGTCGCCATTTTGCTGGTATCCTATGCCATCACGGCCATTCTGGAAAAGGGCGCAGAGGGCGCGGACGATACCCCGTCCACCAACGCCAGCGGCATTGCCGAGAACATTCTGGCACCGCTGCCCATGCAGGGCGAAGCGGATAGCAGCAGTGCTGCACAGGATGGCAGCACCGGTGGGCAGGCCGTCACACTGGAGAACTTTGGCCCTGCAAAGCAGAGTGCTGGAGCCTACACCGTCAAAGCCTATGATGCCAGCGTCATCCGCCAGCCCAGCTGCGGGCAGGTGGACTTGAGCTACTTTGCGGACGCAGCCTTTCTGGGCGACAGTCTGACCGTGGGCTTCTCGGATTACCAGATCAATCTGGACGGGGCACTCATCTGCGGCTATACAGGCGTTGGCCCGGATGCCATTGTGAACCGCAGCGCAGTCAAAAGCCCCACCCGCGGGCAGGAGGTAGCGCTGGATGTGCTGGCCGCTGCCCGGCCCAAGAAGCTGTATATCCTGCTGGGCACTAACACCCTCACCACGCTGGGCGCTTCGGACCGCTTCCTTGCCTACTATGGCCAGATGCTGGATCTGCTGCGCGAGGCTTTGGGCGAGGACTGCGTGATCTACGTGCAGTCTATCCCGCCGGTGCGACCCTCGGCAGCTGCTGAAAAGCCCGGCCTTGCATCGGATGTGCTGCGCGGTGTGAACGAGCAGCTGGCTCAGCTGGCCGCCAGCAAGGGATGCGTTTACCTTGACCTGTGGGAGACCCTTGCCGACGGCGAGGGCAACCTGAAGGAGATGCTTGCAGCGCCGGATGGCGTGCATCTCTCTGCCGGCAACGGCTACGGCGCATGGGTCACCTACCTGCGAAACCACGCCAAGTACAGCGCGGATAATTCCTGGACGATGGGCAGCATTTACAGTGCACAGTAAAACGGAGTGAAAAATAAAGAGCCGTTGCACAAAATGGATGTGCAATGGCTCTTTTGTGTATGATGCAGTTTCCCACAGCGACCCTACGGTGAAAAAGTGTTTCAGAAAAGCCCGCAGGCTTTTCTGAAACACAAATATAAAATAAATTTTCCGCTGAAAATGCCCAGAGCGAACGCGGAGGGCATTCCGATCATAAAATTACTCCTGCTGTTCCAACTCCAGCAAATATTGCTTCATCTCCACGCCATAGGCGTAGCCGGTGAGCTTGCCGGTGCTGCCCACCACCCGGTGGCAGGGCTGAAGGATGGCGATGGGGTTGCAGTGGCAGGCACCGCCCACGGCACGGCTGGCCTTGGGCTTGCCAACAGCGGCGGCCAGTTGGCCGTAGGTGCGGGTCTCACCGTAGGGGATCTTATTCATCTCGGCCCAGACGGCCTTCTGGAAGGGGGTGCCCTTTGGGGCCAGCGGCAGATCGAATTCCCTGCGCGCCCCGGCAAAATATTCGTTCAGCTGCTCCTCGGCTTCCTGTAAAAGCGGTGTCTCGCACACCTTGCGGGGCAGCGGTTCCAGTTCCGGTACGCCGTCCGGGCAGAGGGTCAGCCCGCAGATAGCATCGTTTTCCTCTTCCAGCCGGAAGGTTCCCAGAATGCTGTTCACATACCAGACGTTCAAAAGTTGCGCTTCCTTTCCTGTGAGTTTGTGTTATACTGAAACTATCTTAACACAAATGTACATCCGGCGAAAGGGGCGTTTTTTGTTATGGTACAGGCATTGGAAGAGATCATTGCCAAAAGCAGCAGCATCGTGTTCTTTGGCGGGGCGGGCGTTTCCACCGAGAGCGGTATCCCGGACTTCCGCAGTGTGGACGGACTTTATCATCAGAAGTACGCCTACCCGCCGGAAACGATCCTGAGCCATACCTTCTGGGAGGAGAACCCGGAGGAGTTTTACCGTTTTTACCGCGATAAGCTCATCGTGAAGGGGGCAAAGCCCAACGCGGCCCACCTGCGGCTGGCAAAGCTGGAACGGGAGGGCAGGCTGAAAGCGGTCGTCACCCAGAACATCGACGGCCTGCATCAGGCGGCGGGCAGCCGCACGGTGTACGAGCTGCATGGCAGCACCCTGCGCAACTACTGCACCCGCTGCGGTAAGTTCTACGATGTGGATTTCATTGCCAACAGCACCGGCGTGCCCCGCTGCATCGAGTGCGGCGGCATCGTCAAGCCGGATGTGGTGCTGTATGAAGAAGGGCTGGACGAGGAGGTGCTGTCCGGCGCGGTGAACGCCATCCGCCATGCGGATACCCTGATCATCGGCGGCACAAGCCTTGTGGTGTACCCGGCGGCAGGACTGATCCGGTACTTCCGGGGCGACCATCTGGTGGTCATCAATATGCAGCCCACCGGGGCAGATGCGGAAGCCGACCTGTGCATTGCAAAGCCCATTGGTCAGGTGCTGAGCGAGGATGTAACGCTGGATCTGTAAAACAAAAAGAGCGGCCCTGTTTCGCGCCGATTCTCGCCCCCGGTCCGGTATGCTGGATGCATACTGAAAAAGAATGGGGGAAACCAAATGATCCAGGTTTGTGAGCCGCCGCGCACGCGGCAGGTAAGGCGGCTTTCGGCGGAGGAATTCTGCCGGCTGGCGCAGAGCGAAGTGAGCAGTGTGTACCGTCCGCGCAGCGAGGTGATGCGGATGCTGACGGTAGGCGAGGTGTGGGGCGTGTACAGTACACGCGGTGTGCCGGGAGCCGGGTGCATCCTGCTGCCCATGGATGCCGATGTGGCAGCGGCGGCTGCGCTGCGCCGCTTTCTGGGCTGGAACCGCACGTCAGGCGGATATTTTTTGACCCCGGCAGCCGGGCCGGACGGCCATGCCGCCGAGACCCTTGCACCGCTGCTGGCTGCGGCTGCTGCCCGGCAGGAGTTTCTTGCCCGGCAGCGGGCACGGTGGGCCGTGGTGGAATGTGCGGCAGAAGAGCTGATCCCGCTGTATCTGCGTCAGGGGTTTGCTTTGCGGGCTATCCGCCCGCTGGACAGTCTGGCACCGTGTTTTCTGCTGCAGGCCGGGTGCCTTGCGCAGAATGTGCCGCCGGTATGGCTCCCGCTGGCCGACCGGGTGCACATTGCCATCCTGCTGGCTCGAGGCTATGCCGCGCTGGAAAGCCGCGAAAGCCCGCAGGGCACGGTGCTGGCACTGTATCCCGTATGATGTGAAAGTGAGGAAGTTGAAATGAAAGCAGTTGTTCTGGAAGATTATGCCATACAGCAGGGAGATCTGGACTGGTCGGGTGTGAAGGCGCTTGTGCCGGACATCACCCGCTATGGGCGCACCGCGCAGGAAGAGGTGGTGCCGCGCATCGGGGATGCGGAGATCGTGTTCCTGAATAAGTGCCGCATCGACGAAGCCGTTCTGGCCCAGTGCCCGAAGCTCAGGTGGGTGGGCATCATTGCCACCGGCACGGATAACCTTGATCTGAAGGCCTGCCGCCGCCATGGCGTGCCGGTAGCCAACGTGCCGGGCTATTCTACTTACAGTGTGGCACAGATGACCTTCAGCCTGCTGCTGGCCATCTGCCAGTGCGCCGACCGTTACCATCGCCTTGTGCAGGACGGCCATTGGCGCACCGAGGAGCCTGCGGCCTACGGTCTGCTGCCGCAGGTGGAACTGCTGGGCAAGACCTTTGGCATCTATGGCTACGGCAGCATTGGCCGACAGACCGCCCGCATTGCCAAGGCCTTTGGCGTGGAGGTGTTGGTGTGCACCCGCACCGTTCGGCCGGAGTACGAAGCCGACGGTGTGGAGTTCGTGGATCTTGACACCCTGCTTGCCCACAGCGATGTGCTCAGCCTGCACTGCCCGGCAACACCTGCAACACGGGGGCTGATCAACGCGGCCACCCTTGCCAAGGCAAAGCCCGGCATGATCTTGCTGAACACCGCCCGCGGTGCGCTGGTGGACGAGCAGGCCGTGGCCGATGCGCTGAAAAACGGGAAGCTTGGCTTTTACGGTGCCGATGCCTTTGGCACTGAACCGCTGCCGCAGGCAAGCCCTTTGCGCGGCCTGCCGAATGCCCTGCTGACACCGCACATCGCGTGGGCCACCAACGAAGCCCTGCAGCGGCTGATGGATATTACTGCCAACAACCTGCGCACATGGCTGGATGGCGCGGGAGAGAATATTGTGAACGCATAAAAATAACGGGAACGCCGCATGGACGTTCCCGTTTTTTTTAGTTCAGGATACCGCTTGCCTTGATGGACTGCACCGCCTCGGCAATGCGCTCCGGCGGCAGGGTGAGGGCAAAGCGCACGTAGCCTTCGCCCAGCGGGCCAAAGCTGGAACCCGGCGTGCACAGCACACCGCTCTTTTCCACAAGGTCAAGACAGAAGTCCATGCTCTTTGCGTACTTTGCCGGGATGGGTGCCCACACGAACATGCTGCCGTGACTGTCCGGCACATTCCAGCCAATGGAACGCAGGCCGCCGCACAGAGCGTCGCGGCGCTGCTGGTACAGGCCGCACTGCGTTTTTACCATGTCCAGCGGGCCGGTCAGGGCGGCGATGGCCGCTTTCTGCACCGGCAGGAACATGCCGAAATCGATCTGGCCGCGCAGTTTCTTGAAGGCAGCTACCACGTCCCTCCGGCCTACAAGAAAGCTGATGCGGGCACCGGTGACGTTGAAGCTTTTGGAAAGGCTGAAGAACTCCACGCCCACATCCATGGCACCCGGCGTATTGAAGAAGCTGTTGCCCACGGCCCCGTCAAAGATAATGTCGCTGTAGGCGTTGTCGTGGATGATGAGAATGTCATACTTTTTGGCAAAGGCCACCAGTTCGGCGTACAGCTCCGGGGAGCCGACGCTGCCCACCGGGTTTGCGGGCAGGGAGACGATCATATACTTTGCCTTGCGGGCCACATCCTCCGGGATGTCCTTCACATAAGGCAGGAAGCCGTGCTCCTTGGTCAGCGGGTAATACCACGGCTTTGCGCCGCCCAGCAGACTGCCCGCGATGAACACCGGGTAGCAGGGAGTGGGCAGCAGCACGGTGTCGCCCTCGTCGCACAGCACCATACCAATGTGGCCCACGCCCTCCTGACTGCCCGCACAGCTGGCCACCTGATCCGGCGCGATCTCTACGCCGAAGCGGCGCTTGTAGTAGCCGCACACGGCATCCAGCAGCTCAGGCAGGTCGCGCAGGCTGTACTTCCAGTTCTGCGGGTCGGCAGCGGCATCCATCATGGCCTTGCGGATGTGCTCGGCGGGCGCAAAGTCCGGCGTGCCGACGCTCAGATTATAAATGGTGCGGCCCTGAGCTTCCAGAGCTACCTTGCGTTCGTTCAGTGCGGCGAAGATCTCGTCGCCGAACAAGTCCAGTCGTTTGGAAAATTCCATGATACAATACCCCTCAAATCCTCTTGTTTTCAACATGAACCATTTTAATAATAGAGCTATTTTAGCACGTTTTTCTAAACCGCGCAACGAAAAGGGCAGATGCGGGAGAAAGTTTCAACTTTCGGTGATGGGAAGCGAAGGATGTTTCACGGGAAGAAAACCCTCTCAGTCACGGCTGACGCCGTGCCAGCTCTCCCGAA
This sequence comes from Faecalibacterium sp. AF27-11BH, assembly GCF_003603005.1. Classification (NCBI taxonomy): domain Bacteria; kingdom Bacillati; phylum Bacillota; class Clostridia; order Eubacteriales; family Oscillospiraceae; genus Faecalibacterium; species Faecalibacterium sp. AF27-11BH. Next base: position 269,303 of record NZ_QVGS01000001.1, read on the forward strand.
GGGCGAGCTTTATGAGTGCAAACCATCAGATGCAAAAGAGCTCCCCCTTTCGGGGGAGCTGGCGAGCGAAGCGAGACTGAGAGGGTTTATCAATCAATCGTCGTTTTTGTCCGTCCCACGCCGATGACGGCGGTGCTGATCTTTTTCCAGCTGTTGCAGCCGCACACACCGTCCACACGCAGGCTCGTGCGCCGCTGGAAGCCTTTCAGCGCTTCCTCCGTCCGGGCACCAAAGATGCCGTCGATGCGGCTCCCGGTCTGGTAGCCCAGCGTGGAAAGCGCGTCCTGCAGAATCATCACATAGCAGCCGCGGCTTCCCCGCCTCAGGGTGGGGTAGCCTGCTGTGGTGCCGCTGCAGGCGGGCGTGCCGTAGCGGCGGTCCATGTGCACCCATGTGGGGGTCTGGCTCAGCGGCTCCACATAGCCCCATGCCCCGGTGCCCCGGGCTGCGTTGTAGATGGCCGTGCGGGCGGTCCGGGTCAGGCTTTGGCCCACGTCAAAGGATACGCCCGCGTAGTGCTGGCTGCGGGTGCCGTGGCCGCCCTCCCAGATGCGGCGGAAGGCATATCCCACCGGGATGCCCTTGCCGTACTTGCGGCGGGTCAGGTTCCACGCTTCCATGGCCGCAATGGTGGTCCACAGGGTGGGGCTGGCGGATTTGCCCCGGAATTCCCGCACCCGCAGGGTGGTGCCGGTGCTGTAGGGCATGGGGTCGTTCTCGTTCAGGTTTGCATAGGTGTATACCTTGTTCTCGTAGGCATCGTAGATCAGAAGTCGTGCCATCGCTCATTCCTCCTTGCTGCAGTGTGGGCAGCTCTGGGCCTGCAGCGCGGCCCATGTTCCGCGGTCCACGGTGCCGGTCACCAGCAGCCCGGCCCGCTGTTGTGCCAGCCGGACGGCGGCAGTCTCTTCCGGGCCGAAGCAGCGGTTCTCGGTCACATAGCCCTCGGTGCAGTACAGGCAGGAACGCCCGTTCAGCCATGTCTCCACCTGCGCCACGTCCGGCCCCACGCTGCCCGCGCCGATGGCCCGGCCCGGGTAGACCGGGCCATGCCCGATGCTGCGGTCGGGGTTGGGCATTTCGGCGGCGAGCTGCAGGCTCAGCGCTTCCACAGCTGTCCATGTGTCGGCATCCGCAATGCCGGTCTCGGGCAGGCCCAGCAGCTCCTGTGCGCTGCGGGTGGCGGCGGCAGTCTCGTCGGTGTACTGGTCGGAGAGGGGCGGGTTCTCCACGCTGGTAAAGTAGTAGGCAATGCGCTGCAAAAGCAGGCTGTAGTAGAGCACTGCACTGCCGGAAGACCCCACTGTGAGCGGGGTGCCGGGGTAGGGCAGGCGTTTCAGGGTGACCACCGGCCCGGATGTCCGCAGAGTGGACGCCTTGTCGTACAGGCTGTTCCATGTGGTACGTCCCACGATGCCATCTACAGTCAGCCTCGCAAAGCGCTGGTAGGCCCGCACGGCAGCTTCGGTGGAAGCACCGAACTGTCCGTCGATGCCAATGGCCGGGATGCTGCTCTCGTAGGCGCTCATGAGGTAGAGGTAGAACTGCAGCTCCCGCACCGCTGTGCCGGAAGAGCCCTTGCGCAGCACGCCCGGGTACTCGCCGGGGCGCAGGCTGGACGACAGCAGCTTGTTGGCGATGTCGTTGTACACCTCGTATAGCTTGTTCCATGTCGTGCGGCCCACCACACCGTCGCTGGTCAGGCCAAAGTAGTTCTGGAACCGCTTGACTGCCGCTGTGGTGGCACTGCCGAACTTGCCGTCCACCGTGATGTTGTTCAGGTTCGAGTACACCGTGCGCGCGATCTTGAGCCAGAACTGCACCAGCCGCACATTCTGTCCGCTTGCACCCTCCCGCAGGGCGGTGCCGGGGTAGGCATTGGGGGTGCCGTTGTCGGACTGGATGCTGCGGAACTGGTCGTACAGCTCGGTCCATGTGTCACGGCCCACCACGCCGTCCACGGTCAGGCCGTATTTGCGCTGGAAGGCCCGCACCGTGTTGGCCGTTCCAGTGCCGTAAACGCCGTCCACTGTTAACGATGGGATGGAAGACTCATACTGTGCCAGCGTATTCAGCCAGAACTGCAGCTGTTCCACGGCGCTGCCGGTGGAGCCGGTGCGCAGTACGGTGCCGCCCCATGTGCCGTCCGAGAGAGTGCCGCTGGACACCTCGCCCTCGCTGGTCAGCTCCGCAAGATCCTTGACCGACACATAGATATAGCTGATCTTGTACCATGCCTGTCGTCCGACTACGCCGTCGGCGGTCAGGTTGAACTGCTTCTGGAACGCCCTGACCGTGGCGGCCATCTTGGCCCCGAACACGCCGTCCACAGTCAGCAGGCCGAGGAAGGGATAGTCCTTGGTGATGCGGTTCAGCTGGCGCTGCAGGGTGAACACCGCTGTGCCGCTGTCGCCCTGCCGGATGGGCGAACCGGGGTAGCTCTGGGGGATGGACTGGATGTTCGAGGTGCGGATGATCTCGATGTCGTTGCCGTAGTAATACTTCAGGATCTGCAAGGCGTTACGGCCCTGATTGGCCAGCGTCACGGTGCCCCACTGCTTGAGACCCGGGCAGGTGACAGATTTACCGTCGCAGTATTCAGAGTAGTAGGGGTTTACGGTGCCGGTCTTGCGGATATAGGTGTTGAAGATGTCGTTGGTGATGCGCACCATCACATCGAACACGGTGCGGCCATGCACATAGTACTGGTCGTAGCTGGTGGAGTTGGTGATGTTGAAGGTGTAGCCCTTGCTGGGGTACCACTCGGTGTAGATGCGGTTGAGTGCCAGCGAGATCTGACAGTGGATGTTGGCCCGCAGGGCCTGCTCCGGCCACGGGGAATAAAATAACCAAACCGAAAAAATAATCGTATAATCGTCTAAAATATGCCAATTTGGAACGTTCAAGAACTGATTTTTGTACTGAATAAGTCATACTTATAATAGGCGGATTTTTGTTTATGCAGCAGGTTTAAGATGTTGGATTCATTCTGTTAAAACTCAGTCCTACTCTCTGCCGGTCACGGCATCCAAGTCAACGCCCTGTTTTTGCTGCCCGGTATTTTCCGGCGGAGAACGGCAAAGTTTTTTTACTTGAAACGGTGCGCGGATACGATATAATAAGGATGGATAGAAAAATAACATTCGAGCAGCTCTAAGGTTCTGCTGCCCGGAAGGGAGCTTACTGTTATGCGCTATACCATCAGTGAGATGGCATCTCTACTTGGTGTCACAACCCATACTTTGCGCTACTATGAAAAAATGGGCCTGATCCACCCCGAGGTCAACGAGGATACCGGCTACCGTTACTATACAGTCACTGATACCCGGCGGTTCAACCTGTGCAGGGAACTGCGGGCGGCAGAGCTCTCGCTGGAAGAATGTCGGGAGCTGATCGGCGCACCCACGGTGGAGCAGAGCGATGCCATGTTCAACCATCAGATCGCCCAGCTGCGGCGCAGGCAGGTGCTGGACGAACTGGCCATCCGTTTTTTGGAACACAAGCGGGAGCAGTACCGCACACTGGAACAGAATGCCGGGCGCATCTGGGTGCAGAATTTCCCGGAAATGTGGCGACTGACCTTCTCACAGGAAGAAGCAGCAGACCGGGATAAAGAATTGCAGCAGGAAAAGGCTGAATGGCTGGAATGTATGCCTGCGACCCGCTGGGTGAGCCGCCTGCCCCGGCGGGTGATGGAGCAGTTTCGGGTGGGACGCAACGAGTACGACTACGGCCTTATGATTGAGGCCGATGCCGCTCGCAGGCTGGGGCTGAAGCGCACAAAGCATGTGGAGGTGGTGTGCGGCGGAGACTATCTGACTACCATTTGGAAAAAGGATTATCGCGGGTCCTTTGGGTGGGACTCACTGGACGACCTGCATGCGGAGATCGTGCAGCGCGGGTTCCGTGCGGTGGGCGAGACCTTCAGCAGCATCGCTGCTAGCCGGGAGCAGCCCGATGGGAGCATCGTGAATTACCATCTGACGCGGACAAAAATATATACATAAAATTGCAATATCACGAGAATTTGTTATATCAGACAAATTCTTGTGATATTTTTGTCAAAATAACCCTTGACCTTCGCGCTGCTCTAACGTGTAAGCTTTGTTTATCCAGTAACAAAGTCTGCGGACTTTGCTGCCAAACACGGATCACACGAAGAAAAAAGAAAAGGCAAGGAGAACGATTATGAGCGAAAAGATTTCCCGCCGCAACTTCCTGCGCACTGCTACCTTGGGTGCAGCTGCCGCAGGCCTGCTGGCCGGCTGCGGCAACAGCGCAGCTTCTGGCAGCACTGCTGCCGGTACCTATACCGCAGGTACCTACAGCGCCACCGCCACCGGCATCAACACCACCACCCCGGTTACCGTGACCATGACCTTCAGCGCCGATGCCATCACCGACGTGCAGATCGACGTGGCAAACGAGACCAAGGGCTACGGTGCCGACATCGCCGACGAGATGGTGAAGAAGATCCTGGACGCACAGTCCAGCGAGGTGGACGGCCATTCCGGTGCCACCATCACCTCCGGTGCCATCAAGAAGGCTGCCGAGAGCTGCATCAACCAGGCCAAGGGCGTGGCCGTGGCCCCCACCGAGGCCAGCAAGGCCGAGACCGTGGTGCCCGAAGGACTGACCACCGAGGAAGTGGAGTCCTCTGTGGTGGAGCTGGGCGACATCACCCCGGACGAGACCAAGGACTTTGACGTGGTCGTTGTGGGTGCCGGTGCAGCCGGTGTGCCCGCAGCAGGCTGGGCAGCCGAGCTGGGCGGCCATGTGGCCCTGCTGCAGAAGCAGAGCATCGTGGTGAGCCAGGGCAACTGCGGCTCCGCCATCATCAAGTCCAAGTCCACCGAGGCCGGCAAGAAGATGTGGGTGCACATGACCAACGGCCTGTGCGACTGGCGCGCCGACACCAGCCTGCTGAACGCCTACGTCGAGAACTCCGAAGAGGCCCTGATGTGGTATCTGAACCGCGCCGGTCTGACCGACCAGACCGAGTACGGCGACGGCAGCCTTGTGGACAGCGTGAAGGATCCCTCCAGCCTGCTGCACAACGACGAGAAGGAGATCTTTGCCTACATGTGCACCAGCCAGGATCTGACCGGCGTGTGGAAGGACCGCATGGACACCTACGACTTCGGCGATGAGCACTGCTACTTCTTTGCTCCGTGGATCGGCCCCAAGCCCAAGAACGTGGGCGACGTGCTGGCCACTGTGCTGGAGAACGTGCAGGCCAAGAACTCCAATCTGGAGGCCTTCTTCAACACCCCCGCCGTCAAGCTGGTGCATGAGAACGGCAAGGTGACCGGCGTCATCGCAAAGGACGAAAACGGCAAGTACATCCAGTTCAACGCTTCCAAGGGCGTCATCCTGGCCACCGGCGACTACATGAACAACGAGGCCATGGTCAAGCGCTGGTGCCCGGACGTGGACGGCTACGACAAGAAGCAGTACCAGAAGACCGGCGACGGCCACATCATGGCCATCGACGCAGGCGCCAAGATGGAGAACCTGGGCCACACCAAGATGATGCACGACTTCGACTCCGGCCTGATGTACGAGGAGCCGTTCCTGTACGTCAACATGGAGGGCAAGCGCTTCTGCAACGAGGACACCGGCTTTGTCTACATGGGCAACATCACCAAGTATCTGCCCCGCTACAACGGTGCCAACGTGGATGCCAACCACCCGGACGGCTCTCTGGGCTGGTACTGCCAGGTCTACGACAGCGACTACATGAACTACGCCAACAGCCCCGTGCCGGAGCAGGTGATGACCAAGTACATCCCCGGTGCCGTGGAGAACCCGCAGGGCGTGTTCACCAACCTGATCGACACCTATAAGGCCGACACCATCGAGGAGCTGGCTGCTCTGCTGGACGTGCCCGCCGATGAGCTGCAAAAGACCATTGACCGCTACAACGAGCTGTGCGATCAGGGGACCGATGCGGACTTCGGCAAGAAGAGCGCCTACATGCACAAGATCGAGAAGGCTCCCTTCTGGGGCGTGCGCAAGCACATCCGCGTGTCCTCCATCGACAGCGGCGTGAACACCAACGCCAACGGCCAGGCTCTGGACGCTGACGGTAACGTCATCGAGGGCCTGTACTGCGTGGGCAACGTGGGCGGCGTGTTCTACGGCGGCGCGGACTATCCGTTCCACCAGACCGGCCTGTCCCTGGGCCGCTGCTATACCTTCGGCATGCTGGCCGCAAAGCATGCTATGGGCCAGCTGTAATTAAGAAAAAGCTGATTTTGGGGCTGTTGCAAAATAGCATCCCTTTATCGCAAAGCTGATCAATCTGAATATTTTTGTACCGCCCCTCCGAAAATATCGTTGATGCGGATAGAAAGCTGTACAGAAGGACGTTCTCAGACTGCAGCACACCTGATAAGCGAATACCGCCGAGGACTCTTCCCATTTTGGGAAGATGTCCTCGGCGGCTTTTTTGTATATAGGGCAGCAATTCTTGACCGTCTTTTGTGAAGGCGATGAGTTACGAGATGGAGCACAGCTTTCTCCGCAATGATCTCGATTGAAAACAACTGCACATATAAAGCAAAAAGGAATATTCTTACTTGTCGATTTGCTGTAGAAAATCACCTGAGTTTGGGCAAAATTGATAAAGTGAAAAAGAAACCCGTTCCCATCTTGACACTCCGCAAAGAATATGGTATTGTAATCAAGTATAGAATAAATTTCCATTCAAGTGCTTAATTTGTTCGTGCCTTACAAAAAAGAAAATTGTACGTGAGCAGCGTCGTTGGATTGTTACCGTTTGGCGGGCTAGACCAACTCTGCATAGCACAAGCCGAAAGCGTGTTTCAGCCTTCGGTATGTTTGCTGTGTCGAGGATGGTCTTTTTTTATTGCCTTTTTCAACTTGAGGAGGAGAAACAATGCAATATACCGTCAAAAAACCGATCAACAACAATATTCTGCGCGTGGTGGACCCCACGGGCTGTGAGCTGATCGTCACCGGACGCGGTCTGGGCTTTGGCGTTAAGCCGGGCTATAAAATTGAGGCTGAAACTGTGGAGCGCAGCTACCGCATGACCAGCCCTGCCGTGCAGCAGAAGTTGGTGGAACTTCTGGAACAGATCCCGTATGAGCATCTGCTGCTCACCGATGAGCTGGTGGCAATGATCCGCAGCCGGGTGAACTACCCGCTGAACGAAAGCCTGCTCATCACGCTGGCCGACCACATCAGTTTTGCCATCCAGCGCAGCGAGCAGGGAATTCGCTTTTCCAACCCGCTGATGGCTCCCATTCGGGAATTCTACCCGGAAGAGTATCGCCTTGGTATGGAGTGCCTTGCCACCATCCGCCAACGCTGCCATGCAGACCTTTCGGACGACGAGGGTGGCTTCATTGCGCTGCACATCGTCAACGCAGAGCTCAACACCACCATGAGCGTGGTGAACGATGTCACTCGCTTTGTGGATGGCTGCGTGCAGGTAGTGGAATACTTTTACAACTGCCATTTTGACCGGGATGCACTGGATTTCAGCCGCTTTACAGTACATTTGCGCTTTTTTGCGCAACGCGTATTTCAAGGAAAACAGGAGCAGGAAAGCGATACCCACGACGAAGTGTTCCGCGCCCTGATTGCCCGCAATTGCAGCGAGCACTACAAATGCGCTTGCTGCATTGCGGAGTATGTCCGCAACACCTGGCACAAGGAGCTTTCGGACGAGGAACTGGTGTTCCTTACAATCCATCTGAAACGGATTCGGATGGGGAAGTAAGCTTTCTTGCTCCACCTTTGATTCTCCACAGGTCTTTCCTGTGTGGATATATTTGCTGGATACAAATTTGGAAAAAGGAGAATTGAAGATGAAAGACAAGATCTTTGGCGTGCTGCAGCGCGTGGGACGCAGCTTTATGCTGCCCATTGCACTGCTGCCCGTAGCGGGCCTGCTGCTGGGTATCGGCAGCTCGTTCACCAACGAAACCATGCTGGCGGCCTATGGCCTGAACAGCGTCATCCACCCCGGTACCCTGATCTACACCATTCTGGACGTGATGAGCCAGACCGGCAGCGCCGTGTTCAACAATCTGGCGCTGTTGTTCGCCATGGGCGTGGCCATCGGCATGGCCCGCAAGGAAAAAGAGGTGGCCGCCCTGTCCGGTGCAGTGGCTTATATCATTATGAATACAGCCATTCAGGCAATGATCAATGCGGCAGGCGGCGTAGAAGCGATGCCTGCCAACTCCACCACCACCATGTTGGGTATCACAACCCTGCAAATGGGTGTGTTCGGCGGCATCGTGGTCGGTCTGGGCGTGGCAGCGCTGCACAACAAGTTCTATAAGATCGAGCTGCCGCAGGTGCTGGCCTTCTTCGGCGGCACCCGCTTTGTGCCCATCATCAGCTCCATCGTGTATCTGGTGGTCGGCATTGCCATGTTCTATATCTGGCCGGTGGTGCAGAGCGGTATTGCCGCGCTGGGTGCACTGGTGCTGGCTTCCGGCTACGCAGGCACCTTTATTTACGGCCTGCTGGAGCGTGCGCTGATCCCCTTTGGACTGCATCATGTGTTCTATATGCCGTTCTGGCAGACCGCTGTGGGCGGCACCGCCATCATCGATGGCGTCACCGTGACCGGCGCACAGAACATCTTCTTTGCCGAGCTGGCTTCCAAGTCCACCACTGTGTTCTCGGTCAGCGCTACCCGTTTCATGGCCGGTAAGTTCCCCTTTATGATGTTCGGTCTGCCCGGCGCGGCGCTGGCGATGTACCAGTGCGCCAAGCCGGAAAAGAAAAAGGCGGCAGGCGGCCTGCTGCTGTCTGCTGCGTTGACGGCTTTCCTCACCGGCATCACCGAGCCGCTGGAATTTACCTTTATCTTTGTGGCTCTGCCCATGTACGCCGTGCACTGCGTGCTGGCCGGTCTGTCCTTCATGCTGATGCACATTCTGAATGTGGGCGTGGGCATGACCTTCTCCGGCGGTCTGATCGATCTGGTGCTGTTCGGCGTGATGCAGGGCAACGCCAAGACCCACTGGATCTGGGTGGTCGTTGTGGGTGCGGTGTATTTTGTGCTGTACTACCTGATCTTCCGCTTCATGATCTCCAAGTTTGACTACAAGACCCCGGGCCGCGACGATGCGGAGGAGGTCAAGCTGTACACCCGTGCGGACGTGAACGCCCGCAGCGCCGCTTCCGGCAGCACCGCCCCCGCAGGGGATGACCCGGTCAGCGCCCTGATCGTAGAAGGTCTGGGCGGCGCCGCTAATCTGTCCGACGTGGACTGCTGCGCCACCCGCCTGCGCTGCACCGTCAAGGACGCTGCGCTGGTCCGGCAGGATGTGCTCAAAGCCTCCGGTGCCTCCGGCGTGATCTGCAAGGGCAACGGTGTGCAGGTGGTATACGGCCCCAAGGTGGCCGTCATCAAGGCAAAGCTGGAAGATTATCTGGAAAATGCACCTAAGACCCCGGCGGCGACCGCAACACCCGCCCCGGCGGCCCCCGCAGCAAAGGATACCGTGCTGTCTGCCTGCCTGAACGGCACTGTAGTGCCGCTGGCCGATGTGAAGGATGAAGCCTTTGCCAGCGGTGCACTGGGGGACGGCATTGCCATTGAGCCCACCGATGGTGAACTGGTGGCACCTGCTGACGGTGAGATCTCCTCCACCTTTGAGACCCACCATGCCGTGGGCATGACCACGGCTGACGGTGCCGAACTGCTGATGCACATCGGCATCGATACGGTCAAGCTGGGCGGAAAGCACTTCACCTACCTCGTCAATGAGGGCGACAAGGTGCGCAAGGGCCAGCCGCTGATCCGCTTTGACATCGAGGCCATCAAGGCCGAGGGCTATCCCGTCACCACACCGCTCATTGTCTGCAATACTGATGACTATGCCGCTGTCGCGGCTAAAGCCAGTGGCACCGTAAAGCAGGGCGATGCGCTGCTGGAACTGAAGCACTAAGCGTTTCTCCCAAACTGTAAGGCAGGGTTGTTATAAAGGGGGGCTGTTGCAAAATAGCCCCAACAAAAAAATGAGATAGACTTCCCCCAAAAGGGGTTGCCTATCTCATTTTTTGTTGTAAGCTGAAACTGCAATGAACCAACTACAACATGAACAGTATCGCAAAGTTAATCAATCGGAATATCCTTGTTCCGACCATCCGAAAATATCTTTGATGCGGACAGAAAGCTGTGCAGAAGGACGCTCGCAGACAGCAGAACACCCGCTAAACGAATACCTCCGAGGACTCTTCCCATTTGGGAGTCGTCCTCAGAGGCTTTTTTAGTTTATAAGCCATATTGACTGGTTGAAAAGTTCTGAATTTCGCCGACTGGAAATAGACTGAAGTGACACATATCACAATCAAGTGAACCGAAAAGGGGGATTCGATGGAAAAAACTCCTTTTATTCTGCACGAAAAATTTTGTTCGGACAACAACGAACAGCGCAAAGAACATTTTCAAAAGGAATTTGAACGATATATCGTCGATGAGCTGTCCGATACCGCTCCTTCAAAATCCTGCGCCTGATTTGGCATCCTTGAATTTGAGGGGAGAATGCGGTATGTTGCGCATGGACGATTGTGCACAAAAAGAAAGGTGCAAATCATGAAAGCGGCAATTTATTGCCGCCTGAGCAAAGAAGATGAATATAAAATTGGCGAATCGGAAAGTATTCAGAACCAGAAATCGATGCTGATCCAGTACGCCATTGAGAAAGGATTTGATATTTACCAGATTTATTCGGATGAGGATTATTCCGGCATCGATCGGAATCGTCCGGCTTTCAATTCGATGATACAAGCCGCAAGCGAACATAAATTCGATGTGGTGCTGGCCAAGACGCAATCCCGTTTTACCCGCGATATGGAACTCGTGGAAAAATACCTGCACGGAAAGTTTATTGAGTGGGGCATTCGGTTCATTGCTGTCGTTGACCATGTGGACACAAACGATACTGCGAATAAAAAATCTCGTCAGATCAATGGCCTGATCAACGAGTGGTATCTGGAAGACTTGTCTGCCAATGTCCGCTCGGTGCTTGACCACAAGAGGAAAGAGGGTTTGTTCATCGGCTCTTTTGCGCGGTATGGGTATTGCAAAGACCCGAATGCAAAAGGAAAACTTATCATCGATCCGGAAGCTGCCGAAGTGGTAAGGCGGATTTTCTCTATGGCTCTTAGTGGAATCGGTGCGCATAAGATTGCGCGGATTCTGAATGATGAGAAAGTTCCAAGCCCAACTGCTTATAAACAGCAGCATGGCATCCATTACCATATTGCAGCGAAAAATCCCAATGCAGACCTTTGGAGTAGCCCCACGGTATACCAGATGCTGCACAATCAGCTTTATGTCGGAGATATGGTGCAGGGACGGCATAAAAAGGTGAGTTATAAGTCCGAAAAGACGATTTGGCTTCCCCAGTCGCAGTGGATCGTTGTAGAAAACACCCATGAAGCCATCATTGACCGGGGGACGTTTGAAACAGTTCAGATGATGCTGAAAGAACGTACCCGGAGTGGTGGAAAAGGAACGATTCATCCGCTGGCGAAAAAAGTGGTTTGCGGATGCTGTGGCAGCTACATGGAACAAACTGGCCGTCAGCCAAAGGCGGATGGGACTCAAAGACGCTATGTTCGCTGCCGGATGCATCAGCGCGCACCGGAAGTGTGTGGCAACAAGACCTGTACAGATATGAACGCATTGGAGAATGCTGTGCTGGAACGTATCCGGGCGTATGTGGCAGATTATTTTGACCCTGAAAAAGTTACCCTTCCAGAACAGGATGACCCAATCCAGCAGCGAGAGTATGCAAAGCGAGACGAGCTGAAACGGTTGAAAAGCGAAGTGGACCGGCGGCGCAAGGCTATGCAGGAACTGTATCTGGATAAGGTGTCTGGTCTGATTGATACCGTCCAGTTTTCTGAAATGAACCAGACTTTTCTGGAAGATGTAAAAAACGCAGAAACGCGAATCAATATTTTGGAAGCGGAATTGGAACAACAGCAGGAAGAAACCAGCGTGGTTCAGACGCAGATGCAGCGTGTGCGGGAACTGGCACAGGTTTCCCATCTGACCCGTGAACTTGCTGTACTGCTGGTTCATCGTGTCGTTGTCGGAACGAAAGACCCACTCACTGGAGAGCAAAAAATCACGATTGAATGGAATTTCTAAGTGGTAGAGCAGTTTAATGGCCCCGTTGGGTTATTTTCGTCAGCTCAGGTAGGGTAGACTTCGCTGGACGCCACATTGGCAATATAATCCCGGAAGGAGACGGTCACGTTCCGTGCGGAGGCTGCAGGCTTGCCCAGATGCACCGTGATGTTTTTGGGAATGATGACTCTGTCCAGCACCCGGGGCACGCAGTTCTCCATGGGGTCCGGGCCGCTGCCGCCATCGCCGGTGAACAGTGAATGCTCCGGGATGACTATGGGCGGGTTTACCACGTCGCGATCCTCTTCGGTCTCGGGGATCATCTCTGGCTGGGCCAGTGTGACCTGCCCGGCAAAGATCTGCACACCCTGAATGCGCACGGTGCGGAAGCCTGCCTTTGCGGCAGTCAGGTCCACAACGGCATAGGGCCGGATGGTGTTGTTCTCCTGCAGGGACAGCGCACAGGAGGGGGCTTCAATGGAGAGGTCGCCAGCGGTGCCGGTCTCGTCGGTGATACGCTGAGCGGTAAAGCCGTTGCCGGACACGGTGACGAGAACACCCTCGATGGGCGAGGACTGACGGGCACCGAAAGCCTGAATGCGTAGAATGCCGGTGTTTTTCATGGAGATACGCTCCTTTGCTGGTAAAAGTATGCTTCTGCCCCAGCGTATTCCGTCCGGCACCCGGGCGTGCATGGCAATGCACACCGCAAATAAAAAAGCCGCCCGAAGGCGGCAGGGGAGAAAGGTTTATTTGGCGCTGTCCTTGGCAAGGGCGGCGTCGATATTTTTTTGTAGAGCGGCAAGGTTTTCTTCCTTGTCGATGCCGCCAAGCAGGGGCTGCCCCACAACGTTGCCGTCCCGGTCAAAAACGTAAGTGGTGGGGAAGGCCATGATGTTCAGTGCAAACTTGCCGGCCTCACTGCCGGAGGCAAAGTAGATGTTGCGGTAGCTTGCGCCCGTTGTCTCCAGCAGTTTTTTGGCGGCATCAATGCCCTGCTGGTTGCCGTCCAGCGTCTCGGTGTTGATGCCGATGACCTCACCGCCCTGTGCCTTGACCTTCTCGTTCAGGGCGTTCAGGTCGTCCAACTCCTCCACGCAGGGCTTGCAGCCGTTGAACCAGAAATTCACCACCGTAAAGGCGTTGCCCGCAAACAGGCTGTTGTCCACCGGGTTGCCCTCTAAATCGCTGCCCTCAAACTTGGGGAAGGCGGTGCCCTGTGCGGCGGCACTGGAAGCGGCATCCTCTGCGGGGGCAAGAGCGGCGATCTGCTCCTCGATGGCACGAATCTTTTCGGCATCTGCGGTCAGGGTCTTGTACTCCTCGTCCGAGAACTGATCTTTGGCCTTTTCCACAGCGCTGAGCAGAAAATCGCCGTAGTTGGCGCTGATCGTGGTTTCGGTCACGTTTTTGTCCATGGATGAGAACACTTTCTCCCACAGAGCATCGTTTGCAGAAAGGATCTCGTTTTCCTCGGCCAGCAGCTGCTCCTCGGTTTTGCTTTCTGCTGCCGCAGAGGAAGCGGCAGAAGAGGATGCAGAAGATGCAGAAGATGCGCCCTGCCCGCAGGCGGCAAGGCTGAAAGCCAGCACAAGGCTGAGAAAAAGTGCGGCAATACGATGGATCTTCATGGCTTTACTCCTTTGTTGTTTCGGTATTTGATTGGTCCCCCAGCCCGAACTTGTACTGAATGGCGTCCGTGGGACAGGCTTTCATGCACATCCCGCAGCGGATGCATTCGGCGTGGTTGGGGGTCTTGGTAATGTCTACGTCCATCTTGCAAGCCTTTGCACAGGCTCCGCAGGAGACGCATTTGTGGGTGTCTACGCGCATCTGGAACAGCGAGACCTTGTTCAGCAGCGCATAGAACGCGCCCAGCGGGCACAGCCACTTGCAGAAGGGGCGGTAGAACACCACGCTGCCCACGATGACCGCCAGCAGGATGCAGGCCTTCCATGTGAACAGCTTGCCCAGCGCAGCGCGGATGCCCGCATTGGTCAGGGAGAGGGGAATGGCACCCTCCAGCACGCCCTGCGGGCAGAGATACTTGCAGAAGAAGGGGTCGCCCATGCCCAGCTCATTGACCGCCAGCAAAGGCAGCAACACCACCATGACCAGCAGCACCGCATACTTTAAATAGCGCAGCGGCTTCAGCTTTTTGGTGGAAAGCTTGGGGGATGGGATCTTGTGCAAAAGCTCCTGAAACCACCCGAATGGGCAGAGGAAACCGCAGATGAACCGCCCCAGCAGCACCCCAAAGAGGATGAGGATGCCGGTAATGTAGTAGGAAAAGCGGAACTTGGAAGAGCCCACCACCGCCTGGAATGCTCCCACCGGACAGGCACCGGCCGCGCCCGGGCAGGAATAGCAGTTCAGCCCCGGCACGCAGACGTATTTTCCGCCGCCCTGATACAGCGCTCCTTTTGCAAAATTGGGTAGGTGGAGATTGGTCAGCAGGGTAGCCCCGGCTTGTATAAAGCCCCGGAAGCGGGCAAGGGGAGAAAGCTTTTTCTTTTTCTTATCCAATGCCCACACACTCCATACACAGCCGGATGGCTTTTGAAAATACGGTGTCTGCCTCGCCCCGCCATAAGCCGAACAGCAGCATCAGAACCCCGGCGGCAAGCAAAAGCAGCTGCGCCTGTTTTTTTGTCATGAACATCATAGCCTCCTGTTGTTTGATGGCATCAGTATACACCATGCGTGATAAAATCTCTGCTAAGAAAATCTTAACACGAATCTTAACACCGTCTGCTATAATCTGTTATAATGAAGAAAAAACGCAATTTTTATGGGAAAGGTGGAAAACAAAGATGCGCCTTTTGGTGGTAGAGGACGAGCACTCCCTGCGGGAGGATATTGCCCGAAAGCTGCGGCTGTCCGGGTACGAGGTGGATGCCTGTGCAGACGGCGAGGCCGCGCTGGAGGCACTGGCAGCAGAGCGGTACGACCTTGTACTGCTGGACCTCAACCTGCCCAAGGTGGACGGAATGCAGGTGCTGCGCACCCTGCGCCGGCACGACCTTGAGACCTGTGTGCTGATCTTGTCGGCACGCAGTGAAATCGCAGATAAAGTGGAGGGGCTGGATGCCGGGGCGAACGATTACCTTTCCAAGCCCTTTCACCTTGCAGAGCTGGAAGCCCGGGTGCGCAGCCTGACCCGGCGCAAATTTATTCAGCAAGACGTCTGTCTGTGCTGCGGACGGCTGAGCTTCAACACCCGTAGCCGCGTTGCTGCTGTGGACGGTCAGACCCTTGCTTTGACGCGGAAGGAGAGCGGCGTACTGGAATATCTGCTGCTGCATCAGGGACGCCCGGTCAGTCAGGAAGAACTCATCGAGCACGTCTGGGATGGCAGTGTAGACAGCTTCAGCAACTCCATCCGGGTGCATATCTCTGCCCTGCGCAAAAAGCTGCGGGCGGCGCTGGGCTACGACCCCATCCGCAACCGCATCGGGGAAGGCTACGAGATCGGAGGCGAGGTACAATGAAACATTTGTCCCTGCAATGGCGCATCACCCTGCTGACCGCGCTGCTCATCGCCTGCGCCTGCGTGTGCATGAACCTGCTTTTATACCGCACCGGCGTTACCGGCATGGATGCCCTCAACGGCTTTATGATGCAGTACCAGCCCGGCAGTGCGGATCCGTTGACCATCGAGATCCCGCAGGAGGAAATGTCCAGTCTGCTGGCGCATTTTTCGCAGGAAGTCTACGATGCAAAGGTGGTCTTTGGCCGCAAGGGCTGGTGCATCACCGTCGTGGTCACCATCGTCAGCGCTGCCATTGCTTATTTTGTCAGCGGCAGAGCGCTGAAACCGTTACAGCAGCTTGCGCAGCAGGCGCAGCAGGTCGATCAGGACAGCATCGCCACCACCCGTCTGGACGAAAACACTGTGCAGGAATTCGGGCAGTTGAGCCGGTCGGTGAACCGGATGCTGGATGGTCTGGCGCAGTCCTTTGAGTTGCAGCGGCAGTTTGCGGGCAATGCCGCCCACGAGCTGCGCACCCCGCTGGCTATTTTGCAGACGAAGCTGGAACTGTTTGCAGAGGAGCACCCGGCCATGGACGCCGAAACTGCCGGGCTGATCCGCTCTCTGCGGGAGCAGCTGGACCGCCTGACCGCTCTTGTGCGCACTTTATTAGAGATGAGCAATCTGCAATCAGTCTCCCGCACCGACCAGATCGCCCTTGCGCCGCTGGTGGAGGAGATCCTGACCGACCTGACCCCCCTTGCCCAGAAAAACAATATCTCTTTGCAGCAGGACTGCGAGGAACTTGGCATGGTGGGCAGCGATGCGCTGATCTACCGGCTGGTGTTCAATCTGGTGGAAAACGGCATCAAGTATAACCGCCCCGGCGGTGCGGTGCGCGTCACCCTGCAACAGGAAAAGCAGACCGCTGTACTGCGCGTTGCAGATACCGGCCCGGGTATCCCCGCAGACTGCCGGGAGAGCATCTTCCAGCCCTTTTTCCGGGTGGATAAGTCCCGCAGCCGGGAGATGGGCGGCGTTGGGCTTGGCCTTGCCCTTGTGCGGGAGATCGCCGTGCTGCATGGCGGCAGTGTGACCGTGGAACGCAGCAGCGAAAACGGCACTACCTTTGCAGTCACCCTGCCGCTGGCACAGCTCTGCTGAAACTGGGCGGGACTTTATTTTTGGCACACGGGGGAGTATACTGGAAGCAGAAGACCCCGGAAAATAAGAAGGACAAAGGAGATACTGAAAATGCAGGCAACCATTCACAACGAATTTTTGACCTTGACCGTGGACACCCACGGTGCCGAAGCAGTCAGCCTGAAAAATGCGGCGGGGGAAGAGCTGCTCTGGCAGGCCGACCCGGCTGTGTGGAAGCGCCACGCTCCCATTCTGTTCCCGTGGACGGGCAAGCTGCCCGGCGGTACCTTTGAGGTGGACGGCAAAACGTACAAGGGCGGTCAGCACGGTTTTGCCCGCGACATGGAGCACACCCTGCTCAAGGCCGAGGGCGATACCATCCAGTTGGAGCTGCGCTCGGATGATGCCATCAAAGCCGAACGCTTCCCCTTCGATTTTGTGCTCACCAGCACCTTCCGTCTGGACGGCAAGACCGTGCACCATACGCTGACGGTGCGCAACCCCGGCACCGAAGAGCTGCGCTTTGGCATCGGCTATCACCCGGCGTTCAACATCCCCTTTGATGCACAGCACACCACCACGGATTACGAGTTCCGGTTCGACCAGCCGGAAAGCCCGGTCATTCTGGATGCCCGTCCGAACGGCCTGCTGTCTGGCAAGTGCTACTATCAGTGGAAGAACCAGCAGGCCATCCAGCTGACGGATGATCTGTTCGCAAACGACAGCTTCTGCATGGCGGGCCTGCGCACCAAGACCATTGGCATCTATGAGAAGGGCACCGGCCGCAAGATCACCTGCAATGTGGAAGGCTACCCCTACGCGCTCATCTGGTCGGCCCCTGCAAAGCCGGTGCGGTTTGTGTGCATTGAGCCGTGGCACAGTCTGCCCGCCGCCGAGACTGACCCGCAGCAGTGGAGCCAGCGTGCCGCTGCCGCCTGCCTTGCCCCGGGTGAAAGCTGGGAGACCACCCTGAGCACCACGTTTGAACGATAAAAAAGCACGCAGAAACGAAGCTGCGTGCACTTGACAGAACCTTTGAAAATGAGTATACTGTAAACAGAAAAGGCACTGCGACAAGCGGTCAGCCTTTTTGATGAACAGTCTTAAAAACTAAGAACCGTCACCGGCCAGGGTGGCGGTTCTCGCTTTTTACCTTGATAGTAAATACCAATCCAAAGATATGGAATGTCAAAGTAATTGGCATGAGCTTCACCTCCTTTCGGAAGTGGGGCCGAACCGCCTGCCGTTGTATGCAGTGCCTTGCCGCCTGAAAGCGACAAATTCATAATAACACAAAAATTGTCAAAATACAAGAAAAAACGGAGCACCGAAGTGTTCCGTTTTTTCTTGTATTGTCAGTAAAAGGAAAGCTTAGTACGCCACGCCCCAGTAGACCATGGTCTTGGCGGGCTTGCCGCAGCAGGGGCATACATCGCTCAGGTGTTCCTGCTCAAACGGCATGCAGCGGCTGGACAGACCGACTTCTTCCTTCATCTTCATTTCGCAGGCAAGGTCGCCGCACCACATGGTCTTGATGTAGCCGGTGTTTGCCTTGGCCAGCTCCTTCACCTCGTCCATGGTGGTGGCAGCCCAGGTGCGCTTCTCGCGGTTGGCAAGAGCACGCTCGTACAGATCTTTGCGCAGAGCCTCCAGCTGTGCGGGGATCGCAGTCTCCAGCTCGTCCAGAGAGACGAAGACTTTTTCGCGGGTATCGCGGCGCACCAGCACGCACTGGTTCTTTTCCAGATCCTTGGGGCCGATCTCCAGACGCAGAGGCACGCCCTTCATCTCCCACTGGGAGAACTTCCAGCCGGGTGCATTGTCGCTGTCGTCCAGCTTCACGCGGGCATACTTGCTGATCTTCTCGGCCAGCTCGGCAGCCTTCTCGGAAACGCCGGGCTTGTGGGCTGCGATGGGCACTACGACCACCTGAATGGGGGCCACTGCCGGGGGCAGGATCAGGCCGTCGTCGTCGCCGTGGGTCATGATGATAGCGCCCACCAGACGGGTGGAAACGCCCCAGCTGGTCTGGAACGGATGATGCAGCTGGTTGTCGCGGCCGGTAAAGGTCACGTCATAAGCCTTGCTGAACTTATCGCCAAAGTAGTGGCTGGTGCCGCTCTGCAGGGCCTTGCCGTCCTTCATCATGGCCTCGATGGTATAGGTGGCCTCGGCACCGGCAAACTTTTCCTTGTCGGTCTTGCGGCCCTTCACCACGGGGATGGCCAGATCCTGCTCGCAGACATCTGCGTAGCAGTTCAGCTGCTGCTGGGTCTCAGCCTCAGCCTCGGCGGCAGTCTCGTGGATGGTGTGGCCTTCCTGCCACCAGAACTCGCGGCTGCGCAGGAAGGGGCGGGTGGTCTTTTCCCAGCGGATAACGCTGCACCACTGGTTGTACTTCATGGGAAGCTCACGGTAGCTGTGCAGCACGCGGGACCAGTGGTCGCAGAACATGGTCTCACTGGTGGGACGCACGGCCAGACGCTCTTCCAGCTTGTCGGAACCGCCCATCGTGACCCACGCCACCTCCGGCGCGAAGCCATTGACCAGTTCGCCTTCCTTCTGCAGCAGGCTTTCCGGGATCAGCACGGGCATTGCCACGTTCTCATGGCCGGTGGCCTTGAACCGGGCATCCATGTCCTTCTGGATCAGCTCCCAGATGGCCTGACCGTAGGGGCGCAGGATGATGAAACCCTTCACGCTGGAGTACTCCACCAGCTCTGCCTTCACGCAGATATCGGTGTACCACTGTGCGAAGTTCTCTTCCTGGCTGGTGATCGCCTGTACGAGCTTCTTTGAATCTTTTGCCATTTTTGCTTTTTCCTCCTAAGGCCGTGCGCCAAACGGCTTGCGTTCCGCACGAACCATATTAAAAGCCCCGTCCATGCAGTGCGGCCGGGTGCCGCACCAGAAGGCAGGGCTTTTTGACTGAATCAGTTCTGCGCGTGGCTGTCCACAAAGTTTACCACATCGCCCACGGTGCGCAGGGACTCGATGGCATCGTCCGGCACCTCAATGCCAAACTCATCCTCCAGCGTCATCACCATATCCACGATATCCAGACTGTCGGCCTCAAAATCGCTCATGATGTCACTGTCCATCGTGATCTTTGCCGGGTCAACATCCAGCTGCTCCGCCAGCAATGCACGGATTTTTTCAAAAGTATCCATTCCTGTGGTCTCCTTTTTGCAGTTGTTTTGCCTGTCCTGTACACCGGTGCCGTGCGTGCGGCTGCCGTGACGGATGCACCCGCAGATGCTGCGCGGCCCCGGACTGTACAAAACTCTCTCTTTTTTTATATCCCATGCCATGCGTATTGTCAAGCCCTGTTTTCCATTCTGACAGATTCCTTTGCGAAAAATTGCCGGAAAGGTGCATTTTCGCTTGACAGGAGCGCCCCGGTTTCTTATCATTATAGAGTAGCGAGTTTATAGGGACTGACCACAAGTCCCATGAAGGAGTTTTGAGCATGAAGCTTTCATTTACCAAAATGCAGGGCTGCGCTAACGATTATATCTATCTGGACTGCCGCAAAAGCGGTGTGCCGGAGAACATTGCAGCCCTTTCCGAAAAATTGTCCCGGCGGCATTTTTCCATTGGTGCGGACGGCATCATCTGCATCTGCGCTGCGCAGACGGCGGGTGCGGACGGCATGATGCGCATCTTCAACGCCGATGGCAGTGAGGGCAGGATGTGCGGCAACGGCATCCGCTGTGTGGCTGAATGGCTGTACACCCACGGCATTGCAAAGGAAACGCTTGCCATTGATACCCTCAGCGGCCTGAAGACCGTCACCCACAAGGGTGCGGGCCTGTGGCAGGTGGAGATGGGCGCTTACAGTGCCATGCCTGCCAGCCTGCCTGCTGTGAACATGGGCGAAGAACCGCTTGTGGACAAAGAACTGACCGTGGACGGCAAAACGTGGCATGTGACCTGCATCAGTGTGGGCAACCCCCACTGTGTGACTGTGGTGGAGGATGTGGACAGCCTGAAGCTGGAAGAGATCGGTCCGGCCTTTGAGCACCACGCAAACTTCCCGGAGCGCATCAACACCGAGTTCGTGCAGGTGGTGGATGCCACCCACCTGAAGATGCGGGTGTGGGAGCGCGGCAGCGGCGAGACATGGGCCTGCGGCACTGGCACCTGCGCCACCGTGGCGGCCCTGACCGAGCTTGGCATCTGCCCGGCAGGCGAGGACATCCATGTGCAGCTGCGCGGCGGTGTGCTGACCATCCGGGTATTGCCCGGCAGACAGCTGCTGATGACCGGCGCCGCCGAGACCGTGTGCGAAGGCACGACAGAAGTGTAAGGAAAACGAAAACCCTCTCAGTCGCCTGACGGCGACAGCTCTCCCGAAGGGCGAGCTTTTCCACATCAAGAGGAAAAGTTTTTCTTCACAACAAAAAAGCTCCCCCACTCGGGGGAGCTGGCATCGAGCGGACGCGAGATGACTGAGAGGGTCATACCAAAACAGAAGCGAGGGAAAGTACTATGAAGATGAACAAACACTATAACGAGCTGAAGGCAAGCTACCTGTTTGTGGACATTGCCCACAAGGTGGCCGCTTATCAGGAGGCACACCCGGAGAAGGAGATCATCCGTCTGGGCATTGGCGATGTGACCCAGCCGCTGGCAAAGTGTGTGGTCAAGGCCATGCACGATGCAGCCGATGAGATGGGCACCAAGGAAGGCTTCCACGGCTATGGCCCGGAGCAGGGCTACCCCTTCCTCAAGCAGGCCATTCAGGGCTACTACGCAGGCCGCGGCACCCAGCTGGCAGAGGATGAAATTTTCATCTCTGATGGTGCAAAGAGCGATCTGGCCAACGTACTGGGCCTGTTCGATGTGGACAACACCGTGCTGGTGCCGGACCCCGTTTATCCCACCTACGTGGACGATAACGTGACCGATGGCCGCAAGATCATCTACAGCCGCACCGGTCAGGAGAACGGCTTCCTGGGAATGCCGGATGAGAATGTGAAGGCTGACATCATCTATATCTGCAGCCCCAATAACCCCACCGGTGCCGCCTACACCCGCGACCAGCTCAAGGCATGGGTGGACTACGCCCGTAAGAACGATGCCATCATCCTGTACGATGCTGCATACGAGTGCTTCATCTCCGACGAGAACCTCGCCCACAGCATCTTCGAGATCGAGGGTGCACGGGAGTGTGCCATTGAAATTTGCTCCTTCTCCAAGATCGCAGGCTTCACCGGCACCCGCTGCGGCTACACTGTGGTGCCCAAGGAGCTGGAGCGCGAGGGAATGAACATCAATAAGCTGTGGCTGCGCCGCCAGACCACCAAGTTCAACGGTGTGCCTTACGTGGTGCAGCGCGCCGCCGCTGCGGTGTTCACCGAGAGCGGCATGGCCGAGATCCAGCAGAATTTGGACTACTACCGCAAGAATGCCAAGGTTATCGCGGACGCACTGGATGAGTGCGGCGTGTGGTACTGCGGCGGCAAGAACAGCCCCTACATCTGGCTGCGCTGCCCCGGTAACATGAAGAGCTGGGAGTTCTTCGACTGGCTGCTGGAAAACTGCGGCGTGGTCGGTACTCCGGGCGTGGGCTTCGGCGAGTGCGGCGAGGGCTACTTCCGCCTGACCGCTTTCGGTGATGCCGAAAAGACCAAGATGGCCGCCGAGCGCATTAAGACCGCCATCAAGGCACTGTAAAAAGGAAAACTCCCTCAGTCATCGCTGCGCGATGCCAGCTCCCTCTGAGAGGGAGCCTTCAGGTGCGGCCCGGAAAACTACCCGCTGCGAAAAAAAGCCTCCCTCTATGAGGGAGGTGGCACGGCGTAAGCCGTGACGGAAGGAGTTCTCAAAAGCTCTGTTGCACAAACTGTGCAGCGGAGCTTTTTTGTTTGCTCAACTTTTCCCGTACCCCTTGACAACTGTGTATCTACTGTATATACTGTGCATATACAGATAAAACATAAGAGCCAAAGGAGCAGCCGATGGAACTGTTTATCAACAACAAAAGCGGCGCGCCTATCTATGACCAGATCTACAACCAGATCAAGCAGCAGATCATCAGCGGGGCTTTGCAGCCGGACGAGGCCATGCCCTCCATCCGGGGGCTGGCACGGGATCTGCGCATCAGCGTCATTACCACTAAGCGCGCCTACGATGAACTGGAAAAAGAGGGCTTCCTTTACGCAGTACCGGCAAAGGGCTTTTTTGTAGCCCCTAAAAACACCGAGCTGCTGCGGGAAGAGAACCTGAAAAAAATTGAAGCGCACCTTACCGAAGCTGTGAAGCTGTCCGCATCCTGCGGGCTGAGCAGGGAAGAGCTGCGGGAGATGCTGGAACTGCTGTGGGAGGGCTGAACATGAACGCACTGGAACTGCGGGGACTTACAAAGCACTATAAGGACTTTACCCTCGGACCGCTGGATCTGACACTGCCCGGCGGCACCATCTGCGGCCTGATCGGTGAAAACGGCGCAGGCAAAAGCACCACCATCAAATTGATTCTGGACATACTGCAGAGGGACGGCGGTACCGTGACCATTTTGGGCAGGGACAACCGCACCGATCTTGTACACACCAAGGAAGAAATCGGTGTGGTGCTGGGCAGCGAGGGCATCCCCCTGTGCCTGAACGCAGAGCAGGCAGGCAAGGTGATGGCGGGCATCTACCACAATTGGGATGCCGCTGCCTACACAGAATTTTGCCAAAAATTTGAGCTGCCGGAAAAGAAAAAGTATAACGACTACTCTACCGGCATGAAGATGAAGCTGTGCATCGCCGTGGCGCTGGCGCACCACCCGAAGCTGCTGCTGTTGGACGAAGCCACCAACGGGCTGGACCCGGTGGTGCGGGACGAGGTGATCGACCTGCTGCTGGACTTTGCCCGGGACGAAAACCACTCCATCCTTATCTCCTCCCACATCGTCAGCGACTTGGAAAAGCTGTGCGATACCATCGCCTTCCTGCACAAGGGCAGGCTGCTGCTCTGTGAGGAAAAGGATGCCTTGCGGGAGGAATACGCCTTGTGGCATGGCACGGCGGCGCAGCTGGCGGCGTTGGATGCACAGGTGTACGGCAAGCGGGTCACCCCCTACGGAGTCGAGGCGCTTGTGCGCCGGGACGCAATGCCCGCCGGAGCAGAGCTTGCCCCGGTAAGCATTGAGGAATTGTTTGTACTGATGGTGAAAGGGGAGTGCGCTGCATGAAAGGCTTGCTATTAAAGGATGCATATCAGGCATGGTATTACGCAAAAACGGTCATTGTGGTGACTGTAGTCATGATGGGTGTGGGTGTGATCTCGATGATGAACGGGGCCAATTTCTTCATTGTCTATGCGGGCTTTTTGCTGGGTATGATGCCCATGACACTGCTGGCATACGACCAGACCAGCAAATTCAACGAATACAGTGCCGCGCTTCCGGCCACAAAAGAGCAGCTGGTGGGGTGTAAATACATTGTTGGTCTGTGCGGGCTGGTGCTGGCAGAGGCTTTTGCCGCCGCAGCCCTTGGCGTGGTAAGCCTGCACTGGACAGCTGTGGACCATGCGCTTGTGGTTTCCACGCTGGTGCAGGTGGGCGTGACCACCCTGCTCAGCAGCACCATCCTGCTGCCGCTGAGCTACCGTTTCGGCTACGAAAAGGCAAAGGTTGTGCTCTATTTCATAGTTGGTGCGCTCGCGGCCCTAATGGGCTTTTCCGTGGCCGCAAACGAGGACGGTCTTGTGAGAAACCTTCTTCCGCAGAGCATCTCGTCGCTGGGGCTGCTGGGTATTGCGGTGGCGGCTCTGGCGCTGTATGCTCTCTCGTGGCGGCTGTCTGTTGCATGGTACGGAAAGGCAGAGCAGTAAAATGAAGAAAAGTCAGATCGCGGGTATCCTGTTCGGTGTTGCTATGGGCGTTTTGTTCAGCGTGTCGATGGGGACAGTGGGTTTTGTGCTGGGCGCCAGCTTTGCAATTCTGGGCATGGTGATGTTCAAAGGATTGGATGACCCACAGGATAAAAAGTAAGGTGTAAAAAGAGCGACGCCCCTGCAGGAAAAGCTTTTTCTGCAGGGGCGTCGCTGTATTTATTTCTCGGACTCTTCGGCGTTTTTCTGTGCGGCTTCCAGTTCCTCCACCTGCTTTTGCAGGGCGGTGATTTTGTCGTCCATTTTCAGGAACGTCCACACCAGAACAGCCAGCACCACCGCAGGCGGAACCACCATCAGCAGGGACTGCTGGCACCAGAGCAGCAGCGAATAGCCGCCGAACACGGTAAAGAGGAACACGGCAAACAGGCTTGCAGCCAGTACAGCAAAAAATCCCATATAAATGCCCTCTCTCGGCTTATTCCTCGGTCTCGTCCTCTTCGTCCGGGTCCAGCTCGATGCTGAACACGGCTTTCCTCAGTTTGCCGCAGCCCTGCGCCTTCAGGCCGGATTTATAGGGCTCTCCGGCCAGATACAGGGCAAACCGCCCCTCGCACAGCATTCCGGCAATGCTGGTGCCTGCGGTACCCACGGTGGTGTCGGTGGATTCGTCGGTGGGCTTTGTCGGGGTCAGCTCTGCAAGGCTCACCTCAAACAGCTCGCTGCCGTCCAGATCGGTCTCCAGCGTGATGTGGCTGTCGTGGCGCTGGAACAGCGCTTTATCGGAAGTCAGCGGTGTGACGGTGCTCACAGTGACCACAGCCTTTTCGCCGTCGATGCGGGTGCGTCCGGCGGGCAGGGTGGTGATGTCCCGCGCCATGATATACTCGATGACGGTGTCGAGGTTGTCGCTCACGCCCAGATAGTTGGGCAGGTTGTTCAGGGTATCGTAGATCATAGAAGAACTCCTTTATCGTGCAAAACAAGGTTCACCGCCTGCATATAGCACAGACGGTGAACCGGAATTTTTAATTTTATTCTGCGTCCTTCGGGTCGGTCATCAGCTCTTTGATGCTGGGCACCACGCCGCCCAGATTCTGAAGCTCCGAAGGAATGATGATCTTGGTTGCCTTGCCGTTGGCCACCTTGGCCAGAGCTTCCAGACTGCGGATGGCCAGAACCTTATCGCTGGGCATGGCTTCGTTCAACAGGCGGATGGCGTCGGCGTTGGCCTTCTGCACGGCCAGAATGGCCTGTGCTTCGCCCTCGGCTTCCAGAATGCGCTGCTGCTTCACAGCATCCGCGCGCAGGATGGCGGCTTCCTTTTCGCCCTCAGCGGCGGTAATGGCGGCCTGCTTTTCACCGTCGGCTTTCAGGATGACGGCGCGCTTCTCGCGCTCAGCCTTCATCTGTTTCTCCATGGCTTCCTGAATTTCACGCGGCGGGATGATGTTCTTCACCTCCACGCGGTTCACCTTGATGCCCCACTTGTCGGTGGCTTCGTCCAGGATGGCGGTGATCTTGCCGTTGATGACGTCGCGGCTGGTCAGGGTGTGGTCCAGCTCCATTTCGCCGATGATGTTGCGCAGGGTGGTGGCAGACAGGCTTTCGATTGCCGCAATGGGCTGGTTGACACCGTAGGTGTAGAGCTTGGCATCCATCACCTGAAAGAACACCACAGTATCGATCTGCATGGTAACGTTATCGCGGGTGATGACCGGCTGAGGGGGAAAGTCTGCCACCTGCTCCTTCAGGCTCACCTTTTTGGCGATGCGCTCGATGAAGGGAATCTTAATGTGCAGGCCTGCCGACCATGTGTCGGAGTAGCTGCCCAGCCGCTCAACGACATACACCTTGGACTGGGGCACGATGACGATATTGGTGATGATCACCAGCAGGACGACAAAGACCAGCGCGAGGATCAGAAAAAACATGACCATAGTGGTTCTCCTTTTTCAGATGGGTGCAACGTTTCAGCGCAGAACGCAGATCACGCTCTGCGGCTTTCGGTCAATACGGGCTCCACGATGAGCAGGGTGCTGTGCAGTTCGGTCACACGGCAGCGCTGCCCGGGGGTGAGAATGTCGCCGGGAGTGGCGCAGCGGGCATTCCAGTCCACGCCGTCCAGTCGCACACGGCCCGGCAGGTCGGCGGTGACGGTGGTCAGCACGGTGGCCTCCCGGCCAAGGTTTCGGTCGCCATTGGTGGGGGTGATTTTCTGGCGCAGCTTTGCAGCCAGCGGCCGGAACGCCAGCAGGCACAGAATGCTTACCACGATGAACACCAGAGCCTGCGCCCGGAACGAATCCGTGAACAGGCAGGTGAGCAGGGCGGCAGCTGCGCCGACGGCGAACCAGACGGAGGTCATGCTGAAGGTGGAAGCCTCCAACAGCAAAAAGCCCACCACGGCAGCCAGCCAGAGAAATGGAACAGGATTCATGGTTCTCCCTCCTTATGCCCCTATTATAGAGTATCCCCCGGGTGGAAGGTCAAGCGTTTTTTACTGGAACGTTGCGCAGAAAACGAAATAAAGAACAAAATAAATGAAAAGCAGTGCAAGATGTAGTTTGCGGATACGGCCCTTTGCGTGAAAATGCAACAACGGGCGGCCCGCAGGCTGCCCGTTGTTGCGAAAATAAAAGATAAAATTTCCTCTGAATGTGCCCAGAGCGAACGCGGCGGGCATTCAAATCGTTTTTACTTGATATCGTAATAGCTGTGGTTCGGGTTATGCCCGTTCTCCTCCACCACGATGGTAAAGCCCATGGGGTTCACCTCCGTGTGCTTGCCGGAAGCCAGCGGCTCCACGATGATGTGCTCCGAGCGGTTCACGATGACCTCGGCGGTTTCCGCTTCGCCTACGCGCTGGTAGTGCAGGATGCCGTCCTGCGCCCGCAGCACCCGCAGCTCACCGGTGCGGAAGGCCTCGCAGGTGTGGCGCAGCTGCGCCAGCTGGGCAAGCACCGGCTTCAGGCGCTTTTCGTGGCTGTCCCAGCAGAAGAAGGCACGGTTGAAGGGGTCGCGGTAGCCCTGCATCCCGATCTCATCACCGTAGTACAGACAGGGCACGCCGGGCAGCGTGTAGATGATGGCATAGGCCATGCGCAGGCGCAGCATCCCTTCCTCGTAGGCTTCGCCGACCACACAGCGGCCGCTCTGCCACTCGCGGCCACGGCCGTTGGCGGGCTCGTCCGCAATGACGGTGAGGGCGCGTTCGGTGTCGTGGGTGGAGAGAAAGTTCAGCGCAGTGTCCATGGCAGGGGCGGGGTAGTGCTCACAGATGGACAGAATTTCGCCCATGGCCTGCTCGGCGGGCTTACCCTTTACAAAGTCCAGCACAGCGTTCTTGAAGGGGTAATTCATCACGCTGTCCAGCCCCTTGCCCAGCAGATAGGTGCGGCGCTGGCCAAAGCCGTATTTGGTGGTGGCGTCCTCCCACACCTCGCCCAGCAGGAACTTCTCCGGGCTGACCCGCTTGACAGCGGCGCGGATCTTTTCAATAAAGTCGTCCGGCAGCTCGTCGGCCACATCCAGACGGAAGCCTGCGGCACCGCGCCGCAGCCATGTGTCAATGACACCGCCCTCGCCGGTGATGAACTCCACATAGGAGGGGTTCTCTTCGTTCACCTCGGGCAGGGTCTCGAAGCCCCACCAGCTGCGGTAGCCGCCCTTATACTTGGGGTCAAAATCGTACCAGCTGCGGTAGGGGGAGTTGGGGTCGCGGTAAGCGCCGCCGTCACCATAGCGGCCTTCGCGGTTGAAATAGCGGCTGTCGGAACCGGTGTGGCTGAACACACCGTCCAGCACGATGCCAATGCCGTACTTGGCGGCCTCGCGGCAGAGCACCTCGAACTCCTCGTTGGTGCCCAGCAGCGGGTCTACGTTGAGATAGTCGGCGGTGTTGTAGCGGTGGTTGGAGTGCGCCTCAAAGATGGGGTTGAGGTAAAGGTAGTCCACCCCCATCTCCCGCAGATAGGGCAGCTTGATGCGGATGCCTTCCAAGTCGCCGCCGAAATAGTCCTCGTTCAGGTGGCCGCCGGTCTCGTTGGGCTGCCAGAAGGGTTCGGCGTGTTTGTCGGCCTGATACAGCCGGTCCGGGAAAGGCATGGGCTTGTTCTCAATGCCCTCGCAGAACCGGTCCGGGAAGATCTGATAGAACACCTTGCCCTTGATGCACTCCGGGGTCTGGAAACCGGCATCGTAGACGGTGATCTGCCACTTTTCGCCTTCCTGCCAGCTGACAACGCCGCAGTTGTCCGGCCCGCGGTAGATGCGGCGGAAGTCGGTGTAGAGGTCGAAGTAGTAGAAGTACAGGCCCGGGTCATTCAGCGGCAGCTCCACGGAAAAGTGGTTCTGCTGGGGGGTCTGGCCGTCGAACTTCATGCGGTAGTGCACCGGCACGTCATATTTTCCCTCTTTCTGGAGCACCAGATGAGGATCGACATAGCCCAGCTCTTCCGGGATGCACAGGGTCAAACGTACGGTCTGACCGGCCCGCAGTGCGCCAAAGGGCTGCTTAAAATAGGGGTCGTAGCTATTGAACAGACAAGACAAAGCAGGGTCGTCCTTTCTCAAAAAAGCCCCGGCGGGCCAAACGCCGCCGGGGCAGATGGATTTTTTAAGGGAAAATTACTTGCCCATGGGCACCGGGGAAGCGTACCAGATGTCGTGTGCGTAATCCAGCACAGAGCGGTCGGCGCTGAAGATGCCGCTGTTGGCAATGTTCTTCAGGCTCATGTGTGCCCACTTCTCGCGGTCGGCATACAGCTTCTGCAGGTCGGCCTGTGCGCGGCGGTAATCCTTGAAGTCGGCCATGACCATATACGGGTCGCTGCTGCGCAGGTTCTCGGTCACCTCGTGGAAGTTCTCGCCGTTCCAGCCGCGCTCCAGGAAGTTCAGAGCGTTGTTGGCAACATCGTCGCCCATGATGAAAGCGTTGGGATGGTAGCCCACCTGCTTGAGGTTGTTCACCTCGGGGGTCAGCATACCGAAGATCAGCTCGTTCTCCTTGCCGGCAGCGTCTGCGATCTCCACGTTTGCGCCGTCCAGAGTGCCCAGAGTGATGGCGCCGTTCAGCATGAACTTCATGTTACCGGTACCGGAAGCCTCGGTGCCGGCCAGAGAGATCTGCTCAGAGACCTCGGCGGCGGGCATCAGGTGCTCGCTCAGAGAGACGCAGTACTCTTCCAGATAGACCACGCGCAGCTTGTCGCGCACAGCGGGGTCGTTGTTAATGAGGTCGCCCAGCTTGCAGATCATGCGGATCATCTGCTTTGCCATGTAGTAGCCGGGAGCAGCCTTTGCACCGAAGATATAAGTCTTGGGGATGAAGTCGGCGTTGGGGTTCTCCTTCAGGTACAGGTACTGGGCAGCAATGTTCAGCGCGTTCAGGTGCTGGCGCTTATACTCGTGCATACGCTTGACCTGACAGTCAAAGATAGAGTTCGGGTCGATGATCTGACCGGTGCTCTTTGCCAGATAGTTGGCAAAGTTGGTCTTGTTCTCCAGCTTGATCTCGTTCAGGCGCTTGAGAATGGTCTTGTCGTTCTCGAACTTGTTCAGCTTGGACAGATCGGAAGCATCATGCTTGTAGCCGTCGCCGATGGTCTCGTCCAGCAGCTTGCACAGGCCGGGGTTAGAGGCCAGCAGCCAGCGGCGGTAAGCGATGCCATTGGTCACGTTCTTGAAGGCCTGCGGCTTGAACAGGTAGTAATCGTGGAAGACGCTGTCCTTGATGATCTGGCTGTGCAGCTTGGACACGCCGTTGATGCTGTTGGCGGTGTAGGCGCAGATGTTTGCCATGCGCACCTGATTGTCGCCGATCAGTGCCATATAGTCGATCTTGCCCTTGTCGCCGGGGAAGACCTTCTCCAGCTCTGCGCGGGCGCGGCGGTCCATCTCCACCACGATCTGGTAGATGCGGGGCAGGGTCATCTTGAAGATATCCACGTTCCACTTTTCCAGAGCCTCAGCCATGACGGTGTGGTTGGTGTAGGAGAAGACCTTCTGGCAGATGTCGAATGCCTTGTCCCAGCCAAAGCCGCACTCATCCAGCAGAATGCGCATCATCTCGGGGATGGCGAGGGTGGGGTGGGTGTCGTTCAGCTGGATGGCCACCTTGTCGGGCAGATTCTCGAGGGTCGCATAGCTGGACAGGTGGTTCTGGACGATATCGCCGATGGATGCGGCAGACAGGAAGTACTGCTGGCGCAGGCGCAGGATCTTGCCCTCAACATGGTTATCGTTGGGGTACAGCACCTTGGAGATCAGCTCTGCATTGGCGTTCTTGCTCATTGCAGTGTTGTAGTTGCCAAGAGAGAAGCTGGACATATCAAAGTCCGGGGCCTTTGCCTGCCACAGGCGCAGCTTTGCAACGCCCTTGCCGTCGTAGCCCTGCACATACATATCAGAGGGAACAGCCATGACGCTGTTGTAGTTGGTGTGCTGGATATAGTGGAAGCCGTTGTCCCAGTTCTCGTGGATCTCGCCGTCAAAGCGCACTTCCACAGCCTGATCGGGGTGGCTCTTCAGCCAGACCTGACCGCCGGGCAGCCAGTTGTCGGCACGCTCCTGCTGCCAGCCGTCCACGATCTTCTGCTTGAAGATGCCGTACTCGTACAGGATGGAGTAGCCGGTGCCGCAGATGCCGGTGGTGGCCATGCCGTCCAGATAGCAGGCAGCCAGACGGCCCAGACCGCCGTTGCCCAGACCTGCATCCGGCTCTTCCTCAAAGATGCTGTCAATGCTGATATCAGCGTCGGACAGGGCCTTTTTTGCCACCTCGTCCAGACCCAGGTTCAGCAGGCTGGTCTTCAGGCTGCGGCCCATCAGGAACTCCATGCACAGGTAATACACCTGCTTGGTGCCGGTGCCAATGGCCTTGGACTGGAACTTCTTGTGGTTCTCACTCATCATCTGGCGGCAGATCAGAGCCAGAGAACGGTAGATCTGCTGGTTGGAAGCAACGCTCAGCTCCACGCCGTACTCGCTGGTGAGCTTGTCCTGAAGAAGTTTACCGAATTCTTTCGATGTCATAAAGGTACTCCTATCCGCATAAGTTTTCAGCTTTGCTAAAATAATTGAAATAATTGGCGCCTGCAGGCACTTTCCCTCACTTGCTCTGCCGCCAACATAACAAAGATATTATAATATGGCAGAATGACAAATGCAAGGAATCAGGGGATTTTTTCCGTAACTGACTTTTTTTTATTGAACTTTCTGATAAATATGCCAAAATTTCAAAAAATACACTTTTTCTTGATGCTTATTTATATTATAATAGGGAAAGAAAGCTGTGTTCCGAAACATTTTCGGGGACAAACTCCGGGAGAAATGTGCCGGGTAACTCGCCCGGCGGGTGACAAGACACCAAAACGGTACCGGGAACGATGCCGTTTCCCGGCAAAAATCGGAAGATCACTGCCCGCTGCGGGCAGAAAAGGATAAAAAGGGGAAACAGATATGGTCAACAAGGTACGGGTGAACATTGCAGGTACGCCGTATGCCATTGCTACGACGGACCCGGAAAAATATATTTTGTCGCTGGCGAAAAAGCTGGATGAAGACATCACCAAGCTTTTGGACGATAATGCGAATCTTTCGGTGACGAAGGCGGCGGTGTTCTGCGCCATGGATTATCTGGACGAATACCGCAAGAGCACCGGCAGTGCTGAGAATATGCGCAGCCAGATCCAGGATTACATTGCGGATGCTACCCGCGCAAAGCTGGCGGAAGATAAGGTCAAAGCAGAGAATGAGGTGCTGCGGCGGGAAGCTGCCGCCCTGCGCGAACAGCTGGAAAAAATGCGCAATAAGGAAGCCCGGCGCGAGGAGCGCGCCCAGCAGGCGGTACAGCAGTCTGCTGCCGAGGGCGAAGCGGACAAGGCGGAATAAGCCGTTTACAGGATAAAGGAGAAGTATGTCAAAGATCGAGATCCTTGCCCCGGTGGGCAACGAAGAAATGCTGCGTGCCGCTGTATTCAGCGGTGCCGACGCAGTGTATCTGGGCTTTTCGGGTTTCAATGCCCGCACCAGTGCCAACAATTTTAACGCGGATACGCTGAAAGATGCGGTCGCCTTCTGCCATGCGCGGGGCGTGGCTGTGCATGTGGCGCTGAACACCACCGTCTATGGCGGCGAGCTGCCCGCGCTGGAACAGGCCATCCGTGCCGTTGCAGCCAGCGGTGCCGATGCGGTCATCTGTCAGGATCTGGCAGTGGCAACGCTGATCGGTAAAATTGCACCGCAGCTGCCGCGCCACGGCTCCACCCAGATGAGCGTGCACAGCCTGCAGGGTGCACTGGAGCTCAAGGAGCTGGGCTTCACCCGCGTGGTGCTGGCCCGTGAGCTGAGCATGCCCGAGGTGGAGCATATCACAAAGCACTGCGACATCGAGACCGAGTGCTTCGTGCACGGCGCGCTGTGCATGTGCGTCAGCGGCCAGTGCTACATGTCGGCCTTTCTGGGCGGACGCAGCGGCAACCGCGGTTCCTGTGCCGGCCCGTGCCGCCTGCCGTTTGAGGCAAATGCCCTGCCGGAGGGCAAGCCGGGCCGTCTGCACCACCTGTCCTTAAAGGATAATTCGGTCATTGATAAGCTGGACAAGCTGCAGGCGCTTGGCGTGGCATCGGCAAAAATCGAGGGCCGTCTGCGCACGCCGGAGTATGTGGCGGCGGCAGTCAGCGCCTGTCTTGCAGGCCGCGAGGGCCGCGCCTACGACCGCGATCTGTTGAAGAATGCTTTCAGCCGTTCCGGCTTCACCTCCGGCTATCTGGATGGAAAGATCGACGGCACCATGTTCGGCGTGCGCAGTGAAGCAGACGCAGAGCAGACCAAAAAGACCCTGCCCATGCTGCGGGAGCTTTACCGCCGTGAGCGCAGCCGCGTGCCGGTAAAGATGAAGCTGGAAATTGAAGAGGGTGGCGAAAAGCTCACTGTCACCGATGCAGACGGCAGCAGGGCCTTTGCTTATGGGGATGCAGAGCCGCAGCCTGCTCGTACTGATCCCACCGAAAGCCTGCACCGCAGCCTTGCCAAGACCGGCGGCACGCCTTTTGCGGTGGAAGATCAGGATATTACCGTGGAAATGGACGGCGGGCCGTGGTTTATCCCGGGCGGTGCGGTGAACGAGCTGCGCCGCGAAGCGCTGGATGCCCTGCTCAAAAAGCGGGAAGTGCTGCGCCCGTGGCCCACCACCGAGGAGCATGTGCCTGCCCTGCCGCTGCGCACTCTGCCGCCCCACCGTACCCTGCGTGCCCGGTTTGAGAGCTGGGAGCAGGTGCCGGAGCGGGCGCTTGACGGCATCGAGTATTTCATCCTGCCCATTGCGCAGGCCGACCGCGTGCCCCGGGAATGGCGGGCAAAGACCCTTTTGGAGCTGCCCCGGGTCATGTTTGGCAAGCTGGAAGAGGATACCGCCCGCCGCATCGCGGCCACGCAGGACGCCGGTTTTGCAGGCTATGAGGTGAGCAATATCGCCCACCTGCGCCTGTGTCGGGGCCTGCCCATGAGCGGCAGCTTTGGCCTGAACATCACGAACCAGCTGGCCGCGCAGTTCTACGCGGACAACGGCCTTGGCTCCATGCTCATCCTGCCCGAGGTGAAGGACAGCGACATCAGCACCATTGCGCCCACCCATAACGGCAGGCCGGTGCCCACCGGCGTGCTGGTGTACGGCCATATGCCGCTGATGATCACCCGTGCCTGCCCGCTGCAGAACATCCACGACTGCGCCCACTGCGACAAGACCGGCGTGCTGACCGACCGCAAGGCCAAGAAGTTCCCAGTGCGGTGCGGCCTCGGTGTGCGCACCATCTATAACCCTGTACCTATTTATATGGGGGATAAGCCGGGCGCTTTGACGGTGGACTACGGTGTGGCTTACTTCACGCTGGAAAGCCGGGAGGAAGCGGCCAAAATTCTGGAGATGATCCGCACCCATGCACCCTTTGAAGGTGATTTTACCCGTGGGTTGTATTTTAAAGGTACGAACTGAAACTCCTTCCGTCATTGCTGACGCAATGCCACCTCCCTGAGGGAGATGGCGAGCGTATGCGAGACTGAAGGAGTTGCTATAAAATCAAAACGAGGTATACTATGGAACCCATCACAGTAAAATATAAGGTATTGGACACCCGTGCCAAGGTGCCCTCTTACGCAACCCCCGGCTCTGCTGCAGCCGACCTGTGCGCCGTACTGGACGCGCCGCTCACCCTTGCCCCCATGGAGCGGGCACTGGTGCCCACCGGCCTTGCCATCGAGCTGCCCGGCCCCCACAGCGTGGCACTGGTGTACGCCCGCAGCGGCCTTTCCATCAAGCACGGCCTGTGCATGGCCAACGGCGTGGGCGTGGTGGACAGCGATTACCGCGGCGAGCTGAAGGTGCCCATGGTCAATCTGGGCAGGGAAGCCTACACCATTCAGCCCGGTGAGCGTGTGGCCCAGCTGTGCATCGCACCGGTGTACACCGCTGCCTTTGTGCCTGCCGAAGAGCTGGGCGATACCCAGCGCGGCGAGGGCGGCTTTGGCTCTACCGGAAAGTGAGATGGAATCATGAACCTGATCTTAGCTTCCGGCAGCCCGCGCAGGCGGGAGCTGCTCTCCTTATATACCACCAATTTCACCGTCTGCGTCAGTGACTTTGACGAAAGTGCGGTGCAGGCCGCTACGCCTGCCCATCTGGTGGAACAGCTGGCCCGGGGCAAGTGCCTTGCCGTTTCGGTCCAGCACCCGGGCGCTGTGGTCATCGGCTGTGATACGGTGGTGGATGTGAATGGCGAGGTGTTCGGCAAGCCCCACAGCAAAGAGGACGCAAAGCGGATGCTGCGCGCCCTTTCCGGTGCCACCCACGAGGTGCACACCGGCGTGTGCATCTCGGACGGTGCGCGCACTGAAAGCTTTGTGGACAGCTGCCGCGTTACCTTCTTCCCGCTGGGTGAAGAGGAGATCGACTTCTACGCTTCCACCGCCGAACCCTACGATAAAGCCGGTGCCTATGCCATTCAGGGACGGGCGGCCCTCTGGCTGGACCGTATTGAGGGCGACTACTACACCATCATGGGTCTGCCGGTGAGCCGCACCGTACAGCTGCTGGCACATTTTGTGTGATAAAACTGGAAAAAACGAAGAAAACTTGCGCAAACGCTTGAGAAATCATTGCCTTGCGGCTATAATAGAACTGTGTTATTCTGCGCAAAGGCGGCACAAAAGGGCTGCCGGATGTTCTGGCGCTATAGATAAAATGGGAAGCATAAGGAGAATTTTTACAATGGGCCTGTTTTCTAAAGATGTAGGTATCGATCTGGGTACCGCAAAT
Source organism: Faecalibacterium sp. AF27-11BH (assembly GCF_003603005.1). Taxonomy (NCBI): domain Bacteria; kingdom Bacillati; phylum Bacillota; class Clostridia; order Eubacteriales; family Oscillospiraceae; genus Faecalibacterium; species Faecalibacterium sp. AF27-11BH. The sequence continues at coordinate 305,186 of NZ_QVGS01000001.1, forward strand.
ACTCTGGTATATATGAAGGGCAAGGGCATCATCATGCGGGAGCCTTCGGTCGTGGCTGTGGATACCAAGACCGACGAGGTGCGCTGTGTGGGTGCCGAGGCAAAGGCTGTCATTGGCCGTACCCCCGGCAGCATCGTGGCTGTGCGTCCGCTGAAGGATGGCGTGATTGCTGACTTTGACATCACCACCAACATGCTGGAAAATTTCCTCAAGAAGGCATGCGGCAACAGCATGTTCTCCCGCCCCCGCGTGGTCATCTGCATCCCGTCCGGCGTTACCGAGGTGGAGCGCCGCGCTGTGCGCGAAGCTACCCTGAAGGCCGGTGCCCGTCAGGTGTCCGTCATTGAGGAACCCATGGCAGCAGCCATCGGTGCGGGCCTGCCCATCAGCGAGCCTACCGGCAGCATGATCGTGGATATCGGCGGCGGCACGGCTGAGATCGCTGTGATCTCTCTGGGCGGCATCGTGGCCTCCCGCAGCGTGCGCATGGCAGGTGATATGTTCGATCAGGCCATCATCGCTTTCATCAAGCGCAAGTACAACCTGCTGATCGGTGAGCGCACCGCAGAGCAGATCAAGATCGAGATCGGCTCCGCCTATGCGCTGGACCCCGAAATGACCATGGAGATCAAGGGCCGTAACCTCGTGGACGGCCTGCCCAAGAACATCGTCGTCCACTCTGAGGATGTGCGCGAAGCTCTGCTGGAATGCCTGGTCAAGATCACCAGCGCCATCAAGGAAACGCTGGAGCGCACCCCGCCGGAGCTGAGTGCGGATATCATCGACCGCGGCATCACCCTGACCGGCGGCGGCGCACTGCTGCGCGGTCTGGATCAGCTGATCCAAAGCGAGACCGGCATCGACGTACACATTGCGGAAGACCCGCTGGACTGCGTGGCCAAGGGTGCCGGTGCGGTGCTGGATCATGTGGATGTCCTGCATGACGTGCTGGACACCGACGGCGGCCACATGTAACACGGGCAAGGCCCACACTTGCGGAAAAAGGCTCTTTTGCGCAGCGTCTGCGCTGATTTCCGCTGCAAACAATGTCTCTTGCGCGGATGGCAGGGCTGTCCGCGCTTTTCTTATGGCATCCACCCGAAACAGGAGGGTACTCCCTTGAAGGACTTTTTTGACACATGGAAATTTAAGATACTGGTAGCCGTGGCGGTGTTTCTGGTGGGCATTATGGCCTATGCCGGTGCCAACGGACGACTGACTGCTGCCCCGCAGGAACTGCTGGGCGTGGTGCTGATGCCGCTCCAGAAGGTCACATCGGCACTGAGCGGCGGCATTGGCTCGGTGTGGGAAAAATACACCAGCATCGATGAGGTCATGGAACAGAACGAACAGCTGGAAGCGGAGAATGCTGAGCTGCGCCAGCAGATCGTGGACTATGACCGCATCAAGGCGGAGAACGAAGCCTACAAGGCGCTGGCCCGCATTCAGGATTCCAACACCGAAGCAAGCTATATTTCTGCCTTTGTGATCGGCCGCGACCCGCTGGATGAGTTCGGAGGCTTTACGCTGGACTGCGGCACGGTGAACGGCGCAGCCGTGAACGATGCCGTGATCAGCGATAAGGGCTATCTGATCGGCATGGTGGTGGAAGCCGACACCACCAGCTGCAAGGTGATGACCATTCTGCACCCCAGCTTCAGCGCTGCGGGCGTGGTATCCCGCACGCGGGAAAATGGCATTATCAATGGCAGCACCGATTATGCCGGTGACGGCCTGTGCGTGCTGACCAATCTGGAACGCGCCACTGAGACGAAGATGGGCGATCAGGTGATCACCACCGGTCTTGGCGGAGTGTTCCCGCCGGATCTGCTGGTGGGAACCGTGCAGAAGGTGGAGCCGGAAGTCAGCGGCAAATCTTCCATTGCAGTGGTGCGCCCGGGTGCAGACCCGCGCACGGTCAAGCACGTATTCGTTATTACCGACTATTAAGGGGGCGCATTTGTATGGAATCACGCCGCATGCGCAGCCGCAGCCAGATCCTGAAATGGGTCTGCTACGCGGTGGCACTGTTTGTGTGCGCGGCACTGCAGACGACCCCCGGCCTGCTCCAGCTGGGGCAGGCAAAGCCGCTGTTCATTCTGCCGCTGTGTCTGGCTGTGGCCGTGTATGAAGGCGAGTTTGCAGGTGCGCTGTTTGGTGCCGTGAGCGGCCTTTTGTGGGACTACACCGCCGGGCGCACCGTGGGTATGCTGGCGCTGGAACTGCTGTTGCTCTGCTTTGCGCTTTCGGTGCTGGTTCAGGTGTATCTGCAGGGCAGCACATGGAACTTTGCGCTCATCAGCACCGGCACGGCCCTTGTGGTGCTCTCGCTGGACTGGCTGTTCTTCTACTACATGCCCGGCTACAGCTGGGCGCTGAGCCGCTGGCTGACCTTTGTGCTGCCTTCGGCCATGATGACGCTGGTGCCGTCGCTGATGCTGTTCAGTCTGGTGCGGCACATTTACAGCGCATTCAAAATCGACAACGGCGTAGTCTGAACCGCCGGAGGAAACGCGGATGAACCAAAACGAACGAAAAAACGTTGTGCGCCGGATGATCCTGCTCATTGCAGTGGCATGTGTTATCATGGGCCTGTACGTGATGCGGCTGATCTTTCTGCAGCTGGTCAACGGCGACGACTTCAAGGCCAAGGCCACCAACACCACCGACTATAACTTTACGGTCACGGCGGCCCGCGGCGATATCGTGGACAGCGCCGGGCGGCGCATTGCCACCACAACCACCAGCTACAATGTGGTCCTCAACAAACTGCTGATGGGCGACCGGGATCTGGACACCATGCTGCAGCAGATCGTGGAGCTGCTGCGTGCGAATGGCGAGAGCTGGAATGATACGCTGCTGATCGGTCAGGCGGACGCAGCAGGCAATTACGCCTTTACGGACGATGACACGTCCACCAGCGACCAGAAGCAGCTGGCAGACATGAAGGAAACGCTTGGTCTGCAGCAGTACGCCACCGCCAACGATGTAATGGAAATGCTGGTGGAAAAGAACGATCTGCAGGATTTTTCGCCGGAATGGCAGCGTGTGCTGGCCGGCATCCACTACGAGATGGACCGGCAGGCGTTCTCCAATGTGAACAATTTTGTCATGGCGGAGAACGTGAGCACCCTCGCGGTGGCCACCATCAAGGAACACAGCCTGCAGCTGCCGGGTGTGGAGATCGTGGAGACCAGCGCCCGCAGCTACGACCAGAGCGATATCATCCCGGCGGTGCTGGGCCGTGTGGGCAAGATCACGGCGGAAAAGTGGAAGGTGACCGATTCCAACGGTCAGGTGACCTATCCGCTGCGGGAAAAAGGCTATAACATGAACGATGTTCTGGGCATTTCCGGTCTGGAATCCGTTTATGAGGACGAGCTGCGCGGCAAGGACGGCGTGAAGACCATCACCCGCAATTCGGACGGCGTGATCGTGGATACAAAGCTCACCACTGTGCCGGAGCCGGGCCATACCGTGCAGCTGACCATTGACAGCAACTTCCAGCGTGCCGTGGACAAGGCACTGGCGGACAACATTGATATGATCAACCGCGTGTACAATACCGGCACCATGAAAGCTGCCGCCGGTGCGGTGGTGGTGCTGGACGTGAAGGACGGCAGTGTGCTGGCTGCTTCCAACTATCCCAGCTATGACCAGAACCTGTATGCCGCCAACTATAGCGAGTACAGCTCCGACCCGAGCCTGCCGCTGTTCAACCGCGCATTGCAGGGCCTGTATACGCCGGGTTCTACCTTCAAGCCCGCCGTGGCGGTGGCTGCACTGGACAGCGGCCTCATCAACCAGTATTCTACCGTTTACTGCAACGGCGTGTACAACTACTTCAAGGATTACCACCCCCGCTGTACCCGCCATGGCCACAGCGGCAACATCGATGTGGTAACGGCCATCAAGTGGAGCTGCAACATCTTCTTCTATGATGTTGGCCGCCGCCTGACCAGCGATGTGTACGATGCCTATGCCTACAAGCTGGGTCTTGGCCAGCGCACCGGTGTGGAGGTGAGCGAGGCCGTGGGCCGTCTGACCACCAAGAGCGACTCCAACTATACGGCATCGCTGGATGTGCAGGCCGCCATCGGTCAGGGCAACACGGTGGTCTCGCCCATCCAGCTGGCTACCTACGCGGCAACGCTGGCCAACAACGGTACCCGTTACCGCACCCATTTCGTCAAGGCCATTCTGGACACCAACACCGGCGAGGTGCTCAGCGAGACCAAGCCCGAGGTCATGGATGTGATCGAAGGCACCGGCAACACCTTTGAGCTGGTGCGGCAGGGCATGAAGCAGGTGCCCAGCACCATCAGCGGCAAAATTTCCAGCTATCCGGTGCCGATCGCCTGCAAGACCGGTACACCTCAGCGCAGTGAGACCTATGCGCCCGGTAAGCACTATCTGAACGCCATGATGGTGGCTTACCTCCCGGCGGATGATCCGCAGATCGCCATTGGCATTAGCATTGAGTACGGAGGCTATGGTGCCCGTACCGGTGATCTGGTGGTGGACATTGCAAATGCCTATTTTGCCCTGAAGGATGGCAGCCTTGCCCAGCAGGCCGAAGCGGAAAAGGAAGCCGAGCAGGCCCAGCAGGAAGATCAGGCGCAGACCACTGACCCAGCACAGGCCGCTGCAGGCCAGACCACTGGCAATGCCGCAGCCCAGCCTGCACAGATGACACCCGCCGCAGACACCACTGCGCCGGAAACGGCAGCAGAAGGGGAAGCCCAGCCTGCCGTGCAGGACGAGCAGCAGCCCGCCGCAGACACCGAGCAGAACCCCGATGCCATTGCGCCGGAGAACTGAAAACGGGAGACAAAACCGACACGGGAAAGGGCACTGCAGCGGGGTTTTGAATGGAAACATCCCTGAAAAGAAAACAAAATTGAATATTCTGTATAAAAAACAGTTGTAAAAGATTGGATTTTGTGATATCATTTCAGGCAAAGGACTTTTTTACAAAAGCGTTCCAATCGTTTAGGAAGAGGAGAGGGTAACGGATGACGATTGCACTCATTGCGCATGACTCCAAAAAGGAGCTGATGGTTCAGTTTTGTACGGCGTACTGCCGCATCCTGAGCCAGCATAAACTGGTAGCGACCGGTACCACCGGTAAACTGATCGCAGAAGCTACCGGCTTACAGGTGCAGCGCTTTCTGGCCGGTGTGCAGGGCGGCGACCAGCAGATCGCATCCCGCATCGCCTGCAATGAGATCGACCTGTTGCTGTTCTTCCGTGATCCCATCAACGCAAAGCCCAGCGAACCCAACGAAATGACGCTGCTGCGCCTGTGCGATGTGCACAACATCCCCATGGCCACCAACATTGCCACTGCAGAAGTGCTCATCCATGGCTTGGAGCGCGGCGATCTGGATTGGCGCGATATCGTGCATCCCCAGAACTGACAAAACGATTTGGAATGGCTCCGCGTGTGCTGTGCCATATTCAGCGGAAACTATATTGATAATGCGAAAATCGGGAGCATCTGCGGATGTTCCCGATTTTCATTTTCACGGGAATGGGGTCCGAACCGTAGAATGCATTTCTGCCGCCGTGCGGCTGTTTCCGCAGGAAGCAAAAACAGCAGATGCCGTGTGCCGCAGCGGCCTTGCCTGTGAAAAAAAGAATTCCGGAAAATCTGCAGATTTTCCGGAATTCTAATATAAAAATAATGTTTCCGCTGAATATGGCCAGAGTGCAACGGAGGCCATTTGAAACGTACGGTTAAACTTTAAAATCCTCGGCCATTTCCGCCACATCCTCCGGGGCAAAATCGCCCAGCGGCAAGATCAGCCGTGCCAGCGTTTCCTGCGGCAGAGCTGCAAGAATCGTGCTGTCATCACTGCCGGTGCCTGCGGGCGGGCAGACGGTGTGCACGCCGTCTGCACCGGTCTCCACCCGGGCACGGTGAGTGGTTGCCACATATTGCATCCCAAGCTTGTCTGCAGCCGTCAGCAGGGCGGCAAACAGCGGCGTGCCGCCTTCGCCCAGAACGTCTGCGTCCTGCCCGGCCAGTGCTTCGGCGTTCAGCACGATGCACTCGATGCCAAGGGCCTCTGCTGCCTTTTTGGCGCTTTCCGCATCGGCGGTCTGTTCTGCTGCCAGCCGCACGGCAGCGCCCGCCACGGCAAAGCCCTGCTGCTGTAAAATGCGCACAGCTACGGCGCATTCTCTGCTGCCGTCCATCTGCACCAGAACCTTATCCTGACTCTCGTAGGTGTCGAACCCACTGCCGGGCAAAAATGTGTCGCTCATGTTCCCTGCCTCCCGCCATGTGCTTTGCTTTGGGCCACGGCCAGCTGGTCGCAGCGTTCGTTCTCCGGGTGGCCTGCGTGGCCCTTGACCCAGACATAGGTGATCTTGTGCCGGGCTTCCTGCTCCAGTGCCTGTGCCCAGAGGTCCGGGTTCAGGGCAGGGGAGCCATCTGCTTTTTTCCAGCCCCGGCGCTGCCAGTTTTTGGCCCAGCCCTTCTGAAGCCCGTTGATGACATACTGGCTGTCGGAGCACAGCCGTACCTCGCACGGCTCCTTGAGCTGGCGCAGTGCTTCGATAAAGGCTGTCAGCTCCATGCGGTTGTTGGTGGTGCTGTCGTCGCCGCCGCTCAGCTCTTTTTCGTAAACTTTGCCGTTAAAACGGTAGCGCAGCACGGCACCCCAGCCGCCCGGGCCGGGATTGCCGCTGCATGCGCCGTCGGTGTACACTTCGACCTGCTTCATGCGGTTCTCCTTCTAAAATGAGTTGCTTCTATTTAGCGCTATTTTCCGGCTTCTGTCAAGTGCGAATGTATATTCCGTGCCGGAGCTGCCAAACCTTGGAATTGACAAAAACGCCGGGAAATACTATACTTATCCTAACAAAATGCGTATAGGGGCGCACCGCAGGCGTGTGCCCGGGCGTTCCAACAGAAAAGCCACGGTCGCATCGAGCAGATGGACCTATCTGGCACAAAACCTCTTACGGAACAGGCAGCGGTTTGCAAAAAACACGCTGAGAAATAAATTCTATACGGTGCATCCAACGGAAGCCGATGCGATTTTTCAAGGTGCTTCCCATGCACAGCGCGGCTGTTCCCACAAGCGGGGACGGCCTGCGCTGTAATTATTTTGGAGGTCAGAATGGCACAGTCGAAAGAAAATACCAATAATTCCGCACGCAGCAAGGCAACAGCTGCTGCTCAGAGCACCGGCGCACCCGCCGCGCAGACGGGCGAAAAGCGCCCCCGCACCACCCGCCGCCCTTATTATAACCGTCGGCCCCGCCGCCCGCAGCAGCCCAGAGAGGCCGCTGTGCCTATCCACATCTACCCGCTGGGCGGTCTGGGCGAAGTGGGCAAGAACATGACCGTGTACGAGTGCAACGGCGACATGATCATCGTGGACTGCGGCCTTGTGTTCCCGGACAGCGACATGTACGGCGTGGACATGGTCATCCCGGACTTCACCTTTGTGGTGCAGAACAAGGATAAGATCAAGGGCCTGCTCATCACCCACGGCCACGAAGACCACATCGGCAGCATCCCGTATCTGCTGCAGAAACTTGACCTGCCCATCTATGGCACCCGCCTGACCTGCGGCCTGATCCGCAACAAGCTGGAGGAGTTCGGTCTGGCAGGCAAGACCAAGTTCGTGGAGATCACCCCCAGACAGAAGATCAAGCTGGGCTGCTTTACCATTGAGCCCATCCATGTGAACCACTCTATCCCGGATGCGGTGGCCTTTGCCATCGACAGCCCGGCTGGCACCATCATCCAGACCGGCGACTTCAAGATCGATTACACTCCGCTGGCCTGCGGCGTCACCGACCTGTCCACGCTGGCCGAGTACGGTCAGCGCGGCGTGCTGGCCCTGCTGAGCGATTCCACCAACTCCGAGCGTCCGGGCTTTACCGCCACCGAGCAGAAGGTGGCTGCAGGCGTGCGCAATCTGTTCGCCCGTGCCCGCAACAAGCGGATCATCATTGCCACCTTTGCTTCCAACATCTACCGCGTGCAGCAGATCATCGATCTGGCCGTGGAGGATGGCCGCAAGGTGGCATTCAGCGGCCGCAGCATGGTGAACAACACCGCCATGGCGCAGGAGCTGGGCTATATGCACATCCCGGAGGGCACCCTCATCAGCGTGGATGAGCTGAACCAGTATCCTCCGGAGCAGGTAGTGCTCATTACCACCGGCAGCCAGGGCGAACCCTTGAGTGCCCTTTCCCGCATGGCATCCTGCAGCCACCGTCAGGTGCGCGTGGGCCCCGGCGACTTCATTATCATTTCGGCAAATCCCATTCCCGGCAACGAGAAGAGCGTGACCAAGATCGTCAACGGTCTGCTGCTGCTGGGTGCAGAGGTCATTTACGAGAGCATGTACGATGTGCATGTTTCCGGCCACGCCTGTCAGGAAGAGCAGAAGCTCATGCTCACCCTGACGAAGCCCAAGTATTTCCTGCCGGTGCACGGCGAGTACAAGCAGCTCAAAAAGCATGCCCTCACCGCCGCAAGCCTTGGCATCCCTACCAGCAACATCCTCATTGCGGAGAACGGCTCCAACGTCATTCTCAGCCAGGACGAGATAAAGCTGGGTGAGCCTGTCACCGCCGGTGCAGTGATGGTGGACGGCCTTGGCGTGGGCGACGTGGGCAATGTGGTCCTGCGCGACCGCAAGCACCTGTCCGAGGACGGTCTGGTCATCATTGTGGCCACCGTGGACAGCAAGACCGGCAAGGTGCTGGCCGGCCCGGACCTTGTGAGCCGCGGCTTTGTGTATGTGCGTGAGAACGAGAGCCTGATGGACGGTGCACAGAGCATCGTGGAAAATGCGCTGGACCGCTGCGTGGATGAACATGTGCGCGACTGGAACAGCGTCAAGACCCGCGTGCGCGAGGCACTGAGCAGCTATATCTATCGGCGCACCAAGCGCAGCCCGATGATCCTTCCCATCCTGATGGAGGTCTGATCCGGGCACGCTGCCGCAAACAATGCGGCGGAAGGCAGGAGATTTGATGAAACAAAAACCAAGATGGACATTGGAGATGCTCACCGCCAGTCTGGCCGTGCTGTGCGGCCTGCTGGTGCTGGTGCTGCTGATCCAGCGGCCCACGGCATGGCTGGCGCTGCTGGCACTGGTGGTGCTATGGGGCGTTGTGGTGGTGCTGTTCCGCTGCCAGCTGCGCAAGTGGGTGGCCCGGTGGATGTGCGGCGGCAGCTTTGAAGGCTCCAAGCTGCAGTTCAGTCTGGAACCGCTCTCTCAGCCGGCCGCGCTGCTTTCCGGTGAGACGGTGCTGTGGTACAATGCACAGTTCCGCACCCGCCTGTTGAACGGGCAGGATGCGCTGGTGAACCGCGTGCAGAAGGTGCTGCCCGGCCTTGATCTGCAGCAGTGCCGCAAGCAGGAGGGCCAGCTGCTGACCCTCGCGGACGGCATGTGGAGCGTACACAGCTCCACGGTGCCCGGCGATGCGGAGAGCATGACCCTGCTGGTGCTGAACGAGGAGACCGCCCTGCGCAAGGTGGAGGCGGAATACAAAGCCAGCCGTCCGGGCTATCTGGTGTTTCTGGTGGACGGCTACGACGATGTGTTCGGTGACATGCTGGACAGCGAGCGTGCCCGCCTGCTGGAAGGCATCAACCGCACGCTGGAGGATATGATCGGCCGGGGCAGCGGCTTTTTGCGCCGTGTGGCCAGCGGCCGCTATATCGCTGTGGTGGAAGAGCGCCAGATGGAGCAGTTCGCAAACCGCGGCTACGATGTGCTGGATAAGATCCGTGCGCTGGATCCCAGCGTGAACCTTTCGCTGTCCATCGGCATTGGCCGCGGGGCCAAGACCCTGCGGGAAGCCCAGGATATGGCCGTGCAGGCGCTGGATATGGCGCAGGGCCGCGGCGGCGATCAGGCCGCTGAAATGACACCGGACGGCTTTACGTTCTACGGCGGCGTGAGCCACGGTGTGGAAAAGCGCAGCAAGGTGCGCAGCCGCATCGTGGCCGATCAGCTGGTGAAGCTGATCAAGGAAGCAGATCATGTAGTCATTATGGGCCACCGCATGAGCGATCTGGATGCCATCGGCTCCGCCGAGGGCGTGCTGCGCATCTGCAAAATATGCGATGTCCCGGCGGTGATCGCGGTGCGGCGTGACGCTACCCTTGCGGGCAGCCTGATCGATGCATTGTGCCGTGCAGGCCAGAAGGACGACTTTATCGACCCGAAGGACGCACTGCCTATCATCTCCAAGCGCACTTTGTGCATCGTGGTGGATACATATCAGGTGGGCCTTGTGGAAAGCAAGGATATTCTGGAAAAATGCGGCAAGGTAGCCGTGATCGACCACCACCGCAAGGGCGTGGGCTACATCGAGAACCCGGCGTTGGTCTGCCATGAGCCGTATTCTTCCTCGGCCAGTGAGCTGGTCACGGAGCTTTTGCAGTACGTGGGCGAGCGCGACGACAAGCCCAACCGTGTGGAGGCCGAAGGCCTTTTGTCCGGCATCATGCTGGATACCCGCGATTTTACCCTGCACACCGGTGTGCGTACCTTTGAAGCTGCCGCTGCGCTGCGCCGCTATGGCGCGGAGACGGAGCGGGTGCGCCAGCTGTTCGATGTGACCATGGTGGAGTACAATGCCAAGGCAGATCTGGTGGAAAAAGCACGCATGTACAAAAATTGCGCGATCTCCGTCAGCGGCGAGGTGGCACCGGAGGCCCGCGTGGCCATTGCACAGGCGGCAAACGACCTGCTGACCATTCAGGGCGTGGATGCCAGCTTTGTGGCAGTGCAGGTGGGCACAGGCGTGAACATCTCGGCCCGCAGTCTGGGTGCCGTGAACGTGCAGGTGATCATGGAATCTTTGGGCGGCGGCGGCCACCAGACCATGGCAGCAGCACAGCTCAAGCATATCACGCCGGAAGCAGCCCGTGCCCGCATCGAAGGTGCCATCGACAAATACTATGCATCGCAAAAAAAGGGCGATGTAGAAGGAAAATAAACGGAACAGAGAGGATCACACCCATGAAACAGTACGATTACCTGATCGTTGGTGCCGGCCTTTACGGCGCGGTCTTTGCACAGGAAGCAAAAAAGGCAGGCAAGAAGTGCCTTGTGATCGATAAGCGCAGCCACATTGCAGGCAATATCTACACGGAGCCGGTGGAGGGAATCAACGTCCACCGCTACGGTGCACATATCTTCCACACCAACAACAAGGCTGTGTGGCAGTATGTGAACCAGTTTGCAGAGTTCAACCGCTACACCAACAGCCCGGTGGCAAACTACCACGGCGAGATCTACAACCTGCCCTTCAATATGAACACCTTTAATAAGATGTGGGGCGTTGTTACCCCTGCCGAAGCCAAGGCCAAGATCGAAGAGCAAAAGAAGGAAGCAGGCATCACCGACCCGCAGAATCTGGAAGAGCAGGCCATCAGCCTTGTGGGCACCGATATCTACGAAAAGCTTATCAAGGGCTACACTGGCAAGCAGTGGGGCCGCCCTTGCACCGAACTGCCGGCCTTCATCATCAAGCGTCTGCCGGTGCGCTTCACCTACGACGACAACTATTTCAACGCACTGTATCAGGGCATTCCCAATGGCGGCTACACCGCCATGGTGGAAAAGATGCTGGACGGCACCGAGGTGCGGCTGAATGTGGACTATCTGGCCGACCGCGAAAATCTGAACGCTCTGGCCGAGAAGGTGGTCTACACCGGCCCGGTGGATGCCTACTTTGGCTACAAGCTGGGTGCTCTGCAGTACCGCAGCGTCCGCTTTGAGACCGAGGTGCTGGACACCGACAACTATCAGGGCAACGCAGTGGTCAACTATACCGATGCGGAAACTCCCTACACCCGCATCATCGAGCACAAGCACTTTGAGTTCGGCACCCAGCCCAAAACGGTCATCAGCCGCGAGTACAGCGCTGAGTGGAAGAAGGGCGACGAGCCGTACTACCCCGTCAATGACGAGAAGAACGGTGCCCTGTATGCCGAGTACAAGAAGCTGGCCGATGCGGAGCCGGACGTGATCTTCGGCGGCCGTCTGGGCGAGTATAAGTACTATGACATGGACAAGGTCATTGAGGTGGCTCTGGACGTGGCTGCAAAGGAACTGAAATAAGAAAACTCCTTCAGTCATCACTTGCGTGATGCCAGCTGTTCCCCTTCTGGCACTTTGTGCCACCTCCCCCGGCCGGGGGAGTCTGTCTCAAAGAAGGAGCCTCTGGCGAAAAGGACAAGCCTTCGGTTTTGCCAAAGGCCCCATCTCAGAGGGGGCTGTCTGCGAAGCGGACTGGGGGAGTTCACTTGAGGATAATGCTGCAATGCGCGCTTCCTCTTGCTCAAAAGCGACAAATGCGCTATACTATAAACACAACAACTGCACCGGTTTTCCGGTGAGAAGTGAGGGATAACATCATGAAAGTGATTCTCAAGCAGGATATCAAGGGCATTGGCAAGAAGGACGAGATCCACGAGGTCTCCGACGGCTACGCCCGCAACTATCTGTTCCCGCGCAAGCTGGCCGCTGTGGCAGATGCCAGCGCTGTGAACGTTGCCCGCAGCAAGGAAGCTGCTGCCGATTTCCACGAGGCTGAGACCGTAGCTGCTGCCAAGGATCTGGCCGCAAAGATCGAGGGCAAGACCGTGACCATCAAGGCCAAGGGCGGTGCATCCGGCCGTCTGCACGGCAAAGTCACCGGCAAGGAAGTTGCCGATGCTTTGGCTCAGCTGGCAGGCGCACCCATCGATAAGAAGAAGATCGAGCTGGAGACCAAGGACATCAAGGATGCCGGTGTGTTCAACGGCAAGGTCCGTCTGCACGTTGGTGTGGTCGCTTCTTTCAAAATTATGGTGGAAGTGGAACAGGCCTGATTTTTCTGCCATCTGCGCCCCCTCACAGCAGGGGGCGCTTTTTGGCTTTTCAGCGAAATGATGCAAAAGGATAAACTACCATGCCGAACGAACGACATTATTCCAATGAACTGAATCTGGAAAGCGTGGGCATCAACCTGCCCTACAACATGCAGGCAGAGCAGAGCGTGCTGGGTGCGGTGCTGCTCAAACCGGAAACGCTCACCGACTTGGTGGAGATCATCCGGCCGGAGATGTTCTACACCCGGCAGAATGCGCAGATCTACTCCGAAATGCTGCGCCTGTTCACCGCCGACCAGACCATCGACTTTGTGACGTTGCTGGACGCTGTTATCTCGGACGGCGTGTTCCCCAGTGCCGACGAAGCAAAGGTGTACCTGACCGGCCTTGCCGAGACGGTGCCCAGCATCTCCAATGTGAAGGCCTATGCCCAGATCGTGCAGGAAAAGTATCTGGTGCGCCAGCTGATGGGCGTTGCAAAGGACATCCTGCAGGATGCCGGAGATGAGCCGGATGCCGACCTGCTGCTGGAAAACGCGGAGCAACGCATTTATGAGATCCGCTCCGGCCGCGATTCCAGCGCACTGACACCGCTTTCCTCCAGCATGGTGGAGACCCTGACCAACCTGCAGAAGATCAGCGGCCCGGATGCGGACAAATACAAGGGCATCCCCACAGGCTTCCGCCTGCTGGATACGGTGCTCACCGGCCTTGGCCGCGGCGATCTCATCATCCTTGCGGCCCGCCCCGGTATGGGCAAGACCAGCTTTGCGCTGAACATCGCCACCCGCGTGGCCATGCAGCAGAAGGTGCCGGTGGCCATTTTCAGCTTGGAAATGACCAAGGAACAGCTTACCAACCGCATCCTTTCTGCTGAGGCCGGCATCGACAGTCAGGCATTCCGCACCGGTGCCCTGCGCGCCGAGGACTGGGAATATCTGGCCCTTGCCACCGAAAAGCTGCACGATGCACCCATCTATATGGACGATACCTCCGGCATCACCATCACCGAAATGAAGGCGAAGATCCGCCGGGTGAATCAGGATCCCACCCGCCCGAATGTGGGCCTCATCGTCATCGACTATCTGCAGCTGATGACCACCGGCCAGCGCAGCGAGAACCGCGTGCAGGAGATCAGCTCCATCACCCGAAACCTCAAGATCATGGCAAAGGAAATGAATGTGCCCATCATCGCACTTTCTCAGCTGTCCCGTGCGGTGGAAAAGCAGGGCAACAATTCCAGCCACCGGCCCCAGCTTTCCGACCTGCGCGATTCTGGTTCTATCGAGCAGGATGCCGACTGCGTTCTGTTCCTGTACCGCGATTCCTACTATGCCAGCCAGAACCCGGACGGCGCTGAGGTGGATGCCGATACGGCAGAGTGCATCGTGGCGAAGAACCGTCACGGCGAGACCAGCACGGTGCCGCTGGGCTGGGATGGTGCCCACACCCGCTTTATGGATGTGGACTTTAAACGCTGATGAACAATGAAAAAATTCTGGCGCATGTGCGCATGTTTGTTCTGCGAGAAAAGCTGCTTTGTCCGGGCGAGCCGCTGCGCTTGGCCGCGGCAGTGTCCGGCGGGGCAGACAGCATGGCACTGCTGCGCATCCTGCTGGCCCTGCAGCCGGAGTTCGGGTTTGCGCTTTCGGCCTGCCATGTGAACCACGGCCTGCGCGGCAAGACCGCCGACCGGGACGAAGCCTTTGTGCGGGCGGAATGCGCCCGGCTGGGTGTGCCGCTGCGGGTGTTCCATGCTGCAGAGATGGCCGACGAAGTGGGCCTGCCGTCGGAACATGCCGGGGAGGACTGGGCGCGCCGCCTGCGCTATGCCTGCTTTGCGCGTTTGTGCGGGGAGGGGATAGATGTCGTTGCAACGGCCCATACTGCAAATGATCAGGCTGAGACCCTGCTGCTGCGGCTGGCCCGGGGCACGGGGCTGCACGGTGCGGCAGGCATCCGGCCAAAGCGCGGGTGCTACCTGCGGCCATTGCTGGCCCTTACCCGGCAGGATACCGAAAGTTTCTGCCGCGCAGCCGGGCAGGCATGGGTCACAGATGAGACGAACGCGACCGATGCCTATGCCCGCAACCGGGTGCGCCGTGCGGCGCTGCCTGCGCTGCAAAGCACCAACGGCGCAGCGGCGGAAAACCTTGCCCGCTTCTGCGAGAAGGCAGCCCGCGCGGATGCCTATTTTGCCCGGAAGGCCGAAGAGCTGCTTTCCGCTGCACGTCTGGATGCGGCACAGGCTGCCATCAAAAGCCCGGAAGCCTGCACGATGTGGCGGCTGGGCCCGCTTTCCGCTGCGGATGCGCCTGTTCTGGAAGCGGCCATGCATTCGCTGACGGCTCCCGTGCGTGACGCAGAGGAAAAATATGTGCAGCTGCTGTGCGGCCTTGTGCGGCGCGGCAGCGGTGCGGTACAGCTGACTGACCGGGTGCGCTTTTGTGCCAAAGACGGATGCTTCTGGCAGGAGATTGTGCCGGAACGGCCCCGGCAGCAGGAAGACAAACGGCCGGAAAGCCAGCCCTTTCAGCCGGAAAAACAGGCAGAATACTGCCTTGCGGGCGGCTGGAAGGTGACTGCAGGGCTTTTTACGGCTGATTTTGAAGAAAAAATACAAGTCGTTCATAAAAAAGACTTAAAAAATCAGGCGGATTATGCTAGAATAACTACGTTGTATGCTGGTCTTGTCCTGCGCACCCGCCAGCCGGGAGATGTCTACCGCCCGGCGGGGCGAAGTGTACACAACCGGCTGCGCAAGTGGATGAACGAAACGGGCATCCCAGCCAGCCAGCGCGATCAGCTGCCGCTGCTGGCGGCGGGCAGCGAAGTACTGTGGGTCTGCGGTGCGGGCTTTGCCGAGGGCCTTGCCCCGGATGCAGACACTGCGCAGGTGCTGCAGATGGAAATGGAACATAGGGAGGAAATAACATGAGTATGCATGATGATATCAAGACTGTTCTGGTCAGTGAAGAAGAGTTAAAGGCAAAGGTTGCTGAGCTGGGTGCCCAGATCAGCAAGGATTACGAGGGCAAGAACCTTGTTCTGGTGTCCATCCTCAAGGGCTCGGTGGTGTTTATGGCCGACCTGATGCGTGCGGTGAGCATTCCCTGCAGCATCGATTTTATGGTGGTGTCCAGCTACGGTGGCAGCAACACTGTTACCAGCGGCCTTGTAAAGATCATCAAGGATCTGGACGGTGATCTGTCCGGCAAGGATGTGCTGATCGTGGAGGATATTCTGGATACCGGCGTCACCCTCTCAAATCTGGTGCCCATGCTCAAGATGCGCAACCCCAACTCGGTAAAGATCTGCACTATTCTGGACAAGCCCAGCCGCCGCAAGGCCGATATCCAGCCTGACTACGAGGGCTTCCAGGTGCCGGACGAGTTCGTGGTGGGCTACGGTCTGGACTACGATGAAAAATACCGCAACCTGCCTTATGTGGGTGTGCTCAAGCCTGAAGTCTACGAGAAGTGATTTCTCACACTATAATTCATCCAAGAACTGGAGTTGATTTTTTTGCAATCCAAAAGACCCCGTTTCAATCCGCTGATCCTTGCTCTGGCGCTGGCGGCGGTGCTGATGGTCTGGTCGGTGCTGGGCGGCACCGGCTCTGCCAGCAGCTCATCCATGGAATATTCCACGGTAGTGCATTATTTTGAAAGCCTGCAGGTCACGCAGTTCTCGCTGGACCTGAACACCGGTGTCATCACCATGAACCTCAAGGAAGGCGGCAAAAATAACCTGCCCCTGCCCGATACCACGTCCCAGAGCACCACGCAGGCCACCGGCGGACTGCTGAGCGGTATGCTGTCCTCCTCGGATGAGGATACTGCTGCGCAGAAGAACAGCGACGGCACTGTGACTGTGCGCTACAAGCTGCCCTATGCATCCATGTTCGTCAAGTATGTGGGCGACTACATTGCCGCCTACGATGCCGCAAACCCGGATGCTCCCATGGTGTACGATTATACCCCTGTCAAGGAAAACATCCCATGGATGGAGATCCTGTTCTATCTGGCAATGCTGGGCTGCACCGGCTTCCTGCTGTTCTCCATGATGCGCGGCGGTGCTGGCGGCGGCGGGATCATGAACGTTGGCAAAGCCAAGGTGAAGGACGAGCACGAGAACCAAAAGACAGCCACCTTTGCCGATGTTGCCGGTGAGGACGAGGAAAAGGAAGAGCTGAAAGAGGTCGTGGAGTTCCTGAAAAGCCCGGAGAAGTTCAACACTCTGGGCGCACGCATTCCCCACGGCGTGCTGCTGGTAGGCCCTCCGGGCACCGGCAAGACCCTGCTGGCCCGCGCCTGCGCAGGCGAGGCCGGTGTGCCTTTCTATTCCATTTCCGGCTCTGACTTTGTGGAAATGTACGTCGGCGTGGGTGCATCCCGCGTGCGTGACCTGTTCGATAAGGCAAAGAAGTCCATGCCCTGCATCATCTTCATTGATGAGATCGATGCTGTGGGCCGTCAGCGCGGTGCCGGTCTGGGCGGCGGCCACGATGAACGCGAGCAGACCCTGAACCAGCTGCTGGTGGAAATGGACGGCTTTGAGGCCAACGACGGCATCATCGTCATGGCGGCCACCAACCGTGCCGACATTCTGGATAAGGCCCTGCTGCGTCCGGGCCGCTTTGACCGTCAGGTCTATGTGGGCTTGCCGGATGTCAAGGGCCGTGAGGAAATCCTCAAGGTCCACACCAAAAAGAAGCCGCTGGCCCCGGATGTCTCTCTCAGGGTCATTGCACAGCGCACCGCAGGCTTTGCGGGCGCAGACCTTGAGAACCTTGTCAACGAAGCGGCCCTGCTGGCTGCACGCCGCAACCGCAAGGCCATTACCATGGAGGATATCGAGGAAGCTTCCATGAAGGTGATGGCTGGCCCGGAGAAGAAGAGCCGCGTTGTGACCCCGGAGGAAAAGAAGCTGACTGCTTACCACGAGGCAGGCCACGCTGTGGCGGGCTTCTACTGCAAGCATCACCCCCGTGTGCACGAGATCACCATTATCCCGCGTGGTCAGGCTGGCGGCTACACCATGTACCTGCCCGAGAAAGACCGCAGCTACGTGACAAAGGGCGAAATGTTCGAGGATATCGTTTCCAGTCTGGGCGGCCGCGTGGCCGAACAGCTGATCCTGGAGGATATCTCCACCGGTGCTTCCAATGATCTGCAGCAGGCCACCAACATTGCCCGCCAGATGATCACCAAGTACGGCTTCTCGGAGCGGCTTGGCCCTGTGGTGTACGGTACCTCGCAGGAGGAAACCTTCCTGGGCCGCGATCTGGGTCAGGGCAAGGGCTACAGCGAGACCACCGCTGCCGAGATCGACGGCGAGATGCGGGATATCATTGATGAAGCCTACGAGACCTGCCGCCGCACCCTGACCGAGCACATCGATCAGCTGCACGCGCTGGCACAGGCCCTGATGGAACGCGAGAAGCTCAACGAGCAGGAGTTCAACACCATTATGGCGGGCGGCACACTGCCCCCGCGTGAAGGCGATGAGCCGAAGCCGGAACAGCCTGCTCAGACCGTGCAGGCTGCCCCTGCAGAGACCGCTCAGCAGGCCGAAACTGCTGAACCTGCAGAGACCGCTGAGCCTGCCGAACAGGCCGAAACGGCCCAGCCGCTGCCGGAGACCGCTGCACCGGAAACGCCGGATGCACAGGATCCGCAGAACTGATTTGATCCCAATGGAAAGGAGCGAGTGTCGTGGAGGAAAATTTTAACCCGGTCGCACGGACCCGCGCAAACTATTACACCCCCGGCAGCCCGGTGCAGTTCGTCTGCGTGGAGCTGCTCAAGGGTGATGTCAGCGGGGAGCACGCGGTCTGCCTGACCTTCAAGAATATTTCCAAGGTGACCCTGACCGCGCTGGAGATCCACTTCAAGTGCAAGGGCGTGGACGGCGTGATCCTGTGCGAGGACCGGTTCGAGTACCGTGACTTGGAAGTAAAGCCCGGCGAACTGTTTGGCATGGACGATGCGGTGTTCGTTACCGCAAAGGCCATCACCAGCGTGGATGTTTCGCTGTGCAACGTGTACAACGGCAAGCGGGTGGTGCATCTGGACGGCATCAAGCGCGTGCGCCTGCCTGCCCCCAAGCGCCTGTCTACTGAGCTGGAAAAGGCGCTGGAGACCCGCATGAACCGCCAGGAGCTGAAGTATCAGCCGCAGGTGTTTGAAAATGGCTGGTACTGCGCCTGCGGTGCCTTCCACCCGAAGGAGGAGGATACCGTGTACTGCTCGGAGTGCGGCTGCGACCGCATCCTGCTGCAGAACGCGCTGAACACCCTGCTGCAGCCGGAACAGCCTGCCCAGACCGAGCCGGAACTGGAAACGCCTCTTGCCCCGCAGGCCGAAGAGCCTACCCGCATTATGGGCGCAGCGCCCGTGCAGGAGGAGCCGACCCGGATCATGGGTGCACCGTGCCGTGAAGCAGAACCACAGCCGGAAGAACCTGCTGCAGAGCAGACCCGTGTGATGGATGCCGGAATGCGGGCACAGTTCCCGGGCAGGGCATCCCATGCAGCTGCAGACGAAGGCACCCGTGTGATGCCTGCTGCAGCCCGCCGTGCACAGCCGATATCTCAGCAGCCGGAGCCTGCCTATGACGGCGAGGAAGAATACGAGGACGAGCGCGACAGCGTGGCCGAAGCGCTGATCCGCTGGGTGCCGCCCATCACTGCCATTGTCTGTGCAGCAGTGGCACTGTGCGGCTTCGTGTATTACCAGTTCGTGCTGTAACACAAACAGCAGCGGAGAGGGCGGTATGCCTTCTCCGCTTTTTTGTATGCCAGAAGAAGGGAGAACCATTATGCCGGAAGAAGCCTTACAGGCTGCCTTTGAGATCAAGACTGCCTGCGATGAGATCAGCCGCCGCCTGCTGCGCTGGCACTGGGAGCACAAACCCGGTGCGCACAGCTTGGGTGCACTGCTGGATCACGTTGCACAGCGCCAGCAGGAAAGCCCGGACTACTACGACCGTATGCCGGATCTTTCCGGCAAAAACAGCTGGCAGCAGCTGGATACCACCATTTGTATGCGGGTTCTGCTGGACCCGGAAAAGGATGCCGCCAAACCGCTGGACCTGCTGGGCAATACCAGCAATCCGGGTGCGGCCCGCCGCGCCTGCAATGCTGTGCGCACCGCCCGCAACGAAGCCGCCCACGCCACCGATCACACCGATGCCGCTCAGGCGGCGATCCTGTTCAACGAGGCGGTGGAGAGCTTGGAAGACGGCTATGTGGGCACGGCTTTCCGCGAGAATGAGCTTGCCCGCTATTACCGCGATGCAGAAAATTATCTGGCACGCTGCGGCGCAAAGGAGCCGATCGCATCCAGCCGTGCGCCGGAAGAAAAAACGGCTGCGCACGAGCCAGCCCGCCAGAGCACAAAGCAGGGCCAGAACCGCAGCGCCCAGAGCCGCAAAACGGCCGGCAGCCGTTCCTCCGGCAGCAGAAGCACCACAGCGCGCAGCAGCTCGGCCAAAAGCCGCAGCACGGCAGGCCGCAAAAAGAAACAGAGAAGAACTGGCAATAAAACCGTGTTTATCGTTCTGCTGGTGGTCCTGCTGCTGGGGCTTGCCGTGCGTGCATGGAGCATGGGCGCAGCCTGACCGCCTGTAATGCCCTGCTTCTCAGAAAAAAGCCGTCTTTTGTACACAGTTGCCAGAAAAACAAAAATGCGTTCGGAATAAACCGGGAAAAGCGCATCTTGCGGGATGGATGAAAGCGGTTTATAATAAGCATGAAAACGTTTACACATAACAATGCATCCCAAAAGAGAGAAGTACTGCAAATGACCATCAGTGATATTGCAAAAATGGCGGGTGTATCCAGTGCGGCGGTCAGCCGCTACCTGAACGGAGGCCCCCTGAGCGAACAGAAGAGGGCTGTCATCCACGAGGTAGTGGAAAAGACCGGCTACCGCCCGGATACCGCCGCCCAGACTCTGCGCACCGGAAAAGTGAATCAGGTTGGGGTGATCGCTCCCAGCATCGGCTCCCAGTCGGTGGGGCAGATCACGGCAGGCATTGCCAGTGAGCTGGATGCAAAGAGCTATCTGATGCTGCTGGGAAACACCGAGCTGGACGCTCAGCGGGAATTGGGCTATCTGACTGCCATGCAGCGCAACCACGTGGCGGGCATCATCCTGCTGGGCAGCTATTATACTCCTCAGCTGGCGCAGGCGCTGAAAAACTGCCGTGTGCCGGTGGTGGTAACAGGCCAGCGTTTTCAGGATGTGGCCTGCGTGTACAACGACGACCGCACTGCAGCCCGGGAACTTGCCCAGCGGATGCTGGACCATGGCCGCAAAAGGATCGTTTATATTGGCGGTACAGAGCGGGACGATGCCACCGGCGTGCAGCGCCGTGAGGGCGTGCAGGATGCGCTGAACGCTGCCGGACTGAACGGCGAACAGATGCCCCGCATCTGCTGCAACGCCTTTACCATGGAGGAGGGCCAGCGCTGTATGCAGGAACTGCTGGTGCGCTGCCCGGATCTGGACGGTGTGGTCTGCGTGACTGACACGGTGGCCTTTGGTGCCATGCGTGCCCTGCGGGAAGCAGGACGGCATGTGGGGCAGGATGTGGGTCTTGCAGGCGTTGGCGACAGCTGGGCTGGCAGCATGATGGAACCGGGGCTGGCCACGGTGCGCTTTTACCAGAAGCAGGTGGGGCAGGAGGCTGCCCGGATCCTGCTGCAGATGCTGGAAGAAAATGGGAGCAGCGGGCCTGTGCGTCAGGTGACGCTGGGCTATCAGATCATGGAGCGAGGCTCCCTTTGATGATAAAGGATAAAAGTATGGGTCGTAAGCTGATTTTTCTGGATATTGACGGCACGCTGCTGCCGCCGGGTGATATGCTCATCCCGGAAAGCACTCTGGCTGCACTGGATCGCGCCAGAGCAAACGGACACAAGCTGTTTTTGTGCACCGGCCGCAACCACCGCATGACCGAACCGCTGCTGCGGCACGACTGCTTTGCGGGCGCAGTGTGCAGCGCCGGCGGCTATGTGTTGTGCGATGGCAAGACTCTGGTGGATATCCCCATGGAGCCGCAGCAGGCTGAAGGCGTGCGCGCGGCGCTGGAACGCAATGGCGTGGAGTGCACGCTGGAAGCCCGGGATGCCACCTTTGGCGGAAGCAAAATGGCTGAGAGGTGGAAGTTTATCCACAAAAAGAACGATGCACCGCTGAACAGCGAAGCAGAGCGCTGGCGCAAAGCCATGGAAGAGGGCATGTCCATCCTGCCGCTTTCCGATTACAAAGGGGAACCGCTGTATAAGATCGTGTTCATTGCCGACCACGAGAGCGACCTTGCCGAGGCAAAGCAGCTCTATGCCGACCAGTTCGTGTTCTGCGAGAGCAAGCTGGACAGCCTGACCGATGGCTTTGTGAATGGTGAGCTCATCAACCGCAAATTTGATAAGGGCACCGGAATCAAGGCCATCTGTGATCATCTGGGCTGCACGCTGGCGGATACCATCGGCTTTGGTGACAGCGATAATGACCTGCAGATGACCGATGTGGCGGGCATCAGTGTGTGTATGGCCAATGGCTCCGAAAACCTGAAAAAGCGGTGCGACCGCATTGCTCCCTCGGTATACGAGGACGGCATTGCAAAGGAGTTCAAGGCGCTGGGTCTGATCTGAAAAAACAACAAAGGCTGCGGCAGGGATAAGACCCGGGCCGCAGCTTTTTTGCTGCCACAGGGTTTTATAAAACGGAAAAACGTGGTAGAATAAACCAGAATGCCGGGTTCAAAGCCCGGCAAAAAGGGAGGAATTGAAATGCGTTCTGTTCTGGAAGTATGTGTGGACAGCACTGCCAGTGCACTGGCAGCAAAGCGCGGCGGTGCCAGCAGGCTGGAACTGTGTGCCGACCTGATCGTGGGCGGTACAACGCCCAGCCTTGCGCTGGTGCATCAGGTCAAGGCGGAGACCGGCCTGCCGGTGCGCGCTCTGCTGCGGCCCCGGTTCGGAGATTTCTGTTACGACAGCTACGAGCTTGCCCAGATGGAACAGCTGGCCGCAGAGCTGGTGGAGGCCGGGGCGGATGGTATCGTGACCGGTGTGCTGACCCCGGAAGGGCAGCTGGATGCGGAGGCCATGCGGCCCATTTATGCGGCGGCGCGCAGGGCAGCGGAAAAGGCAGGCCGTCCGGTGGCGTGTACCCTGCACCGTGCCTTTGATGTCAGCGCCGACCCCTTTGCGGCACTGGAAACGGTCCGGAGCATGGGCCTTTGTACCATCCTCACCAGCGGGCAGGCGGCGAGTGCCCCAGAGGGAGCGGAGCTTCTCGGCCGACTGGTGGAGCGGGCAGGGGACAGCGTGGAAATTCTGGTAGGTGCCGGTGTCACGGCACAAAACATCCCGGCACTTGCCGCACAGACCGGGGCACATGCGTTCCACCTTTCCGGCAAGCAGGTGCTGCAAAGCCGCATGACCTTCCGCCGCGAGGGTGTGCCCATGGGGCTGCCGGGCTTTTCAGAGTTTGAGGTATGGCAGACGGATGAAGAAAACATCCGTGCTGCACGGCAGGCACTGGATGCGATCAAGAACAACTAAAACGAAAGCGCTCTCCCAACGGAAACCCGGTGGGAGAGCGCTTTTTTATGATGATGAATTTGAAGGGTGAAGATAGCTTAGTAATGCAGCTCGTCGCCGGTCAGTGCTTCCAGCACCGGCAGCATGGCAGCGGCCTCGGCCTTGGCGGCGGGCAGATCCATATCGCGGTAGTTGCCGCACTCCACTTCGCTGGCCCCGGGCACAGCGCCCTCAAAGCCAGCCATGAAGCGGAAGGATTCCACCGTCAGCTCCAGTGCCTCGGCGGGAGTCAGGCCGCGGGTGAGCAGATAGAAGCCGGTGCGGCAGCCCATGGGGCCAACGTAGATCACGCTGTCCTGAAAGGCGCTGTTACGTGCATAGGTGGCAAACAGATGCTCCAGCGTATGGGCGGCACCGGTGGACAGGTAATCGCCGTGATTGGGCCTTTTCATGCGGATGTCCCATGTGAGAACATCGCCGTCCTGACGGCTCAGATACATGCCGCGGTCCAGTTTGGTATGGTCAACACAGAAGCTTGCAATGCGTTCCATGAGTTTTTCTCCTTTGGCTTATGCCTGCAGGCGCTGCACGCTGCCGTGCGCGCAGTCCACAGCGATCATCAGGCCGTCACGGATGTGGCTGGTAGCACCGGCGGCACCCACAACGGTAGGCTTGAGCAGGGCCTTGCCGGCAATGGCGGCATGGCTGTTCAGGCCCGGCTCTTCCACCACCAGAGCGGCGGCATCACGCACGTAACTCAGCATTTCGTTGCTGGTGGAGGGCACCACCAGAACCATGCCGGGCTTGAACTTTGCACGCACCTCTTCCAGAGTGCGGCAGACGCAGGCCTTGCCGGTGGCGCTGGTTACGTCGGCATTCTCGCGGCCAACGCCCACACCGGTAGCCAGACAGTTGCCTACCATGTGGATCTTGATCATGTTGGTGGTGCCGGACACGCCCACAGGCACGCCTGCGGTCACAACGGCCAGCTCACCGTTGTGCAGGTAGCCGTTCTCCTTGGCCAGAGAGGTGGACATCTCGATCAGCTCATCAGTGCTGTGTGCCAGAGGCATCATCAGCGGGGTGATGCCCCAGCTCAGGGCCAGCTGACGCTGCACCTGCTCCTTCATCACGCAGGCGATGATGGGCTGCTCCGGGCGGTACTTGCTCAGCAGACGGGCGGTGTTGCCGGACTCGGACACGGTGACGATGGCGGCAGCATTCACGTCCTTGGCGGTCAGGCAGGCAGCATGTGCAGTTGCATCGCTCACGCTGATCTTGCCGGTGTTCTCGGCGAGGGGCGCAAAGCGGGAGTGATTCTCCTGCTCGGTGCGCTCAGCAATGGCAGACATGGTCTTGAGGGCCTCCACGGGGTAAGCACCGGCAGCAGTCTCGCCGGAAAGCATGATGGCAGAGGTGCCGTCGTAGATGGCATTTGCCACGTCAGAGATCTCGGCGCGGGTGGGACGGGGGTTCACGATCATGCTGTCCAGCATCTGGGTAGCGGTGACGATGGGCTTGCCAAAGGAGAAGGAGCGCTCGATGATGTTCTTCTGGATGCCGGGCAGCTCGGTAAAGTCAATCTCAACGCCCAGATCGCCGCGGGCCACCATGACAGCATCGGCTGCAGCCAGAATGCTGTCGATGTTGTTCACGCCCTCACGGTTCTCGATCTTGGCGATGATGCGGATATCGGAATCATATTCGTTGAGCAGGTTACGGATATCGTACACATCCTGCGCGGTGCGCACGAAGGAAGCAGCGATGAAGTCAAAGCCCTGCTGTGCGCCAAAGATGATATCGTCGCGGTCGCGCTGGCTCATATACGGCATGGACAGATGCACGCCGGGCACATTGACACCCTTCTTGTTCTTGATCTTGCCGTTGTTCAGCACCTTGCACACGATGTCGGTGTCGTTCACGGTGACGATCTGCAGCTTGATCAGGCCGTCGTCCAGCATGATGGTGCCGCCGGGCTGCACGTCCTGCGGCAGGTCCTTATAGGTGATGGAGCAGATCTCCTTGGTGCCTTCCACCTCGCGGGTGGTCAGGGTGAAGGTCTGGCCGGCTTCCAGCATTTCAGTGCCGTTCTTGAAGTCCTTCAGGCGGATCTCGGGGCCTTTGGTGTCCAGCAGGGCGGCGACCGGCTTGCCCAGCTCTTCACGGATGGCCTTCAGCTTTTCAAAGCGGCCCAGATGCTCCTCGTGAGAGCCGTGGGAAAAATTAAAACGGGCAACGTTCATGCCGTTGGCGACCAGCTCGCGCAGAACGCCTTCCTGATCGGTGGACGGGCCCAGAGTGCAGATGATCTTTGTTTTTCTCATATACTTTTACTACCTCCAACTACAACTTCACATTCTCTATTTTGCGGCAGGCTGTCCGCTGTCATACAGGCAGCTGCACGCGACCAACGGGAAAAAATCCCATGCTGTGGTACAAAAGCAGAAAAGTTCTGCTGTTCAAAACTTTTTCCACTTACTATTATATCCGCTTGGATACAATAGGGCAAGAAAAAAATCAAGCTGCGCTGCAATTTTTTTTGCAGCTAAGATGCCTTTGACACGAAATAACGCAGCAACGAATAAAAACGCCAAAACGCTTCGTCGGATTGTGAACGAAATGACGAACATTTTGGTGAAAATGACGGATATTTGCAGCACAGCAAAAACGCTTGCATCCGGCACAGGATTTGCTTATAATGATAAGTAAAGATAGTATCACTTATCCGGGGCAGGTCCCCGGAAGAAATGGAGAAAAAACGATATGGAAAAGCGTGTTTTTCTGATCGTCCTCGACAGCTTTGGCATTGGCGCAGAGCCGGATGCCGCCGCCTTTGGCGATGAGGGCACCAACACCCTGGGTGCCATTGCAAAACATCCCAACTTCAACTGCCCCAACCTGCAAAAGATGGGCATGTTCAACATTGATGGCGTGACCGCAGGCGAAAAGACCGCAGCGCCCATCGGCTCCTTTGCCCGCCTGCAGGAGCAGAGCATGGGCAAGGATACCACCATTGGTCACTGGGAGATCGCCGGTGTGGTAAGCCCCAAACCGCTGCCCACCTTCCCGAACGGCTTCCCGGATGAGCTGATTCACGAGTTTGAGGAAAAGACCGGCCACAAGGTGCTGTGCAACAAGCCCTATTCCGGTACGCAGGTGCTGAAGGATTACGGCGAGCAGGCCATGAAAGAAAACGCCCTTATCGTCTACACCAGTGCCGACAGCGTATTTCAGGTGGCCGCCAACGAAGAGCTGGTGCCGGTGCATGAGCTGTACCGCTACTGCGAGATCGCCCGCGAGATGCTCAAGGGCGAGTACGGCGTGGGCCGCGTGATCGCACGCCCCTTCCTGGGCCACACTGCGGATACCTTCTACCGCACCACCAACCGCCACGACCTGAGCCTCAAGCCGCCCCGCGCCACCATGCTGGATCTGCTGAAGGACGCTGGCAGGGATGTGATCGCTGTTGGTAAGATCTTTGACATCTTCGACGGTGAGGGTGTGACCGAGAAGATCAAAACCACTGGCAACACCAATGGCATCGCCTTTACCAAGGCCCTGCAGACCCGCGACTTTGAGGGCCTTGCCTTTGTGAATCTGGTGGACTTCGATATGCTCTACGGCCATCGCCGCGATGTAGCAGGCTATGCCGCCGCTGCCACCGAGTTTGACAAGTTCGTGGCCGACTTCATCCCCGGAATGCGGGAGGGCGATCTCCTCATGGTCACCGCTGACCATGGCTGCGACCCGTCCTATACCAAGACCACCGACCACACCCGCGAGTATGTGCCGTACCTGATCTGCGGCAAGGGCGTGAAGCCTGGCGTTGACCTTGGCACCCGTCTGTGCTTTGGCACCATCGCCCAGACCATCTGCGAGTATCTTGATGTGGATGCTTCCTCTCTGGACGGCAAGAGCGTCTGGAACGAGATCAAGGCATAATTATTTTGAATGAGAAAGCCGCCTGCATTGGTTCAAGATGCAGGCGGCATTTTTATGCAGTTTATCGGCACGGACTTTCTGGTGAAAAAGCAAAACAGGAAATGACCGCAGTCGTTTCCTGTTTTGCAAATAAAATAATATTTCCGCTATAGAGTCCGGAGCTTGCGCAGAGGATATTTCAAATCGTCAGGCCGCGTCGTTCTGCTGCGAAGCAGCATCCTGAATGGCACCCCAGATGGAGGAAGCCGCATTGTAGATGGACGATGCAGCCTGTTCCACCTCTTCCTGTGTGGGCAGGGAGATGGACGGTGCTTCTCCGGCCGTATCACCGCTGCCGGTCTCGCCCTCGGCGGGAGCTTCCGGCTCCTGCGGCTGGGTGTCGGCAGGCTGCTCTGCAGGCTGGTCAGCCGGGACGGTCTCTTCCGGCAGGCTGTCGGCGGGCACTTCCTCGGGAACGCTCTCCGCAGGCACCTCCGAAACAGCGGCGTTCGGGTCGGTGGTGGGGGTGAACACATCGGTCTTTTCCGGCTTCTGGGTGGTGTCGGCAACGGTGCCCTCACCGCCCAGCACGGACGCGATCATTTCCCTAGCCTTGCTCACAGAAGCATCATCCGGTTTCATGACGTAGAGCTTCTGTCCCTTGGCAGAGTAGCACTTGGTGCTGCTGGAGCTTGTGCCGGTGACGGTATAGCTTTCAATATCCCACTCGGCAAAGTCGCTCAGCTGCATCCGCACCAGCGCACTGATCTGATCCTGTGAAAAGCTGGTGACGAAGCAGTCGGCTGCGGCATCCATGATCTTGGAAAAGCCCATCAGCAGGGCAGGGGACTTGATCTTGTTCAGCATGGCATCGATCACCTTCATCTGGTTGATGCCGCGCTGGATATCGCCGGATGCAAAGGCGTGACGCTCACGGGCAAAGGCCAGAGCGGCCTTGCCGTCCAGATGGTTCCAGCCCTCCACAAAGGTGGTGGGGTCATAGTAGCCGGGGCTGCCAACAGAAGTGAACGCCTGATCGGAGTAGACATCCACGCCGCCCAGCGCATCGATGATGCTGATGAAGCCCGCAAAGTTGATGCGGATGTAATGGTCCACATTGACGCCGTACAGATTGCCCAGTGTGGCCATGCTGGTTTCCACGCCGTACAGACCGGCGTGAGTCAGCTTATCCTTGCTGTCAGTGCCGGCAAGGTCTACGTAGTAGTCGCGCGGGGTGTTGATCAGGGCCACCCTCTTGGTGACAGGGTTCACGGCAGCAAGGATATTCACGTCGCTGCGGGCATTTTCGGTCAACTCGCCGCGGGTGTCCACGCCGCTGAGGTAGATCACAAACGGCTCCTTGGTGATCTTGTTGGCCTCGGCACCGGTGAGCAGGCCAGAGGTCATGCTGCCCAGGGCAGAAAGGCCCTGCTGGGCCCAGAAGCAGCCCAGTGCCATGGCAGCGCACAGGAACACCGAAAATACCCGGGCCACCTTGCCGGGAACATTGTACTCCTGACAGTGCTTTACCAGCAGCCACAAAAGCGCCAGCAGCGCGGCCAGAATGACCAGATACAGCACCGGCAGCATCTGGGTGCGCCACAGCTGCACCAGTGCCAGAATGCTTAAAATACCTTGTAAGATCAGCAAAATTTTCCCCCACTTGGAAGGTACTGCCACGGCTCCATCCATGGGCGGCTGGGCCTTGGGCGGTACGGGTGTGTTGTGGCCGCTGCGCGGCGGCTTCTGGGGAGGCTGGGCCGGAGGCGGTGTGCTGGGCTGTTCCGGCGGCAGCTCGGAAAAAAACGCCGAGCTGTCTACCTCGATGGGCGCAGTATCCTCAGAGCCTTCCTTGCGGCTGATGTGCCGCAGAGAACGGTAATCTTCGTGGGAACGATCGTTTTCATCCATCATTCAAAACCACTCCTTTTTGTCAGGAAACAGGTACAATGGTCAGCACTGCACGGGCCGGAAGGCAGGTGGCGGTCTGATCTTCGTTGGAAAGCCAGCCAAAGCCTTCACAGATGTGATCCGGGCAGGGCGAATCCACGAACCGGGCTGCACCGTCCTTGATCTGAATGTGGACGGTATAGTAACCGGTGTCCACATCATAGGTCTCATCCACGTCCAGCGGCAGGTTCATGGTGGTGTTGTTGTCGCCGTAGATCAGCTCGGCCCGTAGCCCGGAGCCGGAAGCGTGCACGCGGCGCACCACCAGCAGCACAGCGGCAATGGCCAGAATGACCACGGCAAACAGAAGATTGGTAAGCAGCTTTTTGTTTTTCATGCGTTAATCCTTGATCTGCAATTGTTCCAGCTCGGCCAGCCACAGTGCGGCACAGGCATCGCTGGGCATCCGCCAGTCGCCGCGGGGCGAAAGGGTCACGCTGCCCACCTTGGGGCCGTCGGGCAGGCAGCTGCGCTTGAACTGTTGGGCAAAGAACCGCCAGTAGAAGTTGCGCAGCCACTTGTACAGCACGCTGTCCGGGTACTCCGGCCGGCCTGCGAATGCAGTCTTTGCCAGCCGGAAGATCTTGGCCGGGCCAAAGCCGAAGCGCAGCACCTGATACAGGTAGAAATCGTGCAGCTCGTAGGGTCCCACAAGGTCCTCGGTCTTCTGCGCGATCTCGCCGTCCTTGGCAGGCAGCAGCTCCGGGGAGACGGGCGTATCCAGAATATCCAGCAGCACCGTGCGCAGAGCATCGGTGGCGGCAATGTCGGCTTCGTAGCGCACAAGGTGGCGCACCAGCGTTTTGGGCACACCGGCGTTCACACCGTACATGCTCATGTGGTCGCCGTTGTAGGTGGCCCAGCCCAGCGCCAGCTCCGAAAGGTCGCCGGTGCCCACTACAAGGCCTCCGGTGCGGTTGGCGGTATCCATCAGCTCCAGCGTGCGCACGCGGGCCTGACCGTTTTCAAAGGTGACATCCAGCACGCTCTCGTCCTGACCGATGTCTGCAAAATGGCTGTGCACGGTGTTGGCGATATCGATCTCTTTAAAGGAGACTTGCAGCTCATCGCACAGGATCTCTGCATTGCTGCGGGTACGCTTCGTGGTGCCAAAGCAGGGCATGGTCACAGCCAGCACATCCCGGGCGGGGCGGCCCAGCTGCTTC
The DNA here is from genome assembly GCF_003603005.1 of Faecalibacterium sp. AF27-11BH. Lineage (NCBI taxonomy): Bacteria > Bacillati > Bacillota > Clostridia > Eubacteriales > Oscillospiraceae > Faecalibacterium > Faecalibacterium sp. AF27-11BH. The sequence goes on from NZ_QVGS01000001.1 coordinate 335,640, forward strand.
ATGGCACGCACGGCCACCAGCAGCGCAAGACAGCTGTCCAAGCCGCCGGAAATGCCGATAACGGCGGTCTTTGCGTGGGCGTGTTCCAGCCGCTTTGCAAGGCCGTCGGCCTGCATTTTCAGAATCAGCTCACAGCGTTCGGCGCGGCGCTTGGGGTCGCCGGGCACAAAGGGCGCGGGATCGATCCAGCGGGTCAGCGTGGTCTCTGCCGGTTCCAGATCGAACTCCACGGTCTGATAGCCCTCGCCGCTCAGCTCAAAACTGGTGTTGCGGGCACGCTCGGCTTCCATGCGCTGGCAGTCGATCTCGGTCTCGGCACAGCCGCCGTCAAAGGGAGCGTTCTCCGCCAGAATAGTGCCGTTCTCGGCGATCAGGTCGTGGCCGGCGAACACCATGTCCTGCGTGCTCTCACCGTGCCCGGCGGAAGCATACAGGTAGCCGCACAGCAGGCGGGCAGACTGGTTGGACACCAGCGCCCGGCGGTACTCGGCCTTGCCGACGGTCTCATCGCTGGCGGAAAGATTTGCGATCACGGTCGCACCGGCCAGCGCGTGGAAGGTGGAGGGCGGCAGGGCGCTCCACAGATCCTCGCAGATCTCCACGCCCAGCACAAAGCTGGGCATCTGGCGGCAGCGGAACAGCAGGGAAGTGCCAAAGGGCACCTGCTGACCACACACCTCCACCAGCTCCACTTCGGTGCTGCCCGGGGTGAACTGGCGCTTTTCGTAGAACTCGCCGTAGTTGGGTAGATAGGTCTTGGGCACAAGCCCCAGAATGCGGCCATGGCATAGCACGGCGGCGCAGTTGTACAGCTTGCCGTGCACCAGCAGCGGCAGGCCCACCAGCGTGACAACGTCCAGTGCTTTTGTTTCATCAAGCAGGGTGCTCAGGGCATCCAGTGCACCGGTCTGCAGCGTGCGCTGCAGAAACAGGTCGCCGCAGGTATAGCCGGTCAGGCAGAACTCGGGGAACACGGCCAGCTTTACGCCGCGGGCTGCGGCTTTGTGCAAAGCATCCGTGATCTGCCGGACATTATAGGCGCAGTCGGCCACCCGCAGTGCGGGAGAAAGGGCGGCTGCTTTCAAAAAACCATCTTTCATCGGAGGATTTCACATCCTGTCTTTCTTAGTTGACTGCAATTTCCTGCAGTGCACATAGTATACCACAAACAGACCCAAACGGGAAGTAAAAGAACAATGACAAAAACAAAACAGCCGCGCTCTCTCCATCTCGCACTGCCCGACGGAGAAAGCGGGCAAGACAAAAAATAAAAAATCCCACACAAAAATGTGCGGGAATCAAAGACTGAAAAATGGAAAACGAGATAGACCGTAAGCCGGGTTCTGTATTAAACGACGATCTGTCTAGACCTGCCATTGCTGACAGGTTCGTGCCGCCTTCGGGACACGCGAGCAGCGCTGTACGTCCCATATAGGCGTTGCTTCCGGTAGGGTTTACAAAGCCGCATGGTCACCCATGCGCTGGTGAGCTCTTACCTCGCCGTTTCATCCTTACCGCATTGCTGCGGCGGTTTGTTTTCTGTTGCACTTTCCCTAAGGTCACCCTCGGCTGCCGTTAGCAGTTACCGTGCTCTGTGAGGCCCGGACTTTCCTCAGAGCGGTCAAAGCCGCCCCGCCGCCGTATGTTCCACTCGTTTTCCGCTCCTCATGATACCATAAAAAAGCAGGATTTGCAAGTAGAAGCCTTTTTTGATATAATATCTTATATATTTTTATGTTTTTTTGCGCAGGAGGTGGGTGCATATGCGGCTGTTTTTTACGGTGCCCGATACGCCGCAGACCCAAAACGGAGTGCTTCTGCGCAATTTTCTGCGCCAGTGTGCCGTTTCTACCGACCTTGCCCGTGCAGTCAAGTTCCGGGGCAGCGGCTTTTTTTCGGATGGAGATCCTGTCCTTGCCAACCGCAGGGTGTACCCGGGGCAGACGGTCAGCTTTGAGCTGCCGCCGGAAGGGGAAGGCGTGGCCCCGCAGCCGGAGATCCCGGTAAACGTGGTCTATGAGGATGCCTTTGCAGTGGTGCTGGAAAAGCCGCCGCATCTGGCCGTGCACCCCACCCTGAACTACCCCTACGATACCCTTGCCAACGGGTATGCGGCATGGGCTGCGCAGCAGGGCATCAGCCCGGTGTTCCGCCCGGTGAACCGCATCGATAAGGACACCAGCGGCCTTGTTCTGGCTGCAAAGCACGCCTATGCTGCGCCGCTGCTGGCCCGGAATGTGGAAAAACTCTACTATGCCGTTGTGGAGGGAGAGCTGCCGCTGGGTCCGGGCGTGATCGACGCGCCCATTGGCCGCCAGGCGGAGAGCATCATTGGCCGCTGCGTGACCCCGGACGGCAAGCCAAGCCGCACCGAGTATACCATATTAGAAGCAGAAAACGGCCTGAGCCTTGCAGCCTGTGTGCCGGTAACGGGCCGCACCCATCAGATCCGGGTGCATTTTGCGTCCATCGGCCACCCGCTGGCTGGGGATGACCTTTACGGCGGGAGCCGGGAGTGCATTGGGCGGCAGGCGCTGCACTGTGCAAGGCAGAGCTTCCGGGTGCCGGTGTACACCCCGGTGGAGGGCGGAATCCGGGTGGAATGCCCGGCGAATGGAAATAACTGGAAAACTGCTGCGGCGGAAAGCCCGCTGCCGCAGGATATGAAACAGCTTTTTGGTGAAAAGTAAGTGAAAGAACCGCCCAAATTTTGTGACAATGCTTGTTTCAAAGACGGCAGGGTGTATAATAAAATAAGAATGTTGTGTGCATGAGCCTGCTGGAAAGGGCATGTGCGCCCAAGACCGCCGCCGTCTTATCCCGGCACCGTGTGTGCATTGGCGGCAAGGAAGGAGAAAAACCTTTTGATCGAAGACAAGACAAAGGAGCAGCAGCCCGCTTCACCGGTAAAACCGAAACGCGGCCAGAGGCTGCGCTCCCTTTGGGCACAGCTGCAATGCATGGGGCTTTTGCACCGGCACCGGCTGCGCCGTAAAACCCAGAATCATGTGAATGATTTTGGCAGAAAGCTTGCCCAGAATTCTGCCGTGCCAGTCATCGGGGAGACGCTGTATGCACTGGGCTATTCTACAGAGTATGGATTCGTCCGCGTTGGGCGCGGCCTGCGCAGCGGCTGGCTGTGGCTGTGTCAGGCATTTACGACACTGCTGGCAAATGCTGCGGCAATGGCGTTCCCGGGGGCAGCGCAGATGTTCCGGGACCTGTTCGGCCCGATCTGGCTGTTCTTCCGGGGCTGCGGTTCGCTGCTGGTGCACGCCCAACAGGTGCGGAAAGAAAAAGGCTTTGCCGCAGCCTGCAAAGCCAGCGTACATTATCTGGCCAGCGGCGTGCGCCGCAACCTGAAAACACTGCCGCGCATGGCCATGTATGTGCTGCCGGTGTGCGCACTGGCCGTTATGGTGACCGTGTTCAACCATACCGTCCGCCAGCCTTATGCGCTGGAGGTGCAGGTGAACGGCCAGACCGTCGGCTATGTGGCCAATGAGGATGTGTTCAACTCGGCCCGTGAGGCGGTGCAGGAGCGTATCAACTACGCAGACACCGACCATGCAAAGTGGACCGTGGAGCCTACCTACACCGTTACCGTGGCCCACAAGACCATGGATGAAAACGAGATGGCGGACGCGATCCTGAAGAGCGCCAGCGACGAGATCAGCGAGGGCACGGCCCTGTATCTGGATGGCGAGCTGACCGCAGTGTGCAGCGATGGTGTCAGCCTGCAGAGCTACCTGAGCAGCCTGCTGGAACCCTATGAGGACCCTGAGAACGCCAACGTGACCGTGGGCTTCAACAAGGAAGTCACGCTGGAAAACGGCATCTACTTCAACGACAGCTTTCAGGACGAAGCGGATGTGGAAAAGGAACTTTCCGGTGTGCAGCAGCAGGAAAAGATCTACACAGTGGGCGCAGGCGACACGCTATGGAGCATCGCCCAGAAAAACGACCTCACCTTCCGTGAGCTGTGCGAACTGAATACCAATTTCAAGGGCGCGCCCCTGAACGAGAAATCTAACATTCAGGCCGGTGATGAGCTGATCGTGACCAAGCAGGAAGCTACGCTGGAAGTGCGCATCACCAAGGTGGAGACCTGGCAGGAGGAGATCCCCTATACCACCGAGACCACCACCTCCAACGAATACACGGTGGGTACCAAGAAAACGGTGCAGAACGGTGTGAACGGCCTGCGTCAGATCACGGCGCAGCGTGTTTATAACACCGATGGCATCCAGCTTTCCCAGAAGATCCTGAGCACGGAAGTGGTGCAGGAGCCTGTCACCGAAAAAATCGTGAAGGGCACCAAAAAGGTGACCAGCAGCACCAGCTACATCACCGGCAGCGGTCAGTTCATCTGGCCGGTGCCCGGCTACCGGAACTGCTCGCGCTGGTACGGCGGCAGCCACAAGGGTGTGGATATCTGTGCGGCTGCCGGTACGCCCATCTACGCATCGGCGGGCGGCACCGTGACCAAGGCCGGCTACAACAAGGCCGGTGCCGGTACGGGTTATGGCTACTCCGTCATCATCAGCCACGGCAGCGGCTACACCACGGTGTATGCGCACTGTCTGTCGCTGGCGGTGCACTCTGGTCAGACGGTCAAGCAGGGCCAGCTGATCGGCTATGTGGGCAGCACCGGACGCTCCAGCGGCAACCACTGCCACTTTGAGATCCGCCGCAACGGCAGCTACATCGCGCCGCAGAATGTGTTCAACCGCAGAAAGTATAGGTAAAGGTAAGTTTGCAGAGGGCTTTTTCTCCGGAAAAGGCCCATCTGCTGTATTATGTAACAGAAAAGGAGAGATGATCTTATGTCTACCCCTCACATCAGTGCTGAAAAAGGCGATTTTGCAAAGACCGTCCTGATGCCGGGCGATCCTCTGCGTGCAAAATTCATTGCGGACACCTTCCTCAAGGATGTCCGTCAGGTGACCGGCGTGCGCGGGATGCTGGGCTTTACCGGCACCTACGAGGGCCGGCCCATCAGCGTGATGGGCAGCGGCATGGGTATGCCTTCCATCGGCATTTATTCCTATGAGCTGTTCAAGTTCTACGATGTAGAGAACATCATCCGCATCGGCTCTGCCGGCAGCTATACCGACAAGGCCAAGCTGTTTGACGTGGTGCTGGCCGCCGGTGCTGTGAGCGAGAGCAACTATGCCCGTGTGCAGAGCGGCTTTGAAGGGGACATCACGCTGCCCAGCCAGAGCCTGAACGACAAGCTGCGCGCATCTGCCGCCAAGCAGGGTATCCCCCTCATTGAGGGCAACATCCACTCTTCGGATGTGTTCTACCGTCAGCCCTCCGATGCAAAGCCCACCTACTGGGAAAAGCTGCGCGACGAGCGCGGCTGCCTGTGCGTGGAGATGGAGAGCTTTGCCCTGTTTGCCAATGCACAGGTGCTGGGCAAGAACGCTGCCTGCCTGCTGACCATTTCCGACAGCTTTGTTTCGCCGGAAATCACCACGGCAGAACAGCGCCAGAAGAGCTTTACCGATATGATGAAGGTAGCACTGGGTGCAGAATACTAAGCGTTAAAAACGCATTTCAGCGCGGTTTGCCTGCAAAAGGGCTTGCCGCGCTGTTTTCGACCCCTGAAAACCAAAAAAAGGAGTGACGGATATGACAAACCTGACCCTGGAAGAAAAGAAGGAGCTCATCCGCATGGCACTGGCTGCACGGGAAAAAGCCTATGTGCCCTACAGCGATTTTATGGTGGGCGCTGCCCTGCGCGCCAAGGATGGCCGCATTTTTACCGGCTGCAACGTGGAGAACGCTGCCTTTACCCCCACCAGCTGTGCAGAGCGCACGGCTCTGTTCAAGGCGGTGGCCGAGGGTGTGACCGAGTTCACAGACATTGCTGTGGTGGGCAGCCGCCGCGGCGAGGTGAACGAGCAGATCACTTCTCCCTGCGGGGTGTGCCGCCAGGCTCTGTTTGAATTCGGCGGGCCGGAACTGAACGTTATCATGGCAAAGACACCGGAAGACTTTATCGAGCGCAGCATGGACGAACTGCTGCCCTTCGGCTTTGGCCCCTCCAATGTGGCGGGCAACCGTGCCGTGAAGTGACGGGATAAAAACGCAGAGGTGCACTGCAGGACAATAAAGTGACGGCAATACGTGCATTGTGAGGCAAAACACAGGGGGTGCACGGAAAATGGCCGGAACTACGGCAAATTTGTGCATAAATACTACTTTTGATAAAAACTTACAAAATTATTGTAAAGATTTTGTAATCGGAATTTGCTTGCATCTGACACGGCTTGCCGTTATACTTGAGCCAGTAAATGTGCAGTTCTGCGCATTTTATTTGTTTGACGCAATTTTATTAAAAATAAAAGGAGAGTTTGATTATGATGATTTCTCGTCGTAATTTCCTGGCTGTGGCTGGTGCCGCTGCCGCTGCCGCTGCTCTGACCGCTTGCGGCGGTTCTTCCGCTTCTTCTACCAGCACCGCTTCTTCCGCTGCTGCTTCTACTGCTTCCTCTGCTGCTGAGGGCGGTGAGAAGATCGTCAAGGTCGCTCTGACCTGCGATACCGGCACGATCGATGATGAGAGCTTCAACCAGGCATGCTGGACTGCTGTTTCCGGCTACATGGGCGATGACTGCCAGTACTACATTCCCGAGGCTGACGCTTCCGATGAGGACCGCGAGACCATGATCCGTCAGGCTGTCAACGACGGCGCTGATGTGATCGTCTGCGTCGGCTACCTGTACGGCGCTTCTCTGGCATGGGCTGCTGACCAGTATCCCGATGTCAAGTTCATCGCCATCGATGTGACGCAGGGCGATATCGGCACCGACGCTATCCCTGCTAACTGCTACTGCATCACCTTCAAGGAGGAGCAGGCAGGCTATCTGGCAGGCTACGCCATCGCAAAGGACGGCAAGACCAAGCTGGGCTTCCTGGGCGGCATGGCTGTTCCCGCTGTTATCCGTTACGGCTACGGCTTCGTGCAGGGCGCTGACGCTGCTGCTGCTGAGCTGGGTCAGAACATCGAGATCAACTACTTCTATGGCGGCCAGTTCTACGGCGATGCAAACATCACCTCCCGTATGGAGGGCTGGTACTCCAACGGCACTCAGGTCGTCTTTGCCTGCGGCGGCGGCATCTACACCTCCGCTGTTGAGGCTGCTCTGAAGAACAATGGCTACGTCATCGGCGTTGACGTTGACCAGAACTACATCGGTGCAAACGGCGTTGCAGATGGTACCTACGCTTATAACCCGTTCATCACCTCTGCTATGAAGGGCCTGTCCGAGGCTGTCAACACTGCTCTGGCTGATATCGATGCCGGCAGCTGGGACGACATCGCAGGTTCCAATGGCAACTTCGGTCTGGAGGACGGCGATTATATCGGCCTGCCCACCGATGCAGACAGCTGGAACTTCGAGTCCTTCACCACCGACGAGTACGAGGAAGTCAAGGGCAAGATCAAGAGCGGCGAGATCACTGTTGATAACAGCTCCGACGACGCTACCAAGCCCACCGTCAGCGAGTTCACCACCGTCAACTACATCCAGTAAGCTGTTGTCCGGCAGGCCTGCCTGCGGACGATCGATAGTTCTTTTCAAAGCGGGGCATCCTGTAACGGGGTGTCCCGCTTTTTTCTGTCTTCTATTGGCGTAATGCGGGAAAAATGCAGCGTACTCTTCGTGAAAAGAGTACAAAAGTAATACTATTATCTGTGCTTTCTGCCAAAAAGCAAAAAAGACATGTGCAAATTGCCGCAAATCAGGTATAATGGAACTTAAAGAAGTATCGGTGTCGAAACGACACGAAAGGAGAGTGAGCAGATTGGCAGAGGATTTTGTGATCGAAATGCTCCACATTACCAAGGAGTTCCCTGGAATCAAGGCAAACGACGATATCACCCTGCAGCTGCGCAAAGGCGAGGTACATGCCCTGCTGGGCGAGAACGGCGCCGGCAAAAGTACGCTGATGAGCGTGCTGTTTGGCCTGTACCAGCCGGAAGCTGGTCAGATCCGCAAAAACGGCAAGGAGGTTGTCATCCGCAACCCCAATGATGCAAACGCACTGGGCATTGGCATGGTGCACCAGCACTTCAAGCTGGTGGAATGCTTCAGCGTGCTGGACAACATCATTCTGGGGGTGGAACCCAACAAGATGGGCTTTTTGCAGAAGGCCGAGGCACGCAAAAAGGTGATGGCCCTGAGCGAAAAGTACGGCCTGCGCGTGGACCCGGATGCACTGATCAGCGATATCTCTGTTGGTATGCAGCAGCGTGTTGAGATCCTGAAGATGCTGTACCGCGACAACGAGATCCTGATCTTCGACGAGCCTACCGCAGTGCTGACCCCGCAGGAGATCGACGAACTGATGGAGATCATGCGCGGGTTCAAGAAGGAGGGCAAGTCCATCCTGTTCATTACCCACAAGCTCAACGAGATCATGGCGGTGGCAGACCGCTGCACTGTTCTGCGCAAGGGCAAGTATATGGGCACCGTGGACATCAAGGACACCACCAAGGAAGAGCTTTCCCGCATGATGGTTGGCCGTGATGTGCAGCTGCAGGTGGACAAAAAGCCCGCAGACCCCGGCAGGGTGGTGCTGGATGTGGAAAACGTTACCATGCACAGCGCCCAGCACAAGAAGGACGCAGTCCGGGATGTCTCTTTTCAGGTGCACGCCGGTGAGATCGTCTGTCTTGCCGGTATCGAGGGCAACGGTCAGACCGAGTTCGTCTACGGCCTGACCGGTCTGGAAAAGATCAGCAGCGGCAAGATCACACTGGACGGCAAGGACATCACCAACGAGTCCATCCGTCAGCGCTCCAAGGACGGCATGAGCCACATCCCGGAGGACCGCCACAAGCACGGCCTTGTGCTGGACTACAGTCTGGAAAACAACATGGTGCTGCAGCGCTACTGGCAGCCCGAGTTCCAGAAGGGCGGCTTTATCCGCAGCGATAAGGTGCGCGAATATTCCGATAAGCTCATTGCCCAGTACGATGTGCGCAGCGGTCAGGGCAGCCTGACCACCGTGCGCAGCATGTCCGGCGGTAACCAGCAAAAGGCCATCATTGCCCGTGAGATCGATAAGGACCCGAAGCTCTTGGTGGCAGTCCAGCCCACTCGCGGTCTGGACGTTGGTGCAATTGAATACATCCACCGTCAGATCGTGGCCGAGCGCGATAAGGGTACGGCCGTGCTGCTGGTCAGCCTGGAGCTGGACGAGGTGATGAACCTGTCCGACCGCATCCTTGTGATGTACGAGGGCGAGGTCGTGGGCGAATTTGACCCCAAGACCACCACCGTGCAGGAGCTGGGCCTGTATATGGCAGGCGCACGCAAGCAGGGAAAGGAGAGCAAATAACACATGAACAAGAAAAAACTTTCCCACAGCAGTCTGAACAGCTCCATCACCAGTGTGCTGGCTGCTCTGCTGTGCATCCTGATCGGCCTTGTGGTTGGTTTTCTGGTGCTGCTGGCCATCAACCCGGCTCACGCATGGGGCGACGGCTTTGTGCGCATCCTGAAGGGCGGCTTCCATGACGCACCCTACGGTGTCGGCAAGGAGCTGGCAAATGCGGCTCCCCTCATTATGACCGGTCTGTCTGTGGCGTTTGCCTTCAAGACCGGCCTGTTCAACATCGGTGCGGCGGGTCAGTACACGCTGGGCGCTTACGGCGCTCTGTACTGCGCCATCATGCTCAAGCTGCCGTGGTTCGTCTGTCTGATTGCAGCCACCATTCTGGGCGGCATCTGGGGTGCGATCCCCGGCTTCTTCAAGGCCTACTTCAACATCAACGAGGTCATTACCTCCATCATGTTCAACTGGATCGGCCTGTATCTGGTCAATGAGCTCATTTACCAGAACGGCACCGGCCCCATGTACGATGTGCGCAACACCCGTACCATCAACATCAGCAAGAACGCCGATTACGCTCAGTCCATCATCCCGGATTTCGGCCTGAACAAGCTGTTCCAGACCAACAGCACCACCATTGCCATCTTCCTGGCGGCAGCAGTGGCAGTTCTGATCTGGGTGGTGCTGAACAAGACCACCTTCGGCTACGAGCTCAAGGCAGTCGGCCTGAACAAGAGCGCTGCCCGCTACGCCGGCATCAACGAGAAGAAGAACATCATCCTCTCCATGGCCATTGCCGGTGCGCTGGCCGGTTTTGGTGCGGGCCTGTACTATCTGTCCAATGTGTCCCAGTGGAACCCGCTGAACTCCACCAGCCTGCCGACAATGGGCTTCAACGGCATTTCCGTTGCACTGCTGGCAAGCTCCAACCCCATTGGCACCATTTTCTCGGCAATCTTCATTTCCCATATCTCGGTGGGCGGCTCCTTCCTTTCCACCAAGTATTACCCCACTGAGATCTCGGATCTGATCAGTGGTATCATCATCTACCTGTGTGCATTCTCCATGCTGTTCCGCGGCAAGATCCACGCACTGCTGTTCAAGAATGCCGATAAAACCAATGTGAACGCAGAGCCTGCTGCTCCTGCAAAATCTGCAACCGAAAAGGAGGGCAAGTGATATGCTGCTTCTGATCAAATATACGCTGCTGTATGGCATCGTTCTGATGCTGGTGGCACTGGGCGGTATGTTCAGTGAGCACTCCGGCATCATCAACATCGCACTGGAAGGCATCATGGTCATTGGCGGTGTGGCGGGTGTTCTCACCCTGACCATGTTGCCTGCCGAAATGCCGGTCTTCCTCGTGGTGCTGATCTCTGTTCTGGTGGCGGCACTGGCCGGTATGGTGTACAGCCTGCTGCTGGCCTTTGCCTCCATCAACCTGAAGGCAGATCAGACCATCGGCGGCACGGCCCTGAACCTGCTGGCCACTGCTATTGCGGTGGTCATTGCCAAGAATTTCAGCGATAGCGGCAGTGCAAAGCTGAACTACACCAACAGGCCCTTCCTGTTCAGCATCGGCGGGCTGGAGCTGAGCATTTTTGTGCCGCTGGGCATCATTCTGCTGATCATCAGCTATGTGGTGCTGTACAAGACCCGCTTTGGCCTGCGCCTGCGTGCCTGCGGCGAGCATCCGCAGGCAGCGGACTCTGTGGGCATCAATGTCTACAAGATGCGCTATGCCGGTGTTGTCATTTCCGGTGCACTGGGCGCGATCGGCGGCATGGCCTACATTGTGCCCCCGGTGCAGACCTGGAACTTTGAGGTGGGCGTGGCCGGCGCAGGCTTCCTTGCCATGGCTGTTATGATCTTTGGCCAGTGGAAGCCCTTCAACATCTTTGGCGCAGCCATGTTCTTTGCTGTGTTCAAGAGTCTGGCAAACATTGCAGACTCCACCTTCCTGGCACAGCTGCACTGGTCCAGCAACATCTACAACATGATGCCGTTCGTGGCGTCCATGATCATTCTTGCGTTTACCTCCAAGAACAGCATGGCACCCAAGGCAGAGGGCATCCCCTACGACAAGGGATCCCGCTAAAACGACGATTTGTGTTCCCAAAACAAGGGCGCAGCTGCTTTTCCGGGCGGCTGCGCCCTTTTTGGTTTGAAATTGGGCAAAGTTTACAGAATGATACTTGCTTTTGTTTGGAATTTTGCTATACTATATCTTATAATGTCGTACTATTGAAAAAACGAGGAGCGTGATACGATGCGCGTTTATGATCTGATTGCAAAAAAGCGTGATGGCGGTACGCACAGCCGTGAGGAGCTGGAGCAGATCGTCAATGGCTATGTCAGCGGAGAAGTGACTGATTACCAGATGGCTGCATGGATGATGGCTGTCTATCTGCGCGGCATGACCGATGAAGAAACCGCAGAGCTGACCGATGTGATGGCTCACAGCGGTGTGATGGTGGATCTTTCGCCCATTCCGGGCATCAAGGTGGACAAGCACTCCACCGGCGGCGTGGGCGACAAGACCACGCTGGTCATTGCCCCCATCGTGGCGGCCTGCGGCGTGAAGATCGCCAAGATGAGCGGCCGGGGCCTTGGCCATACCGGAGGCACCATCGATAAGATGGAGAGCGTGCCCGGCACCAGAACCGCCCTCTCACAGGAGGAGTTCTTTGCGCAGGTGAACAGGATCGGCCTGTCGGTCATTGGCCAGAGCGAGGGCATTGCCATTGCCGACAAAAAGATGTACGCCCTGCGGGATGTGACCGCGACCGTCAGCTGCATCCCACTCATCGCATCCAGCATCATGTCCAAGAAACTGGCTTCCGGCTCGGATGCCATCCTGCTGGATGTGACCACCGGCACCGGAGCTTTTATGAAAACGGTAGACCAGAGCATTGAGCTGGCCAAGCTGATGGTATCCATTGGCACCCATCACGGCCGCCGGGTGGCTGCCATGATCACCGATATGGACACCCCGCTGGGCCATAACATTGGCAACAGTCTGGAAGTCATGGAAAGCATGGATGTGCTCAAGGGCCATGGCCCCGCCGACCTGACCGAGGTCTGCCTGCAGCTGGCGGCGAACATGCTGGTGCTGGCCGATAAGGGCACTCCTGCCGAGTGCCGCGCCATGGCCGAGGCGGCGATTGCCGATGGGTCTGCCTTTGCTAAGTGCAAGGAGATGTTTGCGGCGCAGGGCGGCGATACCCGCGTGCTGGACGATTACAGCCTGTTTGAGCAGCCCGCGGCAAGCTTTGAGCTGCTGGCAGAGCAGGACGGTTACATTGTGGCGAACGACGCCGAGAAGATCGGCTCTGCCAGCGTACTGCTGGGTGCGGGCCGACAGAAAAAGGGCGACCCGCTGGATTTTGCCGCCGGCATCACCCTGCATAAAAAGCGCGGCGACTACGTAAAGAAGGGCGAGAGTCTGGCTACCTTCTACGGCGCAGCCGATAAGTTTGAAGCTGCCGCCGCCGAGTACCGCAGCGGCCTTGGATACGGCCCTGAGAAGCCGGAGGAAGCCCCGCTGGTGTATGCCCTTGTAACGAAGGACGGCGTGGCGCGCTATTAAATGAAATAAAAGCTTCCGGGACGGTATCTCCCGGGGCTTTTTTGCGTCATTTGGCAGGTTTTTGTTGCATAATGTGGAAAACAGTGGAACTTTGGCAGGAGATATGGTATACTATGATGGATTTGTGCTGTCCCGGCAGAAGGGACGCGGAAAGAGAAAGGACTTGTTATGAAGATCATTCTGGTGGGCGGCGGCAAGGTTGGTACTGCGCTGGCGCGGCAGCTCAGTGAGGAAGACCATAATGTGACCATTGTGGATACCAACAAAGCGCGTGTGGAGCACCTGACTGAAAGCTACGATGTGCTGGGCATCGTGGGCAACGGTTCCTCGATCACCACGCTGGCAGAGGCCGGCATTGAAGACGCGGATGTGTTCATTGCCGTGACCGGTTCGGATGAGCTGAACCTGCTGTGCTGCATGTTTGCCAAAAAGGCGGGCCACTGCCATGCAATTGCCCGTGTGCGCAACCCGTCCTACAGTCATGAGCTGGACTTTATCAAAAAGCAGATCGGCATTTCGGCCATCATCAATCCGGAAATGGCTGCAGCAAAGGAGATCTCCCATCTGCTGCGCTTCCCGGGTGCAAGCAAGATCGACACCTTTGCAGACGGCCGTGTGCGGCTGATCAAGTTTGCACTCACTGCAGAGCAGGGGCTGGATGGCGTGGCCATCCGCGAGATCCCCACCCGCCTGAAGAGCGACATTCTGGTGTGTGCAGTGGAGCGCAGCGGCGGCGTGATCATCCCGAACGGTAACTTTGTACTGCAGAACGGCGATCAGGTCACCTTCCTTGCAACACAGGATAAGGCCCACGAGTTCTTCCAGCGCATCCACCTGCCGGTGCGCCCGGTGCGCAATGCCTTCATCGTGGGCGGCGGTGCCATCGCCTTCTATCTGAGCCAGGAGCTGCTGGAAAACCACGTGCGTGTGCGCATCGTGGAGCGCGACCCTGCCCGCTGCATGGAGCTGGCCGAGCAGCTGCCCGGCGCACAGATCCTGAACGAGGACGGCTCCAACCGCGAATTCCTACTCTCGGAGGGCATGGAGTCCACCGAGGCTTTTGTGGCCCTGACCAACATCGACGAGGAGAATGTGCTGCTGACCCTGTTTGCCAAAAAGCACTCCAAGGGCAAGCTGGTCACCAAAGTCAACCGTCTGGAATTTGATGATATTCTGGCCGGTCTGGATCTGGGCAGCGTGGTCTACCCCAAGTACATGACCTGCGATTACATCGTGCAGTATGTGCGTGCACTGCAGAACGAAGCGGGCAGCAACATCAAGACGCTGTACCGCATTCTGGACGACCGCGTGGAAGCGCTGGAATTTACCGTCCACGAGAAGAGCGCTGCCACCGGTGTCCCCCTGAGCCAGCTGCACCTGAAAAAGAATCTGCTGCTGTGCTGCATCACCCGCGGCCATCAGATCCTGATCCCGCGCGGCGGCGACCAGATCCAGGTGGGCGACAACGTGATCGTGGTCACGCTGGAGCATGGTCTGCATGACCTGCGCGATATTCTGGACAAGGGCGCAGAGGGTTGACGGAGGCAGACTATGAATTATGCGATCGTTTTCCGTCTGCTGGGCTATGTCATGCTGATCGAGGGTGCGCTGCTGCTGCTGCCCGCAGCGGCCAGCTGGATCTACGGCGAATGGTTCGTGCTGGGCGTGTTTCTGATCACGGCGGCAGTCAGCGCCGCCATCGGCTACGCCCTGCGCGGCATCAAGCCTAAAAGCAAGATGTTCTATATGCGGGAGGGCTTTGCTGCTACCTCGCTGAGCTGGATCGTCATTTCCATCGTGGGCGCCGTTCCGTTTGTGGTGGCGGGCTGCATCCCGAACCCGGTGGATGCCCTGTTTGAGACGGTGTCCGGCTTTACCACCACCGGTGCCAGCATCCTGCCCGGGGTGGAGGATCTGCCCAAGGGCATCCTGTTCTGGCGCAGCTTCACCCACTGGATCGGCGGCATGGGCGTTCTGGTGTTCCTGCTCTCGCTGCTGCCCCTGACCGGCGGCTCCCACGTCAACCTGATGAAGGCAGAAAGCCCCGGCCCTCAGGTGGATAAGCTGGTGCCCAAGGTGCAGTCTACCGCAAAGATCCTGTACGGCATCTATTTTGCACTCACCGTGCTGGAGGTGGTATTCCTGCTGCTGGGCGGCATGCCGCTGTTTGAGTCCATGCTCACGGCCTTCGGCACGGCGGGCACCGGCGGCTTCGGCTTCAAGAACGACAGCTTTACCAGCTTTTCTCCCTACATCCAGTGGGTCGTGACCATCTTCATGATCCTGTTTGGTGTCAACTTCAATGCCTACTTCCTGCTGCTGCTGCGCAAATTCAACCGCGCCATCAGCGAGGAAGTGCGCGGCTACTTCGCCATTATTCTGGTGGCAATTGGCATTATCACGGCCAATATCTACAGCCTTTATAACAGCTTTGGCGAAGCGGTGCGTCAAGCAGCCTTTCAGGTGGGTTCCATCATCACCACTACCGGTTTTTCCAGCTGTGATTTTGACCTGTGGCCCACTCTCTCCAAAGAAATTCTGGTAGTGCTCATGTTCATTGGTGCCTGCGCAGGCAGCACCGGCGGCGGCATCAAGGTGAGCCGCCTCCTCATTCTGGGCAAGACCTTGGGCAAGGAGCTCAAGCAGGCACTGCACCCGCAGGTGGTGGCCCCCGTCCGCATGGACGGCAAGCTGCTCAACCACGAGACCATCCGCACCACCAATGTGTTTATGGGCGCGTATTTCTTCATCTTCGTGGTATCCTTCCTGCTCATCAGTCTGGATGGCTTTGATATGGTGACGAACTTCACAGCCATTGCAGCTACTTTGAACAACATCGGCCCGGGCCTTGCGCAGGTAGGCCCCATGATGAACTTTGGCAGCTTTACGAACCCCGCAAAGCTGGTGATGATCTTTGACATGCTGGCCGGCCGTCTGGAAATCTTCCCGATGCTGGTGCTGTTCCTGCCGGATACATGGCGCAGATTCTAAAAAGCAATTATAAAAAGCCATCTGTGATCTTCTGCTCGTATTGAGCATTTGGAAAGATACAGATGGCTTTTTTGCGCGTAACGGTAAGCTGCACAAACCCTTCCCTTTTCGGGGAGGGCGGATCTGCGAAGCAAAGACGAAGAAGCTTTTATACTTCCACTTTTTCCTGTGCCCGGTACTGCAGGGCTTCCAGCACACAGTCCTCATCCAGCAGCTGTTTGCCTGCCAGATCGGCCACCGTGCGGGCCACCCGAAGGATGCGGTCATGGGCGCGGGCGGAAAGGCCCAAAGCGTCGTAGGAGGCACGCAGCAGCCGCTCGGCGGCGGGGGTCATGCGGCAGACGCGCCGCACCTGCCCGGCGGTGAGCTGGGCGTTGCAGAGCACACCCTCAAAACCCGGGGCGGCATAGCGCTTTGCCTGAATGGCCCGGGCGGCAAGCACCTGTTTGCGCAGATCGGCGCTGCTCTCGGAAGGGACGACGGCGTGCAGCTCGTCAAAGGCGATGGGGTCCATCTCCACGCACAGGTCGATACGATCCAGCAGCGGGCCGGACACACGGCTGCGGTACTGCCGCACGGCACTGGGTGAGCAGGTGCACTGCCGGGTGGGGTGGCCGTAGTAGCCGCACTTACAGGGGTTCATGGCGGCTACCAGCTGGAAGCGGCTGGGATAGGTGGCACTGCCTGCCGCTCGGCTCACGGTGATCTGGCCGTCCTCCAGCGGCTGGCGCAGCACTTCCAGACTCTCGCGGGAGAACTCCGGCAATTCGTCTAAAAACAGCACACCGCAGTTGGCAAGGCTGCACTCGCCGGGCCGGAACTGTGCGCCGCCGCCAGCCAGAGCCGCGGCACTGGCCGAGTGGTGCGGACTGCGGAAAGGCCGTGCAGAGATCAGGCCCCGGCCCTGCGGCAGCTGCCCTGCAATGGAATAAATTTTAGTGGTCTCCACGGCTTCCTCACGGGTGAGCGGCGGCAGGATGCCGGGCAGACGCTTTGCCAGCATGGATTTGCCGGTGCCGGGTGCGCCAATGAGCAAAACATTGTGTCCGCCTGCGGCAGCAATGACCATAGCCCGCCGCGCCAGTGACTGGCCCAGTACGTCCGCAAAATCCGGAACCTGTGCCCATGCGTCTGCAGGGTCAAAGGGAACAACAGCCGCCGGGGCAAGCGGGGAGATGCCGCGCAGGGCATCTACAACTTCGCGTGCCGTGTGGGCGGGGTAGACGGCCATGCTGTCGGCACAGGCCTCGGCTGCTTCGGCGGCATTCTCGGCAGGTACATACAGGGCGTGGATGCCATTTTCTGCTGCAGCCAGCGCCATGGGCAGCACGCCGGAAACCGGCCGCAGGGTGCCGTCCAGTGCCAGTTCGCCCAGAAATGCCGCGTCGGCAGGCACATCCTCCAGCTGGCCGCTGGCAGTGAGCACTGCCAGCAGAAGCGGCAGGTCGTACACCGGGCCGGTCTTGCGCACATCCGCCGGGGCAAGATTGATGGTAATGCGCCGGTCCGGGAACTTGAAGCCCAGATTTTTGATGGCGGCGCGCACACGGTCGGCGCTTTCACGCACAGCGGAATCCGGCAGGCCCACGATGGAAAAGGCGGGCAGACCGCCGGAAATGTCGGCCTCCACTGCCACGGCAAAGCCGCTCAGGCCGTTCAGACCAAAGCTTCTGGTAACAGAATACATGTTGTTCTCCCTTATCCCAGCGGATGATATGACGGAAAAGAATTGGCAAAAGTGGAAAATATTGGATGATTATGTCATACTTCGACACAAAAATACTTCTGAATTCATTATAGTAAAGGGCAGGAAAGATGTCAATGCGATAGAGAGGAGAGAGTTTTCCATGATGAGCAAAGAATACTGCCGCTATATCCGTACATATTCAGAACTGGAAGGGCTGCAGCATGCCCACACCCTTGTATATTGCGGTGCCGCCGCTGCGCAGGGCGTTGTAATGGAGCTGCGGCAGGAGCAGGATGGCCGGGTGCGCCGCAGCGCGGTGCTGCTGCAGGACAGTTTTGCCCGGGCAATGCAGCTGCTGCGCTACCTGTGTGAAAACAGCATCGGTTTGGAGCAGTGGCTGGACGTTCTGGACGATGCAGGCCAGAGTTATGAACTGCTGGAAAATGCAGGCGAGGCCGGGATAGTTCCCGACTTTACCGGGAAAAACTTGGAATTTTGTGCCATATGCCGGTTTTGAACTGCAAATCTTGTTGCAGATTACGCAATTGACACATGGATGCGGAGAGTTTATATTATAAGTAGGTTTAACCAAACCTGTTCTTTTTTGCGGAAAAATTTACAAAAGGTAAGGTGTGCAAGATGTATTTGGATGAATATAAGCGCTGGATGGCTGCAGAGCTGGAAGACGCTGATCTGAAGCCGGAGCTGGCCAAGATCGAGGGAAATGATGACGAGATCAAGGACCGCTTTGCTGTGGCTTTGAAGTTTGGCACCGCTGGTCTGCGCGGCGTTCTGGGCGCTGGCACCAACCGTATGAATATCTATGTTGTGCGTCAGGCCACGCAGGGTCTGGCAAACTGGGTCAAGACTCAGGGCGGCAGCCAGACTGTGGCTATCAGCTACGACAGCCGCCTGAAGAGCGATATCTTTGCCAAGACCGCCGCAGGCGTTCTGGCGGCAAACGGTATCAAGGTGCGCATTTACGATGCTCTGATGCCTGTGCCTGCACTGAGCTTTGCTACCCGTTACTACCAGTGCAATGCTGGTATCATGGTCACGGCTTCTCACAACCCGGCCAAGTACAACGGCTACAAGGCCTATGGCCCGGATGGCTGCCAGATGACCGATGATGCTGCTGCCATCGTGTACGATGAGATCCAGAAGACGGATGTGCTGACCGGTGCAAAGTACATCTCCTTTGCCGAGGGCGTGGAGCAGGGCCTGATCCGCTTTGTGGGCGACGACTGCAAGAAGGCACTGTATGATGCCATCGAGGCCCGTCAGGTGCGCCCGGGCCTGTGCAAGACTGCCGGCCTGAAGCTGGTGTACAGCCCGCTGAATGGTTCCGGTCTGGTGCCTGTCACTCATGTGCTGAACGATATGGGCATCACCGATATCACCATCGTGCCCGAGCAGGAGTACCCCAACGGCTACTTTACCACCTGCTCCTACCCGAACCCCGAAATTTTCGAGGCTCTGAAGCTGGGTCTGGAGCTGGCAACCAAGACTGGTGCCGATCTGATGCTGGCCACCGACCCCGATGCCGACCGCGTGGGCATTGCCATGAAGTGTCCGGATGGCAGCTATGAGCTGGTATCCGGCAACGAGATGGGCGCTCTGCTGCTGGATTACATCTGCGCAGGCCGCATCGAGAAGGGCACCATGCCCAAAAACCCGGTGGCCGTCAAGTCCATCGTATCCACTCCTCTGGCCGATGCCATTGCCGCACACTACGGCGTGGAAATGCGCAGCGTGCTGACCGGCTTCAAGTGGATCGGCGACCAGATCGCAAATCTGGAAGCTGCCGGTGAGGTGGACCGCTTCATCTTTGGCTTTGAGGAAAGCTACGGCTATCTGGCCGGCCCCTATGTGCGTGATAAGGATGCCGTCATCGGTTCCATGCTGATCTGCGAAATGGCCGCTTACTACCGCAGCATCGGTTCCTCCATCAAGCAGCGTCTGGAAGAGATCTATAAACAGTATGGCCGCTACCTGAACAAGGTGGACAGCTTCGAGTTCCCCGGCCTGACCGGCATGGAGAAGATGGCTTCCATCATGCAGAAGCTGCGTGATAACCCGCCCGCCGAGCTGGCTGGCCACAAGGTGGTCAAGGTGACCGACTACAAGAAGCCCGAGGAGACCGGCCTGCCCGCTGCAAACGTGCTGATCTACAGTCTGGAAAACGGTGCGACCGTTGTGGTGCGTCCCTCCGGCACTGAGCCGAAGATCAAGACCTACTTCACCAC
The DNA here is from genome assembly GCF_003603005.1 of Faecalibacterium sp. AF27-11BH. Classification (NCBI taxonomy): domain Bacteria; kingdom Bacillati; phylum Bacillota; class Clostridia; order Eubacteriales; family Oscillospiraceae; genus Faecalibacterium; species Faecalibacterium sp. AF27-11BH. The sequence continues at coordinate 355,501 of NZ_QVGS01000001.1, forward strand.
TCTGGGCAAGGATCTGGCTGAAGCACAGGCACAGAAGGATGCTCTGGCTGCTGCCATCGAGCCGATCCTGAAGTAAACTCCATCAAGAACAAGTTTGTGCCCCTCTGCTGTGTGCAGAGGGGCATTTTTGCTGTAGAATATTGGTTGCAGTTTGGGAAGTTATACGCTATAATAAAATATGGCTTACTATAGGAATCGGGCAGGTGAAGAAATTGGAAAAGAGAGTATCCGCGGTACTGGTGGCGGCGGGGTCTTCCACACGCATGGGCTTTGACAAGCTCAGCTTTGATCTGGGCGGCGAGACCGTGCTGCACCGCAGCATCCGCGCGTTTGAACAGGATCCGCTTGTCACGGAGATCGTGCTGGTGGCCGGTAAGAACCGCGCCTTTGTGGAGCAGCAGGCAGCAGACTGCACAAAGCCTGTGCAGATCGTAACGGGCGGCACCACCCGCGCCGAGAGCGCAAAAAACGGCGTGCTGGCGGCAGCAGGGGAGCTTGTGGCAGTGCACGACGCGGCAAGACCCTTCGTCAGTCAGGCCGTCATCACAGCAGCGCTGGAAGCAGCGGCCCGGTGCGGCGCAGCTGCACCTGCCGTACCGGTAAAGGATACCATCAAGGCTGCAGCGCGCGGCAACGGAAAGATTGTGCCGGATGCCTGCCTTGTGTACACAACGCCCGACCGCAGCACCCTGTATGCGGTGCAGACCCCTCAGTGCTTTGACCGCGCAGAGTACCTTGCTGCGCTGGAAGAGCTGGATGCCGAAAAAGCCCGCCTTGTCACCGACGACTGCAGCCTGTTCGAGCTGACCGGCCGCGCCGTGCAGCTGACGCAGGGCGATTACGCCAATTATAAGATCACGACCCGCGAGGACTTGCCCCGCCCGGAACAGAAAGAGGAACACAAAATGCGCATTGGACATGGTTATGACGTGCACCGTCTGGTGGAAGGCCGCAAGTTGATCCTGGGCGGCGTGGAAGTGCCTTTTGAAAAAGGCCTGCTGGGCCACTCGGATGCAGATGTGCTGGCCCATGCGGTGATGGATGCTGTGCTGGGTGCCGCTGCGCTGGGGGATATCGGCCAGCATTTCCCGGACAATGACCCGGCCTACTCCGGTGCCGACAGCCTGAAGCTGGCCCGCCGTGTGGCCGAAATTTTAAAGGAGCACGGCTTCCGCATTGAAAATATCGACGCGACGCTGTTGTGTCAGCGGCCCAAGCTTGCGCCGTACATTCCGGCCATGCGCCAGAATCTGGCCGATGCCTTCGGCCTGCCGGTGGACGCTGTGAGCGTAAAGGCCACTACCGAGGAACATCTGGGCTTTACCGGTGAGGGGCTGGGTATTGCCGCCCACGCTGTTGCCCTGATCGAAACACTGTAAACGGGAGCGTGTACCAATGACTCTGAACGCGATCATTGCAAATTTCCAGACCTTCAAACTGGTCGATTTGCTGGATATCATCATCATTTCCTTCCTGATTTACCAGCTGCTGGGCATTGTCAACCGCACCCGCGCCGGCCAGCTGTTCAAGGGTGCGCTTCTGGTGATGGCCGTCTATCTGGTGGCAGAAACGCTGAACATGCGTACCGTCACATGGCTGCTGAACTCACTGCTGCAGGTGGGCCTGCTGACGCTGGTGGTGCTGTTCCAGCCGGAGATCCGCCGTGCGCTGGAGCGCATGGGCCAGACCGACCAGTGGGCCGCCAAGCTGTTCAATGTCAAAGGCCGCTACAACGATCCAAGCCTAAAAGGTGCATGGCGCAGCGCCATCATTGCCATCTGCGATGCGGCAGAGCGCTTTTCTGAGACCAAGACCGGTGCACTGATCGTGCTGGAACGCCACACGAACCTTTCGGAGATCGTGCGCACCGGCACGCCGGTGAACAGTGCGGTCAATCTGGAAGTGCTGGGCACCATTTTCTACGAGGGCACGCCCCTGCACGATGGTGCTGCCATCATTGAGAATGGCCGCATCAAAGCCGCGGGCTGTGTGCTGCCGCTTTCCAACAATCTGGATCTTGGCAAGGATATGGGCACCCGTCACCGTGCCTGCCTTGGCATTGCCGAAAATTCCGATGCAATTGCCATCGTGGTCAGCGAGGAGACCGGCATCATCTCCATGGCAAAGAACGGCGTGCTGATCCGCCATTTTGACCGCCAGACCCTGTATACCCGTCTGGTGGATGAGATGATCCCTAAGGAGACCACCACCGAAAAGACGACGGTCAGCGGCTGGCGCGGTCAGCTGGACCGTCTGTGGAAATGGGTCAGCCAGAAGGAGGACGATGCGCAATGAACAACGAACCCAACAAGAAAAATGGCGCAAAGCCTGCGGTCGCCCATAAGAAAAACATTCTGGACGACCGCCGCATCCGGCTGGCACTTTCGGTGCTGGGCGCCATCGTTGCATGGATGGTGGTCACCATCATCGTGCAGCCCGGCACCAGCAACACCATCTACAATGTGCCGGTGGATTATACCTACGATTCCGCTGCTTACACCTCCCGGGGCCTGAGCATCGTCAGCGCCGAGGATAAGACCGTGAACCTGAAAATCTCCGGCGACGGCTACACCATCGGCGGGCTGACGGCTTCCGACTTTGTGGTCTACCCGGATTTTTCCAGCGTACGCGACAGCGGCGAAAAGACCCTGCGCCTGCTGGTACGCGGTGCCAACGGCCTGCTGAACGGTGTGACCGTGACCATGGAAGGCAATGACAACACGGTGGATGTGGTGTTTGACGTGGTGGAGGAAAAAACCCTGCCCGTTACCATTACCACCAACTACCTGACCATCGCGGACGGTTATATCCTTTATAGTACGGATGTTTCCAAGGAGAATATCACCCTTTCCGGCCCCAGCAGTGAGCTGAATAAAGTTGCTACCTGCACTGCAGAGGTGACCTACAGCGGCGAACTGACCGAGTCCATCACGCTGAACACGCCGCTGCGCTTCTATACCTCCGGCGGCAAGGAAGTCAAGTTTGAGTACACGGAGCTGGAAGAGAACAGCGTGGATGTGACCTTGCAGGTGTACAAGATGGCAACGCTGCCGGTGGACGTGAATTTCATCAATGCTCCGCGTGATTTTGATGATTCGATGCTGGTATATGCACTCAGCCGCAAGCAGCTCAAGGTGGCAGGTCCGGCAGATAAGATCGATATGCTGTCCACGCTGCCCATCGGCAATATCGACCTTTCCACCTTTGCACTGAACAAGAGCTATGAGCTGCCCATCGACCTGCCCGCAGACATCTATCTGCTGGATAACATTTCCACCATAACGGTCAGCTTTGACTGCTCCAATCTGGGAACCAAGACCATGAACCTGCCCAATACCTGCGTGCAGGTGGTCAATCTGCCCTCTACCTACCAGCTGGCGGTGCAGACCGAACGCCTGATGAATGTAACGCTCTGCGGCCCCAAGGGCGCGATCGAAACGCTGACCCCGGAGCAGGTGGTCATTGAGATCGATGCCGAGGATTTCTCGGTGGCGACCGGCGAGCAGAACATTGCCTGCCGCCTGTATGTGCCCTCCAACGGCAAGATCTTTGCACTGGGCAGCTATGTGCTGCAGTGCCGCATCGAAAGCAACTGAAACAAAAAGGAACACACGATAACATGATTCTGGTTCGCAACATCCGTCTGCCGCTCTCTGCCGGAGAGCCGCAGGCATTTGAAAAAGCCCTGCACGCTGCCCGCATCCCGCGCGGAAAGGTGCAGCATCTGGGCGTGGCAAAGCTCTCGGTGGATGCCCGCCACGGCCAGCCCAAGCTGGTGTATACCGTGGCTGTCACCCTGAAAGAACCTGCCGAGGAAGCGGCTTTTGCAGCCCGCTGTGGTGATGCTTCTCTGCAGCAGAAGGTGGATTTTTCGGTGCAGAATGGCATCCAGCCACTGGCACATCGGCCTGTGGTGTGCGGCCTTGGCCCGGCGGGCCTGTTTGCAGCGCTGCTGCTGGCCCGGCAGGGCTATCAGCCCATTGTGCTGGAGCGCGGCCCGGCGCTGGACGAGCGCGTAAAGGCGGTGGAACATTTTTCTGCTACCGGCGAACTGGATGTGAATGCGAACATTCAATTTGGCGAGGGCGGTGCCGGTACCTTTTCGGACGGCAAGCTGACCACCCGCATCGGCGATGAGCTGTGCGGCTTTGTTACCGAGGTGTTCCTGCAGCACGGTGCGCCGGAGGAGATCGCCTGGAAGCAGAAGCCCCATGTGGGCACCGACCTGCTGCGCGGTGTGATCACCTCTATCCGCAAGGAGATCGAAGCTCTGGGCGGTGAGGTGCATTTCAACACGGCCCTGACCGGCTTTGAACAGAAAAATGGTCGGCTCACCGGCGTTTTTACCACAAATGGCACCTTTGCCTGCGAAGCTTTGGTGTTCGCGGTGGGCCACTCGGCCCGCGATACCTTCGGGATGCTGATGGACGGCGGCCTGCAGCTGGAATGCAAGCCGTTCAGCGTGGGCTTCCGCGCCGAGCATCTGCAGAGTGAGATCGAAAAGAGCTTATATCACGAGGCTGCCGGGCATCCGGCTCTGCCGCGGGGCGAGTATCAGCTCTCCCAGCATGTGGGGGAGCGGTGCGTTTACACCTTCTGCATGTGCCCCGGCGGGCAGGTGGTGGCATCGGCCAGCGAGGAAGGCCGTGTAGTGACCAACGGCATGAGCTTCCACGCCCGCAATGGCAAAAATGCCAACGCGGCCGTGGTGGTGAGCGTGGGCGGCAAGGATTTTGCAGACGATCCGCACCGGGCCATCGCGTTCCAGCGGGAGCTGGAAGCCAGAGCCTACGCCGCTGGGCGCAGTGCAGGGGAGTATGCCGCTCCGGCAGAGAACATCCAGAGCTTTCTGGAAGGGCGCGGCCAGCTGAACATTGGACGCGTGCAGCCTACCTATGACCGCGGCGTTGCTGCGGCAGACCTCGGCGCACTGCTGCCGCAGGAGCTGGCCGAAACACTGCGGGCGGGCCTGCGCGCCTACGAGCGCAAAATTGCGGGTTATACCGCGCCGGAAGCGATCCTTACGGGTCTTGAGACCCGCACCAGCAGCCCGGTGCGGCTGAAGCGGGAAGAAAATTTTGAATGCACCCAGCTGGCAGGTCTGTATCCCTGCGGCGAGGGTGCCGGATATGCGGGCGGCATCATGAGCGCCGCCGTGGATGGCCTGCGGGTGGCCCGCGCCATCATCAGCCGGTATGCACCGGCAGAAGGGTGAGAAGAATTTGATGAACGATCGTGAAAACGATACAATGAGAGAGAATGAGGGCCGTCAGGTGCAGCAGGAGCTGGAAAACCAGCTGCGCGCCTTTGGCGATACCGTGTCGGATGCCTTTGCCCATGGCTTTGAGGGCAAAGGGGAGGACATTGGCGACCGCGCCTATGGTGTGGGCCGTGCGGCGGTGAATGCTGCAAACTTTGGCCTTGGCGAAGCGGCAAAGGCGTTCCGCAGCAGCCGGGAGGAATACTATCGCAGCCGTCAGAATGCGCAGAATACGAAAAAACAGGGCTCGAATGAGGACTGTATCAACGCGCAGGCCGCAGGTGTTTCCGGCTGGTTCCGGCAGATGTTCGGCAAGGCAGAGACGACCCCGGCAGACGAGATCCGCGCCAGTGCCAAAAAGCGCTACAGCGCAGGCTGCGCATTGCTGGCAGTCGGCATCACGTTTACGGTGATCTTTGGCATCACGGCGGTTTCCTGTCTGGGTGCGGCGGGCCTGTTTACGCCCAATGCGGCTGTTCTGCAGGCTCTTCTGCAGGACAGCTTTATGGCTGAAAATGCTGCAGCCATGGGCAGCTTTGCGCTGGGGGCGGTGCGGATCACCGGCTGGTGCTTTGCGGCTGTCACCGCCGTGTTCGTGTGGATGATCACTGCCGGTGCATCCCGCCTGAAGGCCAGCAAGACGCTACTCCGTCTGGCCGAGGCAGCAGAAGGCTTTGACTGCAAAAAGGGCCTGCCGCTGGAAGCCGTGGATGAGAAAAAGGCCCGTGCCCTCAAGCGGGTGCGCAGATTCATCCGCAATGGCTGGCTGAGTGCATGGGTGGACGAAAAAGCGGAAAAGCTTTACCTGACTGCTGAGGATTACCGTGCCGCGCAGGAAGCTGCCGCAGTCTCCAAGGCACCGCCGCAGCCGGAACCGGCGGCAGAAAAAACAGACGATGTGCCGCTCAATCTGGAAACGACCCGCCGCTTTGCCGCCGTGCTGCAGCAGGAAAAACAGCTGATGCAGGATGCGCAGGGCCGCGAAGAGCTGGACCATATGCAGACCACCACCACTGCCATCTGTGACTGGCTGGAAGCACACCCGGAAAGCCTGCCCAAGGCCCGCCGCTTTGCGGAATACTATATCCCCACCACCCTCAAGCTGCTGCACACCTACAACGATGTGCAGGGCCAGCAGGGCGAAAACGCCGAGACCATCCGCCGCGATATCGCGGGCATCCTTCACACGCTGAATCAGGCCTACGACACCCTGTATGATACGCTGCTCTCGGATGTAGCGATGGATGTCTCTTCTGAGATCGCTGCCCTGCAGGGAATGCTGGCCAACGACGGCCTGACGGGAGGAAATTTTGAATGACCTACCGTGCATGGAATCTGAAGCCGCTGGACCGTGCCGCGCTGCGGGAGCTGACGCAGGCGATTGCGGAGCAGGCCACCGAAGAACTGGAATATAACGCACAGAACGACGAGCCGTGGAGCGAGCAAAAATATGCGGCCGCCCTTGCCGCCCAGCAGAAGGAAAATGCCCTGTTGGCAGGCGTGCTGACGGCCCGCGGCATTACCGACCCTACCGAAGCACTGACCCTGCTTGCCGGTGAGGAAGAATTGAGCGACCCTTCGCTGCTCACCGATATGGACAAGGCCTGCGAGCGCATCTGGCGGGCCATTGACGAGGGCGAGACCATTGTGGTGTTCGGCGATTATGACGTGGACGGCGTGACGGCCACGGCCCTGCTGTACCAGCATCTCAAGGGCATGGGGGCTACCGTAAAATGTATGCTGCCCAGCCGCGAGGGCGACGGCTACGGCCTTTCGCGCAATGCCATCCGTTCCATCCACGATAAGGGCTGCAAGCTGATCGTGACGGTGGATAACGGCATTTCTGCTGTGGAAGAAGCCGATTATGCCGCTGAACTGGGCATTGACCTGATCATTACCGACCATCATCTGCCGCCGGAAACTCTGCCCAAGGCCATTGCCGTGGTAGACCCCCGTCGTGAGGACGACACCAGTCCCTTCAAGGGCCTGTGCGGTGCGGGCGTGGCGTTCAAGCTGTGTGCCGCACTGGATGGCTGCCCGCCGGAAGAAATGCTGGACTACTGCGGCGACCTTGCCGCTGTGGGTACTGTGGCGGACGTGATGCCGCTTACCGGCGAAAACCGCACCCTTGTCAAGGCGGGCTTGCGCCAGCTGCAGAACACGGACCGTCCGGGTCTGGAAGCGTTGCTGGAAGAGGTGGGCCTTGCGGGCAAACCGGTCACCGCAGAAAATGTCAGCTACGCCATTGCGCCCCGCATCAATGCGGCTGGCCGCATGGACAACGCTGTTACGGCTTTGCAGCTGGTGATGTGTGAGGACCCGGACCGCGCCGCAGAGCTGGCCCATAAACTGAACGAGATCAATACAAAGCGTCAGGAGACAGAGCTGCAGATCTTCAAGGCCGCGCAGGAACTGCTGGAACAGGAACCGGAGCGGCTGGAAGACCGCGTGATGCTGCTGTGGGGCCGCGATTGGCACCCCGGTGTCATTGGCATCGTGGCATCCCGGCTGGTGGAACGCACCGGCCGGCCTGTGATCGTGGTGACGATCGACGAGCACGGCGAATGCAAGGGCAGCGGACGCAGCGTGCAGGGCTTCAATTTGCATGCCTGCATTGGTGCCTGCGCAGATCTGCTCATCCGCTACGGCGGCCATGCCATGGCTGCGGGCCTTTCGGTGCGGGAAGAAAATCTGCCCGCTCTGCGCCGCCGCCTGAACGACTGGGCAGCACGGGAATGCCCGGTGCTGCATACCACCCCGCTGGAGTGCGACCTGCCCATCCATCTGGACCGTGTGACCGTGGAAAGTGTGCGGAAGCTCGACCAGCTGGCTCCCTATGGGGCCGAGAACCCGACCCCGGTGTTCCTTTTGCAGAACGCCGTGCTGGATGGGGTATACCCGGTATCGGAGGGCAGGCACAGCCGCCTGCGCCTGCGGCAGGGCAATGCCAGCGTGTATGCCGTGTGGTTCGGTATGCCGCCGGAACAGCTGCCCTATGCCATGGGCGATGTGGTGGATGCTGCGCTGAACCTTTCGGTCTACGATTCGCCCCGGGGCGCACAGCTTTCGGGCCGCATTCTGGACCTGCATCCGGCAGGGCTGGGCACAAAGCTTGCGGAGCAGGCTGCTTTTGTGGTGGCGCTGCGCCGCGGCACACCCCTGACTGAGGAACAGAAAAAGCTTATTACGCCTGAGCGCAGTGATATCGTCACAGTGTACCGTGAGCTGCAGGCGCGCCGCTGGCACGCAGAAGATCTGCAGCCGCTGTGCGCAAAACTGGGCGAGGAAAATACAGGCAAAACACTGGTGGCAGTGACGGCCTTGGAACAGGTGGGACTGATCGCCACGGTGGAAAAGGGTGGGGCAAAATATCTGGAGCTTGTGCCTGCGCAGAGCAAAAAGAACCTTGCGGATGCCCCGGTCCTGAAATGTTTGGAGGGAATGTAACATGCCAGAGGGAAAGAAAACTGCTGTCCCGGCACCGAAGCCGGTGCGGGAAGAGGATCTCTACTCCGCAAAGACCCACCTGCATCAGCCGGTACCGGTGCAGGAAACGGCTACCGTTTCTGCAACAGCACAGCTGGCCGATGCCCCGGAAGGCGCGCTGCCTTCGGAGGTGCGGCCGGAGATCGTTACCTGGGAAAAGCTGTGCGAGGCCATCAAGGCCAGTGGCCGCTCCTACAATATGGAGATGATCGAAAAGGCATATAACCTTGCCAACACTGCCCACAAGGGGGTGTGCCGCCGCAGCGGCGAGCCGTATATCTGCCATCCGCTGGCTGTGGCACGACTGGTGCTGGATCTTGGCATGGACTCCGAGAGCATTGCTGCGGCCCTGCTGCACGATGTGGTGGAGGACACTCCCACTACACTGGACGACCTGAAAGCCGCCTTTGGCGAGGAAGTTGCCCTGCTGGTGGACGGCGTGACCAAGCTGACCAAGATCCAGTTCTCTAACATTGAGGAACTGCAGGCTGAAAACCTGCGCAAGATGCTGCTGGCCATGAGCCGCGATGTGCGCGTGATGATCATTAAGCTGTGCGACCGGCTGCACAACATGCGCACCGGTGATGCATGGCCGGAACAGAAGCGCCGCGATAAAGCCCGCGAGACCATGGAGGTGTATGCCCCCATCGCCAACCGTCTGGGCATCCTGAACGTGAAGGAAGAGCTGGAAGACCGCAGCCTGCATTACCTTGACCCTGTGGGCTACGAGGAGATCAGCCGGATGCTCAGTGAGCGTGCAGGCGAGGAGTTCCTTGCAAAGGTGTCCGGTGTGATCGAGCGGCGGCTGGCCGAAAGCGGCATTGAGGGCGCTACCATCAAGCGCCGCGTCAAGAGCATTTACGGCATCTATCGCAAGACCATCATGCAGAACAAGTCCTTTGATGAGATCTACGATATCTATGCGGTGCGTGTCATTCTGGATACGCTGGCCGAGTGCTACAGCACTCTGGGCCTCATCCACGATATGTACCATCCGCTGCCCAACCGCTTCAAGGACTATATCTCCACTCCCAAGCCCAATGGCTACCAGAGCCTGCACACCACCGTCATCGGCCACGAGGGCATCCCCTTTGAGGTGCAGATCCGCACCCGCAAGATGGACGAGCAGGCCGAGTACGGCGTTGCGGCTCACTGGAAGTATAAAGAAGGTCTGGATGGCCACGACAAGCTGGACGAACGTCTGGCATGGGTGAGCCAGCTGTTGGAAAACCAGCGCGTCAGCGAGGATTCCGGCAATCTGCTGCACGACCTCAAGAGCGACCTGCTGCCGGAGGAAGTGTTTGCCTTTACCCCCAAGGGCGATGTCATCAACCTGCCCACCGGCGCTACCTGCATCGATTTTGCCTATGCGATCCATTCGGCGGTGGGCAACCGCATGGTGGGCTGCAAGGTGAACAACCGCATGGTGCCCATCGACCACATCGTTTCCACCGGCGAGATCATCGAAGTGATCCTTGGCCCGGCGGACAAAGGCCCCAGCCGCGACTGGCTCAAGATCGTGCGCACCAGCGAAGCGAAGAGTAAGATCCGAAACTGGTTCAAAAAGATGCGCCGCGAGGAAAATATCACGCAGGGACGTGATGCGCTGGCCCGTGAGCTGCGCAGGGAAATGATCATCATTCCGGACGACCAGCTGGACGATTTTATCAACAGCTGTTCCCGCCGCCTGCGCCAGAACAATGCCGAGGAGCTTTATGCCGCCATCGGCTACGGCGGCATGACCATTGCCAACTGCCTGCCCAAGCTCAAGGAGGAGTGGCAGAAGCTGAAAGCTTCGGAGGAAAAGGCCGGGGAAGACCTGCCCAAGGTGGACCTGAGCCGTGTGCACGCTACCGACGGCGTGGTGGTGGAAGGCTTCGATAACACCCCCATCAAGTTTGCCAAGTGCTGCAGCCCGCTGCCGGGCGACCCCATCGTGGGCTTTATCACCCGCGGCTTTGGCGTTTCCATCCACAAGCAGAGCTGCGTGAACGCCATTTCCAGCATGAAGGATCCCACCAACGCCCCCCGCTGGGTCAAGGCGTACTGGGCCGACAGCGTCAGGGACAGCTATAAGGCCGGCATTGAGATCATCGCGCTGAACCGCAACGAGCTGCTGCAGGATGTGCTGGCTGCGCTGGCGGATATCCGGGTGCCCATCTATGCGGTGAACGCCCGTCAGGTGGAAAACAACTGCGCCATGGTCAGCCTGACCATCGGCATCAACAATACCGAGCACCTCAACCGTGTGGTCGCAAGACTTTCCAAGGTGAAGGACGTGCTCAAGGTGACAAGGAGCTAAAACATGCGTGCAGTCATTCAGGCGGTGTCTTCCGCCAGTGTGCGGGTAAACGGCGGTGAGCCGCGGGCCATCGGGCCGGGCCTTATGATCCTGCTGGGTGTCAGGGATACCGACAGTCTGGACATCGTGCCCAAGCTTGCCGATAAATGCGCAGGCCTGCGCATCTTCCCGGACGCAGAGGGCAAGCTGAATCTCAGCGCAAAGGACCTTGGCTATTCGGCTCTGGTGGTGAGCCAGTTCACCCTTTACGGCGACACGAAAAAAGGCTACCGGCCCAGCTTTATCAAGGCCGCAAAGCCGCCGCTCTCCGTGGATGCTTACGAGCTGTTCCTTGCAGAGATGAACAAACAGGGCCTGAAGGATGTTCAGCACGGCGAGTTTGGCGCGGACATGCAGGTGGCTCTTGTGAACGAAGGACCCTGCACCATTATCATCGATACCGACGAGTGGAAGAAAAAGGAGTGACCGCCATGCAGGCTTTTCATATTCCGGGCGCTGCGCCGCTGTATACCAATACCTTCCTGCTCATTTCCGACGCAGGCCATGCCGTGGTCATTGATCCGGCGGCAGATGCGCAGACCTACGATAAAATTTTAAAGGAAAACAATGCGCAGCTCACCACCATCCTGTGCACCCACGGCCACTACGACCATGTGGGCAGCGCCGAAGCCTTGCGTACCGAGTGGAACGCAAAGCTCTACTGTGAGGCTGCCGACCTTGCAGGCGACCGCATGTATCCGCTGAGCGCAGCGGACTGCGGCTACGCAGAAGGGGAGACTGTCTCGGTAGACGAGCTGCAGTTCACGGTCTGGCACACGCCCGGCCATACGCCCGGCGGCGTGGTGCTGCTGTGCGGCGAGTATCTCTTCTGCGGCGATACCCTGTTTGCAGGCAGCATCGGCCGTACCGATCTGGAGGGCGGCAGCAGTGCACAGATGGCCGAGAGTCTGCGTAAGCTGGCAAAGCTGCCCATCCCGCGCGGCACGCAGGTGCTGCCCGGCCATGGCGAGTTCTCCACCTTTGGCGACGAACTGGACAACAATTATTTCATCCGCAGCGCTGTGCGCGGCAACAATGATTTATTTTAAAGAGTGAACAACATGAAGATTTATATTACCGGCCTGCCTTCCGGCTACGAAGTGGAGCATCTGGTGCGTTTGTTTTACCCCATGGCACCGCTCACCCTCACCCCGCCGGAGAACGCCGAGGACTGCGTCTGGGCAGAAAAAACGCCGGACGGCCTGCATGCACTGGTGCGTCAGGACGGCAGAAGTGCTGAACGACACGCACCGCTGCCCGCGCCTGTGGAACAGGGCGGCGAGACCCCGGAATTCAGCCTTGCCAGCCTGACCTATGATCTGCTGCGGGATTGGACCGGCATCCGCCCGCCATGGGGTAAAATGACCGGTGTGCGCCCGGTGCGGCTCATCCACGACAAGCGCGCCGCAGGCTGGACGGAAGCGGAGATCGACCGCTTCTTCCTTGACCGGTTCGACTGCTCCCAGCAGAAATACCAGATGGCCAAGGCCATTGCCGACCTGCAGGAGCCGATTTTGAAAGTGGGCAATGAACCCGGGACCTACAGCCTGTACATCGGCATCCCGTTCTGCCCGTCCCGGTGCAGCTACTGCAGCTTTGTCAGCTGCAATCTGGATCGCGACCGCAAGATGGTGCAGCCTTATGTGGACTGTCTGTGCCGAGAGGTGGAAGAGATCCGCATTCAGGCTGACAAGGCGGGGCTTACCCTTTGCAGCATCTACATTGGCGGCGGCACGCCCACCAGCCTGTCTGCCGACCAGCTGCGGCAGCTGATGGGCACGGTCCGGGCGAATTTTGACCTCTCGAAGGTCGTGGAATATACGGTGGAGGCAGGCCGTCCGGACTGCACGGATGCCGAAAAGCTGGCGGTCATCAAGGAATACGGCGCTACCCGCATCTCCATCAACCCGCAGACCTTCTCGGACGAGGTGCTGGCGGGCATTGGGCGCAAGCACTCGGCGCAGGACATTCTGGACTGCTATGCCGAAGCGCGCAAGGCCGGTCATGATGATATCAACATGGACCTGATCGCCGGCCTGCCCGGCGACACGGTGGAAAGTTTTGAGCGCAGCCTGCGGCAGGCCATCGCGCTGGACCCGGAGAACATCACCGTGCACACCCTCACCCTCAAGCGCGCTTCCCGCATCGTCATTGAGGACCAGAAGGAGAACGACTACGCCGACGTCGCCGCCATGCTGGAAAAGTGCAATCTGCTGGCCGAGGCGGGTTACCGGCCCTACTACCTCTACCGCCAGAAGAATACTCTGCAGAACCTGGAAAACGTGGGCTGGTGCAAGCCGGGCCACGAGGGATATTACAACATCTATATCATGGAGGAAGTCCAGACCATCCTCTCCGCCGGTGCAGGCGGCAGCACCAAGCTGGTGGCCGACGGCGGAAAACGGATGCAGCGCATTTTCAATTTTAAGTATCCGAACGAATATATCCAGCGTTTTGCGGAGGTGCTGGAACGCAAAAAAGGAGTGGCTGATTTTTATGATCACGATTTGGGTACCCAAACGTCTGGTTGAGATCGATCTGTACAATGTGGCAGCCCGCAGCCCGCAGGCACTTGCCGACCTGAGTGAGCAGAGCTATGCCCAAAGGATAGATTACGCCGCCCAGAAAGTGCAGCTTTCCGGCGCAAAGATCGTCATGCTCACCGGCCCGTCGGCCAGCGGCAAGACCACCAGCGCCCACTGCGTTGCAAAGGCTCTGCAAAAGCGCGGGACCCCGGCGCAGGTGGTCAGTCTGGATAATTTCTTCAAAGGCGCAGAGTTCTATCCGCGCCTGCCGGACGGCACGCTGGACTACGAGAACCCCGATACGCTGGATCTGCCGCTCATCAAGCAGTGCCTGCGGGAGCTGAGCGAGACGGGCAAGACCGTGCTGCCCATCTACGATTTCTCTGCCGAAAAGCGCTCGGCAGAGGTGGAGCCCATCGACCTGCAGGGCGGTGTATGCATCGTGGAGGGCATCCATGCGCTGAACCCGGAGCTGACCGGCCTTGTAAAGGGCGACGACATCTACCGCATCTATGCAGGCCTGCGGGAGGAATACTGCATCGATGGCCGCCGCGTCATCAACACGCAGGATATCCGCCTGTGCCGCCGCACCCTGCGGGACGCTGCAGCGCGCGGCCGCAGCCCGGAAAAGACCCTTGCCATGTGGGACCGCGTGCTGGACGGTGAGACGCGGTATATCAAGGGCTTCAAAACCACGGCAGACTTTTTGCTGGATACCTCCTTTACCTACGAGCTGGGCCTGATCTCCAAGCTGCTGGGCGTGGTGCGCCGTCAGTTCACGCTGGAAGGCCACAATGCCGAGCTGTGGGACGAGACAGCCCGCCGCTTTGAGCATGTGGCACCGCTGGAGCTGGAGCTGCTGCCGGAGGACAGCATGCTGCGGGAATTCTATGGCGGCGCAGCCGACCGCAGGGCACAGAATGCCGATGTGTGAAATTATCGTGTGAATTTAGGCCGAATGCGAAAAAATTGTTTCCAAACCGGCACCAAACTGTAAAAAATGCGGTCCGTTCATTGCAAACGAGCGGCCTGTGCGCTATAATGGAGATAACATCCGCACATGGCCAACGATAAACAGGCCGATAGTAAGAGAGGTGTCTTTTATGGATTTCAACAAGATCAAGGAAATGGGTCTGGAATATGCCGAAAAAGGCAAGAACGCTGCGCTGGACCTGGCCGAAAAGGGCAAGACTCAGGCTTTGATCGTAAATGAGCAGGGCAAGCTGCTCAAGGCACAGCGCCAGTTGGGCGCACTGGTGTACAGTCTGGCCAAGGGCAAGGAAGAAAACCAGCCGCTGGTGGATAAGTATATCGAGATGATCGATAACATCGAGCAGGAGATCGCCCGTCTGAAAGCATCCCTGACCCCGGCGGAAGCTGCCGAGGTGGAATATGTGGTGCACGAGGAAGTTCCTGCTGACCAACCGGAAGAGCACAAAGCCTGCCCGCAGTGCGGTGCTCCCGTCTCGGACGATGCACTGTTCTGCAACAAGTGCGGTGCACAGCTGTAATAAAACGGTTCAGCAACAGGGCGGCGCTCCCCACAGGGCACCGTCCTGTTTTTGCGAGCGGAAAATGCAGGCGAAATGCGGGAAATTTGCGCACTTTGTCTTGCAAAACTGCATGAGATGCGATACAATATACAGTATCTTTTACAAGGCAGGTGAGCGCTGTGCTGGACTGGCAGCCAAAGGCACCCTATACGGCAGAGCAGCTGCTGGAAATTCTGCGTATCCTGCGGGACCCGGAGAACGGCTGTCCGTGGGATAAGGTACAGACCCATGCTTCCATCCGGAAGAACTTTCTGGAAGAGACCTGCGAAGCGCTGGAGGCCATTGATGCTGACGATCCGCAGTTGATGCAGGAAGAGCTGGGCGATGTGCTGATGCAGGTGGCGTTCCACGCGGTGATCGAAGAAGAGCGCGGGCGCTTTACTTTTGAGGATGTCTGCCGTGAGGTGTGCGAGAAGCTGGTGTTCCGGCATCCGAACATCTTTGCGTCCTCGGCGGCACAAAATGCGGGTATAAACGGCTGGGATGCGCTCAAAAATAAGGAAAAGGGCCGCACCACTCTGGCTGATGAGCTGGGCACAGTGCCGGTTACGCTGCCTGCTTTGATGCGTGCCCAGAAGCTGCAGAAGCGTGCCGACCGCTGCGGGGCAGAGCAGTCTGCGCCGGAAACGGCACGGCAGGCTTTGCAGGCAGCGCTGGACGGCTGGAACCGGGAACAGGACGCACAGGCGGCGGGAGAACTGCTGTTTGCTGCGGCCAATGCCATGCGGCTGGCTGGTGTGGACGCGGAGGAAGCGCTGACCTTTGCATCCAAGCGCTATTGTGCAGAACTGCTGGCGCAGAAAGAACAAAGCGGTACTCAGGTCGAGTGACCTGCTCCGATAGAGAAAAAAGAACACCAAGTAACAAATCTGGAGGGTATTTTTATGACGAAGACCGATCTGATCGCACAGGTTGCTGCGAACACTGAGATGAGCAAGAAGAGCGCTGAGCAGGCTGTCAATGCTGTGTTTGAAGCACTGAGCAAGGCCATGTCTGAGGGCGAAAAGATCACCATTTCCGGTTTTGGCACCTTTGAGATGCGTGAGCGCGCCGAGCGTCAGGGCATCAACCCCCGCACCCGTGAGCCGATCACCATTGCCGCTTCCCGCAGCATCGTGTTCAAGCCCGGCAAGTCCCTGAAGGACACCCTGTAAGCTGTATCTGCTTTGCCGCCGCTGCCTGCAAGAGGGTGCGGCGGCTTTTTTTGTGACAGGAGGAAGAACCATGCGTCTGGATAAATATTTGAAAGTTTCGCGTCTGATCAAGCGCCGCACCGTGGCAAACGAGGTGGCCGATGCAGGCCGCATCCTCATCAACGGCAAGATCGCCAAGGCCAGTCAGGCCGTCAAGGCGGGCGACATCATCGAGGTGACCTTCGGCAACCGGCCCATCAAGGTAAAGGTGCTCTCGGATGTGGAGCCGCGCACCAAGGATGTGGCCCGCGAGATGTACGAGATCATTGCAGAGGGCGAGCAGGCATAAAAGCCCCGGTCCGGTGCATAGGATGCACCAGAAAAGGGGAGACGAACCATGCCGGAAAAAACACCCAGAGATCCGCAGCCCGCGCCGCACGATCTGATCTTGGAAAGCCGCGCCCGCCTGACGGTGACCGGTGTGCAGAAGGTACTGCACTGCAATGCCGACAGCGCTGCCATGGAAACGGGCAAGGGCACGCTGCACCTGACCGGGGCGCAGCTGAACATGGCGGCGCTGGATCTGGAGACCGGGGAGGCGAAGTTCACCGGCCGCATCGACACGCTGGAATATACGGCCAGCGCACCGGCGGGCGGTTTCCTGCGCCGCCTGCTGCGATGATCCCGGTACTGCCGCCTGCAGCCCTTGGGCAGGAGATCGCTGCCTGCACGGTGCTGGGAGCCAGTATCGGCGCACTGCGGGCTGTATTCCCGGCCAGAGGGCGTGCAGCTTTTGTGCCGGATCTGGTGTGGATGGGTGCTGTGCTGGCTGCTGTGCAGAGCTACGCAGCAGGGCAGAGCAGTGCCGGTGTTCTGCGCTGGTACATGGCTGCGGCAGCCTTTGCCGGTGCCGGTGCAGCAGCCTTTGTGCTGGGTGCACCGCTGCGTGCAGCGGGAGGCGTTTTACAGCGCCGGGTGCTCCGGCCGGCAGAGCGGCGGCGCGCCCGGCGGAGAAAGGTGCGCAAACTACGCCGCAGCGCAAAAAGAACTGCAAAAAAGCGCAAAAAGAACTTGCCAAACCAGCGCCGCATGATGTATAATTCATATGTGTTAAAGTAAGAGTCAAATGCAACGGGGGCAGAAGAGATCATGGCAGCACCGGACCGCAGAAAACGCAAGAAGAAAGTGGTCGTTAAAACGCTTGTACGGGTGTTTTTTGTCCTGCTGCTGCTGAGTATGCTGGCAGCATACATTTCCAATCAGGTCACCATCAGCTCCAAACGTGCGGAGCTGGACACGCTGAACGAGCAGATCGCCCAGCAAAAGACTGAAAACGAGGAGATGCAGCGCATTCTCAGCGGCGATGCAGACCAGATCACCGAGTGGGTCGCGCGGGATTCTTACAATTACGCTGCACCCAACGAGCGCATCTTTGTGGATGTGACCGGCAGCTGAATTGCTGCCCATTCTATGGAAAACAAGGAGTATTGAGTTTTGGCAATTGAGGTAGGGAACGTATTCGAGGGCCGCGTCACCGGTGTAAAGCCGTTTGGCGCTTTTGTCGCACTGCCGGAGGGCCGTGTAGGCATGGTCCATATTTCCGAGGTGTCCAACGAGTTCGTGCAGGACATTGCAGCTGTTCTGCACGATGGTGATATCGTCAAGGTGCAGGTGATCAACATTGCACCGGATGGCAAGATCGCGCTGTCCATCAAGCGCCTGCTGCCGCCGCCTCCGCGCCCGGCGCGTGAGGGCAGAGGCCCTGCAGGCGGTCCGCGCTCTGGTGGTCCCCGTCCGGGCGGCCCCCGCGAGGGTGGTCATTTTGGTGCAGGCCGCGGCGGCGCTGGCCGCCCCCCGCGTGAGGGCGGCAGAGGCCCTGCCCGCGACAGCGCACCCCGTGTATGGCAGCCCAAGGCTCCCGTCCGTTCCGATAACATGAGTTTTGAGGACATGATGAGCCGCTTCAAGAGCCAGAGCGAAGAGAAGATGGCCGATCTTGATCACGAGACCAATAACCGCCGCGGCGGTGGTTATGCGCCTCGCGGCCGCGGTGGCCGCCGCTGAGCGGAAAGGCCTGCGCTTTTCAAGCCTGATCAAAATAACGGAAACAGACCTGTCTCATTTGATCGGGCAGGTCTGTTTTTTCCGTAATAAAAGAAAGGAACCACAATGCCTGCAAAATTTGAACTGATCGCGCCCTGCTTTTTTGGGTGTGAATCCACTGCAAAATTTGAGCTGACCCGCATCGGCGCAGAGAATATCCGCGTGGACGATGGCCGTCTGAGCTTTGCCGGCGGCGCAGAGATGATCGCTGCTGCAAACCTCAATCTGCGCACGGTGGAGCGCGTGATGCTGCTGCTGGCCCGCTACAGGGCCGCCACCTTTGATGACCTGTTCGACGGCGTGTACGATATCCCGTGGGAGGAGCTGCTGCCCGCAGACGCAGCCTTTCCAGTCACCGGCTCTTCGCTGAACAGCCAGCTGTCCAGTGTGCCTGCCTGCCAGAGCATCATCAAAAAAGCTGTGGTCAAGCGCCTGATGGCAAAGCACCACACCTCTGTGCTGCCGGAGACCGGCGCGGAGTACAAGATCCGCTTCATGCTGCGCAAGGATCAGTGTGAGATCATGCTGGACACCACCGGCGATGGCCTGCACAAGCGCGGCTACCGCCGCAACGCCATGGAGGCACCCATCCGCGAGACTTTGGCGGCTACCATTGCAGACCTTGGCCGTGTGCGCCGCGACAGTCTGGTGGAGGACCCCTTCTGCGGCAGCGGCACGCTGCTGATCGAAGCTGCTCAGAAAGCTATGAACATTGCCCCCGGCCTGAAGCGCCGCTTTGCCGCCGAGCGCTATGGCTTTGTGCCGG
Source organism: Faecalibacterium sp. AF27-11BH (assembly GCF_003603005.1). Lineage (NCBI taxonomy): Bacteria > Bacillati > Bacillota > Clostridia > Eubacteriales > Oscillospiraceae > Faecalibacterium > Faecalibacterium sp. AF27-11BH. The sequence continues at coordinate 374,668 of NZ_QVGS01000001.1, forward strand.
CAGCCATCTGGGCAGAGCAGCGTCAGAAGGCACTGGCCGAGGCCAAGCTGGATGTGGGCTTTGAAGCCTTTGGCTATGATATCGACCCTGCCGCTGTGGCTCTGGCCAACGCCAATGCAAAGCTGGCCGGTGTGGAAAAGCGCTGCCACTTTGAAGTGGCTGATGTGGCCGACTTTGCCGCGAAGCAGGAGGCCATCGTGCTGACGAATCCCCCGTATGGCGAGCGCATGAGCACCATTGAAGGTGCTGCAAAGCTGGCCCGCACGCTGGGCCGGCAGATGGAAGCACACCCCTGTGCAGGCGTGTATGCGATCACTGCCGATATGGATTTTGAGACCCACTACGGCAAGCGTGCCAACAAGCGCCGCAAGATGTACAACGGCATGATCCCCTGCCAGCTGTATATGTACTACAGCGCGCCCAAGTTTGAGCACACTGCAAAGCCGATGCCGAAGTCCGGCTTTGACGGCAAGCGCACTGCACCGAACCGCTTTAACAAGAAGTAATTGAAAAATGTTACCTGCCGCACCGGAGCTGTCCAGTGCGGCTTTTTACATTGCAGCCGGTAATTACCGGAAAAAAACAAAGCGGGACCTGAATTGGCAGGAGATGGAAATGAACGCAAATACAGGAAGTTTTACGCTGTGTTCCGTGCCATGTGCGGCAAAGATGAGACAAATTCATGCTCTTTTTACAAAGGATGGTTGAACCCGGGCTGAAAATGGATTATACTTACCTTATTATTCTGCGGTTCTTCCGAGGAGGAAAAGGTGCGTATGAAGGGTAGGATGCGGCCATATCTGCCGGAGCTCACCATCCGGGATTACAATATCTACCTGCGCTATCTGCGCGGGGTGCGACGTCAGCTGTACGAGGCGTACGGATTATATTCCTGCCATCTGCTGCGGAGCAACGGCGTGCTGTTTGCCATCCTTTCGGACAGTCTGGCCGGGCGGCAGGCCACTTGCCAGCGCAAGCGGGTCCCGGGCACACTGGCCTGGCGCAGGCTCATGTGCCAGACCCAGGGCATCCGGCTGGCCGCACAGGTGGAGGTGCTGCTGGGCTGGCACAACCTGCAGGACCGCAAATACAGCGAGCTGCGGCCGCTCAAGCGCCTGCGCCGTGCGGTGGACCGTCTGCTGCTGCGCCGCGCCTATGAGCGTGCCGTGCAGGAGAACCCGGCGCTGGAACGGCTGTTCGTGCAGGAGCGGGATCAGGCCGTGGTGCAGATGAATCTGAGCGCCAAGAACTACTCTCTTGCCGCTGAACCCATGAGCAACATTTACGGTGCACTGTATTCCACCCTTGCCACCGACGACCCCAGCCAGCGCAAGAGCATGCGCTACATCGGCAGCAGCATCGGCCGCATTTTTTACCTGCTGGATAAGGCTGAGCGCTTTGAGATGGACAAGAGCAGCGGCCGCTACAACGTGTTCGTAGTCAACGACCTGCGGGGACAGGCTGCGGCGGTGGAGAATGCCCGCCGTCAGGCACTGGCTGCCGCCAACGATCTGATCCGCGTATACAGTATGCTGGACATCAAATTGAACCGCGGCCTGCTGGATAACATCATGCTGCTTGGTCTGCACCATGCGGTGGAACCGCTGGAAGCCGGTGCTGAGCGCGAAAACTGGGAGATCCCATGAAACAAAACCATCAAAAAAGCTGGGCCATGGCTTACTGCGGCATTGTGGCGGCGCTGTGCGTCGCACTGATGCTGCTGGGAGCTGTGATCCCCATTGCCATGTTCATTGCGCCTGCAGTGGCGGGCTTTCTTGTTGCAACAGTCTGCGTGGAGTGCGGGATGCAGCTGGCTTTGACGGCCTATGCGGCAGTCAGCCTGCTGGCACTGCTGTTCGTGCCGGATAAGGAAGTAGCGCTGATCTTTGTATTTTTGCTGGGGTATTACCCGCTGGCAAAGCCGAAGTTTGAGCGCATCCGCCCTGCGGTTCTGCGCATTGTCTGCAAGCTGCTGCTGTGCAACGGCACAGTGCTGGCCATGTACGGGCTGGTATTTCTGCTGGTGCCGGCGGGCAGCATTTCGCAGGAGCTGCGCACCACCGCGCTGGCTGTCTCGCTGGCAACGCTGGTCATGGGCAATGTTGCCTTTGTGCTGTACGACCGGGCATTGCATAACATGCTCATGATGTACCGGCTGGTCTGGCGGCCGAAACTTCATAAAACTTTGGGCTGGCGCTGAGCCAGCCTTTGTGCTATAATGGGGCATCAGAAAGGGGAGAGCGCAGCACACAGGTAACGCAAAGCGCCGGGCCACGCGGGTGACAGCCGCGAGGGTGACGAGGAGAGGAATCATCGAAAGATTCGGCGGATGTTTCTCCGGCTGAGGGCTAGACCAGCCGCAGAGAAGGGCAAAAAACGGCAGCAATACCGCAACAGATCCCTTCAAAGAAAGCCATACAAGAACATAAACTGTACTAGGAAGCTGACTGGATATCACTGCGCCTTTTTGCGCGGGAACGGTCGGTATGGAGGTATTTTGTATGTGTGGCATTGTTGGTTATGTCGGTAAGCGCAGTGCGCAGGACGTGCTGCTGGATGGTCTGGAAAAGCTGGAGTATCGCGGGTACGACTCCGCCGGTGTGGCGCTTGCGCTGGACGGCGGCATCCGCGTGGTAAAAAGCAAAGGACGGCTCACCGCCCTGCGGGAAAAGCTGGCGGCGCAGCAGCTGGCACAAAGCTTCTGCGGCATCGGCCACACCCGCTGGGCCACCCATGGCGAGCCCAGCGATGTGAACAGCCACCCGCATTCGACCCCGCGTGTGAGCATTGTGCACAATGGCATCATTGAAAATTACGGCCTGCTCAAGGAGCGCTTGGCCGCAAAAGGCTATACCTTCCAGAGTGAGACGGACACCGAAGTGCTGGTAAAGTTGATCGACAGCTGCTATACCGGTGACCCGCTGCGTGCATTGCAGCAGGCGCTTGCCAAGGTGCGCGGCAGCTATGCGCTGGCCGTGCTGTTCCGGGATTACCCGGACACCATTTTTGCAGTCAAGCGGGAAAGCCCGCTGATCGTCGGCTGGGGCGAGGGCGAAAACTTTGTGGCTTCGGATATTCCGGCACTGCTCAAGTATACCCGGAAATACAGCGTGCTGGAAGAAGGGGATATGGCCGTCTGCACCACAGAGGGCATCCGCTTCTACAACGAATTTGGTGAGCCGGTGGAGCGCCAGCAGCTGACGGTGGACTGGGATATGGAAGCTGCCGAAAAGGGCGGCTATCCCCACTTTATGCTCAAGGAGATCAACGAGCAGCCTGCGGCCATTATGGCCACGGTCAGCCCCCGTGTAGAGGACGGACTGCCGGTGCTGCGCATCCCGGAGCTGACCGATGAAGTGCTGCGCGGTATTGGCCGGGTGCATCTGGTGGGCTGCGGTACGGCTATGCATGCCGGTATGGTGGGCAAATCTGCCATCGAAACGTTGGCCCGTGTGCCCGCCGAGGTGGACATTGCCAGCGAGTTCCGTTACCGGGACCCCATTCTGGAAAAGAACGATCTGGTCATCATCATCAGCCAGTCCGGCGAGACCAGCGACACGTTGGCAGCGCTCAAGCTGGCCAAGAGCCGCGGCGTGCCGGTGCTGGCCATCGTGAATGTGGTTGGCAGCTCCATTGCACGTGCCGCAGATTATGTAATGTACACCTACGCCGGGCCGGAGATCGCGGTAGCATCCACCAAGGCGTATATGGTGCAGATGTGCGTGCTGTATCTGTTTGCACTGCGGCTGGCCTACGCGCGCGGACGGCTGAGCGAGGCAGAGACCCGCCGCTTTACGGCCCAGCTGCTGCGCGCACCGGAGGTCATCAAGCCGCGCCTTGCAGATTGTGAGCAGATCAAGTACCTTGCCAGCCGCTATGTGAACACCCAGAGCTGCTTCTTCATTGGACGCGGGTTCGACTATGCGCTCTCGCTGGAGGGCAGCCTGAAACTCAAGGAGATCAGCTATGTGCACTCGGATGCCTATGCAGCCGGTGAACTGAAACATGGTACCATCAGCCTGATCACCGATGGCGTGCCGGTGATCGCACTGGCCACCCAGAAACAGGTGTACGAAAAGACCATTTCCAATGCCAAGGAGACCCGCAGCCGCGGAGCAAGGGTGCTGCTGTTTACCACAAAGGATGCTGTGGTGCCGGAAGGCGTGGCAGATGCCGTGATCCGGCTGGATGAGTATGAGGACATTCTGATGCCGCTGCAGCTCATTGTGCCGCTGCAGCTGTTTGCCTATTATATGGCTGTTCTGCGCGGCTGTGACGTGGATAAGCCGCGTAATCTGGCCAAGAGCGTGACCGTGGAGTGATGGCATAAAACGCAGCCAGAAAGCCCTGCACGAAACAGAAATAAAAAAACAGGACCTGCGCTGAATCACTGAAGTGCATTCTGTCAAGTAGAAAAAAATAATATAAGGTTTTTGTTCGCCGTTTCCACAAGGAGACGGCGAATTTTTTGTGCAAAATCGGTATCAGGCAGCTCGGTTCATGGCACCGACATGAGCCTGCATCGGAATCTGGATGAACAGACGGTGCTGGCAACGGCGGCTGTTGCAGCAGTCAATCGTGAAGAGTGAGCGCTCTTTCTTGACATGAAAATACCCCCAGAGTACGCAGAGTTTTTGTCTCTGTTTACTCTAGGGGTAGCGTATCACATGGAATGCCGGGGCATTGTGATTTATAGATTATTTGTTTCGGCAGGAGGTGCTTCCGATGCAGACGTTTCTACCGGAACATCGTCCTCCGGGTCACCGAAGCTGTCGTGGTAAGTCTGCAGCAGGTCGATCTCCTTGTTGTGCTTCAGGCCGTGGATGACCAGCTTTTTGATCACATCATAGATGACTGCAAACAGCGGCACACCCACGATCATGCCCACAAAACCCCACAGACCGCCGAACAGCAGGATGGCGAACAGTACCCAGAAACTGGAAAGACCGGTGGTGTTGCCCAGGATCTTGGGGCCGATCACGTTTCCGTCCAGCTGCTGCAGCACCAGAACGAACAGGACGAACCACAGCGCCTTGATGGGGTTCTGAATGAGGATCAGCAGGGTGGCGGGCACGGCACCGATGAACGGGCCGAAGAAGGGGATCACATTGGTCACGCCGATGATCACGGAAACCAGAAGGGCACTGGGGAACTTGAAGATCAGGCAGCCGATATAGCACAGCACGCCGATGATGGCGGAATCCATGATCTTGCCGTTGATGAAGCCGCCGAACATCTTATCGGCGTACTTCACTTCTTCCTTGATCAGCTCTGCCCAGCGGGGCTTGAAGATGCTGTAGAGCACCAGCTTGGCCTGCTGTACAAAGCGCTTGCGGCTGGCCAGCATATACACGGCCACGATGATGCCGATGATCAGGTTCTTGGCCATGGTCACTACGTTCAGCACACCCACTGCGGCACCGCTGACGATGTTCTGCATGGAGGGCAGGAGCCGGGTCTTGATCAGATCGTCGATATTGGTGCTGATAGTGGCATAAGCAGAGTTGAGCATGTCCATGATCTGCTGGTTGTTCTCAATGAACTCCACATGATTCGCCCACTGCACGAACTTTGCAAGGTTGCGCTGCGCAGTGTAGTACAGGGTGGTCACGCTGGTAATGAGCTGCGGAATGATCATCATGCACAAAGCGTAGATGAGGAGCAGGCCGAACAGGATGGTCAGCGTAACGGACAGCACATTGACCAGACCATGCATCTTTTCCGGGATGAACCGGCGCAGAAAGCTCTCGATGGTGTTGCATACAGGTTTGAGCAGGTAGGCGATGACGGCACCGTAGATGAATGGCATCAGAATGCCGGTCAGCGTGGAGATGGCATCACCAAAACCATCGAAGCGGTAGATCAGGAAAAAGAAGATGATGCTCAGGGAGATCGCTCCAAATCCTGCCAACATCCCGTAGAGATAGGGCTTGATGTGCGGCTTTTTGTCCATCATGATAGACTCCATTTCAGCCGCGGACAGCAGGAATCCCCGCGGCACTTATCAGATTTTGTTGCTCCTGCGCCAGATGTGCATTTTTTCGGCTTCCTTGATCAGGTCTTCACGGAAGTCGGGATGTGCTACGCTGATCAGAGCTTCAGCCTTTTCCCAGGTGGTCAGGCCCTTCAGGTTCACGCAGCCGTACTCGGTGCACAGGTAGTGGATGTTGGCACGGGTATCGGTGACGATGCTGCCGTTTTCCAGAGTGGGACGGATGCGGCTCTCCAGCTGGCCGGTCTTCTTATTAAAGAAGGTAGAGGACAGGCAGATAAAGCTCTTGCCGCCCTTGGAAAGGTATGCGCCCAGAACGAAGTCCAGCTGACCGCCGGCACCGGAGATGTGCTTGAGGCCTGCAGTCTCGGCGTTCACCTGACCGAACAGGTCGATGTCCACAGCGTTGTTGATGGAAATAAAGTTATCCAGTGCGGAGATGCTGCGGATATCGTTGGTGTAGTCCACGGGTGCAGACATGCACTCCGGATTATCGTTCAGGTAATCGTACATTTTCTGGGTGCCGGCACCGAAGGCGTAGACCTGACGGCCCTTGTCCAGCTGCTTGCATGCACCGGTGATCTTGCCGGCCTTGGCGATATCCACAAAGGCATCCACATACATTTCGGTGTGCACGCCCAGATCCTTCAAATCGCTCTGTGCGATCAGGCTGCCGATGGCATTGGGCATACCGCCGATGCCCAGCTGCAGGCAGGCACCGTTGGGGATCTGCGGAACGATCAGGTTGGCAACCTTCAGATCCACTTCGGTAGCAGCACCGGGAGCGGCCATCTGGCCGATGGGCGGGTTCTCGCCTTCCACGATGCCGGTGACCTGAGAAATGTGGATGCAGTTCTCCATGCCGCCAAGGCAGCGGGGCATGTTCTTGTTGACCTCAACGATGATCTTCTTGGCTTTTTCGCACACAGCACCCAGATGAGATGCACTGGGGCCGAAGTTGAAGTAGCCGTGCTCGTCCATGGGGGTCACCTGGAACACCGCCACATCCAGCGGATCCGGGCTTTCGCGGTAGTAGCGGGGCAGCTCGGAATAACGGATGGGGGAGTAGAAGGAGAAGCCCTGTGCAATGGCCTTGCGCTCAATGCCGCCCATATGCCAGCTGTTCCATGTCATGTGTGCAGCGGGATCGTCGATCTGGAAGATCGCGGGCACCCACATCAGGATGCCGCCGCGGAAGTTGACACCTTCCAGCTCAGGCAGACGCTTTGCAATCTCGGCATCCACCGCCACAGGGGTGTTCACAGCCCAGCCGTAATCCACCCAGTCACCGCTTTTGACCAGTGCGGCAGCCTGAGCGGCGGTCATTTTCTTCTGAGCATACAGTTCCGTAAAATCCATTATAAACCATCCTCTCCTATAATAACATAAAGGAATTGTAAATTTATCATTTACTCTTCCTGCACGGACAAATCTTTGCAGGATGTTTACCACCTGTTGGCAATTTGAACACAGCTCTGACACAGGCGGATGATATCCTGATAACCAGCAGAAGGCAGCTGTCGGACAGGGCAGCAGATCTGCACAACTTAGTTATAACATTAACAATGTGTAGAATCAATAGTTTATCGAGAAAATTTTGACCGACTGGCAATATGGACAAAATTCGCGGAGTTTTTGGACGATTGTTTGGTGCTGAAAAACCAAAATCTTTGCAAAAGGACTTGATAAAATTTTGACGATATGGTTTACTTATAGCGTAGCAAGCAGCTGCGATGCAGCATGACATTGATTGTTTAAATTTTAACGATAAAACGTACAGCTTGCACAAAAATCTTGCACCCAAGACTGGAAAGTGCTATCATGGCAGAACCAAAACGCGCTTTTCACAGCGCTCAAGGAGGACACCAGACGATGGCAACAGCAGTTTATCCCGGTTCGTTCGATCCGGTCACAAAAGGGCATCTCGATATCATCAAGCGCGCAGCAAAGATTAACGATCATCTGATCGTGGCGGTGCTCAACAACAGCGCAAAGAATCCGCTGTTCACCGTGGAGGAACGCGTGGAGCTTCTAAAGGAGTGCTGCAAAGGCATCCAGAATGTTTCGGTGGAGAGCTTCGACGGCCTGACCGTGGAGTTCGCCAAGAAACGGCACGCTTCGGTGATGGTGCGGGGCCTGCGGGCGGTGACGGATTTTGAAAACGAGATCCAGCTTGCGCAGACCAATCACGCACTGATGCCCGGCATCGAGACCATGTTTCTGGCAACGAGCATCAAGTGGAGCTACCTTTCTTCCACCATTGTAAAAGAGGCAGCTTACTACGGCAGCGACATCGGTAAGTTCGTCACACCCAATGTGGAAAAGGCGGTCAACGAAAAGTATGCGCTGATCCGGCAGAAAAAAGACCCCGAGACCTAATTTGTAAAAGCGCTTACGGGCGTTTTGATAAAAATGGCTTACGAAAAGTAACACATACACAATTCAGGAGGCTATTCACATGAAAAAGATCGTTATCGCATCTGCATGCCGTACCGCTATTGGCAAGTTCGGCGGCACTCTGGCAAACGTTCCCGCAGTTGAGCTGGGCTCCATCGTCATCAAGGAAGCTCTGAACCGTGCAAACGTCGCTCCCGAGCAGGTCGATCATGTCTACATGGGCTGCGTCATTCAGGCCGGTCTGGGCCAGAACGTCGCTCGTCAGGCTGCTCTGAAGGCTGGCCTGCCCATCGAGACCCCGGCTGTCACTGTCAACGTGGTGTGCGGCTCCGGTCTGAACTGCGTCAATATGGCTGCTCAGATGATCGAGGCTGGCGATGCTGATATCGTGGTCGCAGGCGGCATGGAGAACATGGACATGGCTCCCTTCGCACTGCAGAAGGCTCGTTACGGCTACCGCATGGGCGCTCCTATGGGCAAGAGCGAGATCGTGGATACCATGGTCAACGATGCTCTGTGGGATGCCTGCGGCTTCAACAAGCACATGGGCATGACCGCTGAGAACGTCTGCACCAACGAGACCTATCAGAAGAAGTACGGCTACAGCCCCATCACCCGTGAGATGCTGGACGAGTTCTCATACAACAGCCAGCTGAAGGCTGACAAGGCCATCAAGGACGGCGCTTTCAAGGACGAGATCGTTCCCGTTGTGATCAAGGGCAAGAAGGGCGACACCGTGTTCGATACTGATGAAGGCCCCCGTCTGAGCGCTCCTGAAGTGCTGGCAAAGCTGAAGCCCGCTTTCACCAAGGACGGCATCGTGACCGCCGGCAACTCTTCCGCCATCAATGACGGCGCTGCTGCTCTGGTCATCATGAGCGAGGAGAAGGCTAAGGAGCTGGGCGTGAAGCCTCTGGCTACCTGGGTCGCAGGTGCTTTGGCTGGCGTTGAGCCGGAAGTCATGGGTCTGGGCCCCATCGCTGCTACCAAGAAGGTCATGGCTAAGACCGGCATGAGCGTTGCTGACATGGATCTGATCGAGGCCAACGAGGCATTTGCTGCTCAGTCTGTGGCTGTCAGCCAGGCTCTGAACTTTGATATGAGCAAGGTGAACGTCAACGGCGGCGCAATTGCTCTGGGCCACCCGGTCGGCGCTTCCGGCGCTCGTATCCTGGTCACCCTGCTGTATGCTATGAAGCATCGCGGTGCTCACAAGGGTCTGGCTACCCTGTGCATCGGCGGCGGCATGGGCTGCGCTACCATCGTTGAGATGGACTAAGTTCCACCTCTTGGAATCCTGACTGAATGACAGACCCGGACGGGGAAGGGAACCGGAGAGCCTTTCCTCCGTCCGGGGGCTGTTTGTGATAATTGATAAGATTTGAATAGGAGGTTTTCACAATGGCATTTGTAAAAACCGAGGTGCAGGGTGCAGTTGAGATCATTACCATCGACCGCCCCAAGGCACTGAATGCCCTGAATCCCGAAGTTCTGGCAGACCTGAAGGCAGCTTTTGAGGCTGTGGATCAGGAGACTGTCCGCTGCATCGTTCTGACCGGCGAAGGCGACAAGAGCTTCGTGGCAGGTGCAGATATCGGTTCCATGAGCACCATGACCAAGGCAGAGGGCGAGGCCTTCGGCAAGCTGGGCAATGATGTGTTCCTGATGATCGAGAGCTTCCCCATCCCCGTTATTGCAGCCGTGAACGGCTTTGCACTGGGCGGCGGCAACGAGCTGGCTATGAGCTGCGACATCCGCATCTGCTCTGACAACGCTGTGTTCGGCCAGCCGGAAGTGGGTCTGGGCATCACCCCGGGCTTCGGCGGCACCCAGCGTCTGGCACGTCTGGTCGGCATGGGTATGGCAAAGCAGCTGGTCTACTCTGCACTGAACATCAAGGCGGACGAGGCTCTGCGCATTGGTCTGGTGAACGCTGTGTATCCTCAGGCTGAACTGATGGAGAACGTGCTGAAGCTGGCCGGCAAGATCGCAAAGAATGCACCCATCGCTGTACGCAACTGCAAGAAGGCAATCAACGGCGGCATCAGCCTGCCCATCGAGAAGGCTGTTGAGGTCGAGGAAAAGCTGTTCGGCAGCTGCTTCGAGACCCACGACCAGAAGGAAGGCATGGCCTGCTTCCTGAGCCGTGAGAAGCCGAAGCCCAAGGCAGTGTTCACCAACAACTAATCCATTACTACATAATTTTTGATATTAAAGGAGAGGTTTCCTATGAAGATCGGTGTTATCGGCGCTGGCACCATGGGCCAGGGCATCGCAAAGGCATTTGCACAGGTTGAGGGCAACACCGTTGCTCTGTGCGACATCAAGCAGGAGTGGGCCGAGAATGGTCTGGCAAAGATCAAGAAGGGCTACGAGAAGCTGGTTGCCAAGGGAAAGATGACGCAGGAAAAGGCAGACGCTATCGTTGCTGCCATCACCCCGGGCCTGAAGGAAGACCTGTGCGCTGACTGCGATCTGGTCGTTGAGGCTGCTTTTGAGGATATGAAGGTCAAGCAGACCACCTTCGGCGAACTGGATAAGATCTGCAAGCCCGAGTGCATCTTCGCTTCCAACACTTCTTCTCTGTCCATCACCGAGATTGGCAAGGGCGTTAGCCGTCCGCTGGTCGGCATGCACTTCTTTAACCCCGCAGACCGCATGAAGCTGATCGAGGTCATCGCAGGCTGCAACACTCCCGCTGAGACCGTTGAGAAGATCAAGGAGATCTCTGTTGCCATCGGCAAGCAGCCGGTTCAGGTCAATGAGGCTGCAGGCTTCGTCGTCAACCGCATCCTGATCCCCATGATCAACGAAGCTGCTTTCATCAAGATGGAAGGCGTTTCCGATATCGCCGGCATCGACACCGCTATGAAGCTGGGTGCCAACCACCCCATGGGTCCCCTGGAGCTGGGCGACTTCATCGGCCTGGATATCTGCCTGGCCATCATGGATGTGCTGTACAAGGAGACCGGCGACAGCAAGTATCGTGCCTGCCCGCTGATCCGTAAGATGGTCCGTGGCGGCAACCTGGGCTGCAAGAGCGGCAAGGGCTTCTACGTTTACAACGCAGACCGCACCAAGACCCCTGTTGACCAGCTGTAAATTCTGATAAACGTTTCTCCCGACCGTGGAAACGCGGCCGGGAGGAATTTGTTTGCACCGGGCAATTCCGGTAAATGAAAAAGACCCGTTAGGAGGATATAGCGATGGATTTTACTCTGTCCAAGCAGCAGCAGATGGTACAGAAAATGTACCGCGAGTTTGCTGAGAACGAAGTCAAGCCCCTGGCAAAGAAGGTTGATGCGGAAGAGTACTTCCCCAAAGAGACCGTCGAAAAGATGGGCAAGCTCGGCATGATGGGCATTTATTTCCCGACTGAGGTCGGCGGTGCAGGCGGCGATGTGCTGTCCTACGTCATGGCAGTGGAAGAGCTGAGCAAGGTCTGCGGCACCACCGGTGTCATCGTCTCTGCTCACACCAGCCTGTGTGCTGCTCCTATTTATGAAAATGGTACTCCCGAGCAGAAGGCAAAGTATCTGCCCAAGCTGTGCAGCGGTGAGTGGCTGGGTGCTTTCGGCCTGACTGAGCCGGGTGCCGGCACCGATGCACAGGGTCAGCAGACCTTTGCAAAGCAGGACCCCGAGACCGGTGATTGGATTCTGAACGGTTCCAAGATCTTCATCACCAACGCCGGCTACGCAAACGTCTTTATCGTTATTGCTGTCACCGATATCGTGCCCGACAAGAAGGGCCGTCCCACCAAGCAGTGCTCCGCCTTTATCGTGGAGCGCACCGACCCGGGCTTCTCCGTCGGTAAGGCTGAGGACAAGATGGGCATCCGCGGTTCTTCCACCTGCGAGCTGATCTTTGAGGACTGCCGCATCCCTGCTGACCGTATGCTGGGTGTGCGTGGCCGCGGCTTCCAGCTGGCTATGGCTACTCTGGACGGCGGCCGTATCGGTATCGCATCTCAGGCTCTGGGCATTGCCGAGGGCGCTCTGGAAGAGACCGTTGCTTACGTCAAGGAGCGCAAGCAGTTCGGCCGCAGCATTTCCGCATTCCAGAACACCCAGTTCGAGCTGGCTGAGATGAAGGCACGCGTTGAGGCTGCAAAGTATCTGGTCTACGCTGCTGCTCTGAAGAAGCAGGAAGCAATGGACGGCAAGAAGGTTCGTTACAGCGTCGAGGCTGCTCAGGCAAAGCTGATCGCAGCCCGCACCGCAAGCGATGTGACCCGCCGCTGCCTGCAGCTGTTCGGCGGTTACGGCTACACCCGTGACTATCCCATCGAGCGCATGATGCGTGATGCCAAGATCACTGAGATCTACGAGGGCACCAGCGAAGTGCAGATGATGGTCATTTCCGGCGCGCTGCTGAAGTAAGGGAGGCAAGAGTTACAATGAAAGCAATTGTTTGTGTAAAGCAGGTTCCTGATACCTCCGGCAAGGTGTCCGTCAAGCCCGATGGCACTCTGGACCGTGCTTCGATGGCTACCATCACCAACCCTGATGACCTGAACGCTCTGGAGGCTGCTCTGAAGCTCAAGGACGCTACCGGCTGCGAAGTCGTTGTTGTTACCATGGGTCCCCCGCCGGCAGAAGGCATGCTGCGTGAGCTGCTGGCCCGCGGCGCTGATAAGGCTGTTCTGGTCTCCGGCCGTGAGTTCGGCGGCTCCGATACCTTTGCAACCAGCCAGATCCTGGCTGCTGCTGTCAACAAGATCGGCGTTGGCCCCGAGGACGTTGTGTTCTGCGGCCGTCAGGCAATCGATGGCGATACCGCACAGGTCGGCCCGCAGATCGCTGAAAAGCTGCATCTGCCTCAGGTCACCTACGTGGCAGACATCCAGAAGGATGGCAACACTCTGACCGTGAAGCGTATGCTGGAAGACGGCTACATGATGGTCAAGGTGCAGACTCCCTGCCTGCTGACCTGCATCAAGGAGCTGAACCAGCCCCGTTACATGAGCGTGAACGGCATCTTCACCTGCTACGACAAGCCGATGGAAGTGTTTGATTACAACGCACTGAAGGACGATCCGCTGATCGAGGTTGATACCATCGGTCTGAAGGGTTCTCCGACGAACGTCTTTAAGTCCTTCACTCCTCCGCAGAAGGGCGCAGGCACCATGCTGAAGGGCGACGATACTGCCGCACAGCTGGCTGGTATCCTGGCCAAGAAGCACCTGATCTGATGAAAGGAGCATAGGATTACAATGGCTGATTTTAACGAATACAAGGGCGTATGGGTCTTCTGCGAGCAGCGCCAGGGCGCATTGATGCCCACTGATTTCGAGCTGGTGAGCGAGGCCCGCAAGCTGGCTGATGAGCTGGGCTGCGAGGTCACCGGTCTGCTGCTGGGCGACAACGTGGAAGGCATTGCCAAGGAGCTGGGCGGCTATGGTGCCGATAAGGTCATGGTCTGCGACAGCCCCCTGCTGAAGGATTACACCACCGATGCATACGCTAAGGTCGTGTGCGACATGGTCAACGAGTACAAGCCCGAAGTCCTGCTGATCGGTGCAACCAACATCGGCCGCGATCTGGGCCCCCGCTGCGCAGCTCGTCTGCACACCGGCCTGACCGCTGATGCTACCCATCTGGACATCGACACTGCAAAGTACATCGATTTCCTGAAGGAGAGCTCCACCATCGACCTGTCCAAGCAGAAGTTCGATATGGAAGACCGCAACCTGAAGATGACCCGTCCTGCATTCGGCGGCCATCTGATGGCTACCATCATCTGCCCCCGCTTCCGTCCGCAGATGTCCACCGTCCGCCCCGGCGTTATGAAGAAGGCTCCCTTCGATCAGGCCAAGGCTGATGCCTGCCAGATCGTGAAGCCCGCATTCGCTCTGGCTGCTGAGGACATCAAGACCGAGGTCCTGAGCGTTGAGAAGGCCGCTGAGAAGCTGGTCGATCTGATCGGCGCAGACGTGATCGTCTCTGTCGGCCGCGGCATCAGCAAGGATGTCCAGAAGGGCATTGAGCTGGCTGAGCAGCTGGCAGCTGCTCTGGGCGGCGGCGTTGTGGGTGCTTCCCGTGCCGTCACCGATGCAGGCTGGATGACTGCTGACCATCAGGTTGGCCAGACCGGCAAGACCGTGCACCCCAAGATCTATGTTGCTCTGGGCATTTCCGGCGCTATCCAGCACACTGCTGGTATGCAGGACTCCGAGTGCATCATCGCTGTCAACAAGAACGAGGGTGCTCCCATCTTCGGCGTGGCTGACTACGGCATCGTGGGCGATCTGTTCAAGGTCGTGCCCGAGCTGATCAAGCAGATCGAGGCAGCAAAGGCTGCTCAGTGATCGACTGACGCGAGATCTTTTTATAGCATAGCCTGAATTGTGGGAGGGCGGCTCTTCGGAGCCGCTCTTCTTTTTATGTAAGGAATACGGCACAGCACAGATGGCCCTGAAAAGGCTGCCTGTGCTGTTTTTTGTTGCAGAAAGTACAGCCAAAGGCCGGCTGCAGCCCAGAAAAGGGCTGCGGGATGGGAGGAGAGTGGAACGGAAAAGCGCACACAAAAGTCTGTTACACTTTGAAATATGCATATAAGCGAATAAACATACGGAAAAATGCATGAAAAGCGCTGCAGAAAAGGTGTAGAAAAATAAAATGCAACACGTTAAGTGTGACGAAACAATCCTGAAAACGGTGAAGCGCAACACAGACGTAACAAATTTACGGTATCTTGGATGAACCTGTTGCGCTTGTGAAACGTTTTCGGAACGGGAAATTTTGATTTTTTTGCATTTTCTCTCAAAAAATCGACAGAAACCCCTTGACGATGAGATGCTATTGTGATACTCTTGTTGCACAATAGCAACGCAATTGAAACGGAAGAGTTGCAAATGTGTTGCAATACGCATTCACATGAATGCAAAAAAGCTTTTATATACAAAAGCTTGCGGAGGATGTCTTATGAAACTCGAGATGCGCACCCTGAAGAATATCGCAGCAGCAGCTATGACTCTGGCTGTGGTTTTTGGTGCTGCATCTCTCAAGCCCGTTACTGCAAACGCAGCTGAGGCTTCGGTTTCTGCCTCCATCGAAGAAGAAAATTCCTACATCAGCTTTCAGGACGAAGCTTATCAGAACGAGTTCCTGCGCCGCGTAAACAACGAGCGCGCAAAGGCTGGCCTGAAGCCCGTTCAGCTGGGCGACAGCAACCACAATAGTGCCGCTCAGGAGCGCGCTAAGGAACTGGCCTCTTCTTATTCCTACGTTCGTCCCAATGGCCAGCGCGATTTTACCATCTTCGCAGAGAATGGCATCGAAGATGTGTCGATTGGCGAGGACTACATGGCGGGCGTTTCCACCCCCGATGCAGCGGTAGATCAGTGGATGAACATTGATTTTACCCGTGAGCGCATCCTGAACGCAGACGCGACCACCATGAGCGTGGGCCACTATGAAGGCGGTGTTTACAACAACTACTGGGTGCTGATCTTCTCTTGCCCCGAAAACTCTTACGCCAGCAACTACCGTCAGGAAGTTCTGAATCTGGTCAATGCCGAGCGTGCAAAGTACGGCCTGCAGCCCCTGGTCATGGGCGATGCAAAGCTCACCGCAGCTGCTCAGCAGCGCGCCGAAGAGATCGCAACCGTCAATTCTCACGTTCGTCCCAATGGTACCAAGTGGTACACTGTTCTCAGCGAGTACGGCGTGACGGATGCCGCTGCTGGCGAGAATGCCGCATGGGGCAGTGTTTCTCCTGAAGAAGTTGTGAATGCCTGGATGAACTCCGAAGGCCATCGCGCAAACATTCTGGATCCCGAAGCTCGTGCAATGGGTGTTGGCTACTACTACAACAGCTCCAGCACTTGGGGCCATCAGTGGATCCAGCTCTTTACCAAGTAATCATCGTAATCATATGCTTTCTTCAGAAAAATCGGCTGGGCCGCAGGGCTCAGCCGATTTTTTGCTGCGCTTTTTTCTGGCAGAGAACATGCGGGCAGCGGTACCGGGAGCTGGCCTTGACACAAAAACGTATGCGGCAGTGGTTGCACAACGGACGATTTATGTTATACTTGATTTGAATAACATGCAGGAGGAACCACAGTGGAGGATTACCGCACCATCCATGGCACGGCCACAGGAGAATACGAAGAAAAGAAGAGCCGCTTCATTGCGGCGCTGTCATTTGCGGACAGCGAGGAAGCTGCCGTTGCATTTCTGGAACAGGTGCGTGCGGCCAACCGCACCGCCCGTCACAATGTGTATGCCTACCGCCTGCGGGAAGGCAACCGGGAACGCTATTCAGATGATGGTGAACCGGCCAAGACGGCGGGCACACCAGCACTGGAGGTGCTGCAACACAGCGGCCTGACGGATCTGATCGTGGTGGTGACCCGTTACTTTGGCGGTGTGCTGCTGGGCACCGGCGGCTTGGTGCGTGCATACACCACGGCTACGGCCCGTGCACTGGAAAATGCCGAGGTGGTCACGGTGCGCAGCGTGGTGGAGCTGAGCGTGACGGTGGATTACTCCCTTTATGAGCGTGCATCGCTGCTGATCGATGCGGCGGGAGCAAAACAGGCCGCGCCGCAGTTCACGGATCGCGTGACCCTGTGCTGGCAGATGCCGGAACACACCGAAGGCCCGCTGCTGGAACAGCTGCGGGAGCTGACGCGCGGCAGCGCACAGGTGACGGTATCCGACCCGTTCTACGCACCGTTCTGAACCCAGCAGCGGCAAAAATAAAAAAGCAAGCATTATTTTGCGAACCGACAGGCTTTTTCCCCCTTCGACAAAGCGGGTGTGCTACAATTGCCGCAGACGCAGCAATTGGGATCGGCTGTGCCGAAACAGAGAGGGGGGAATGGCGACAAAAAGGGAGGGCGACTTTGTATGGATGTACGTCAGCGCACAGAAGAGATCGAACATATGACCTTCGCGCCGTGGGCTACCTTCAGCGACCAGAGCCGCGGCCGCATGCTGCCGGAAGAGCAGGACCCGATCCGGCCGGTGTTCCAGCGTGACCGTGACCGGGTGCTGCACTGCAAGGCGTTCCGACGGCTCAAACAAAAGACGCAGGTGTTCCTCTCGCCGGAGGGAGACCTGTACCGCACCCGACTGACCCACACGCTGGAGGTCTCGCAGATCGCGCGGACCATTGCCCGCGCCCTGCGGCTGAACGAAGATCTGACCGAAGCGATCAGCCTTGCCCATGATCTGGGCCACACGCCGTTTGGCCATGCCGGGGAGCGCGCGCTGAATGAGCTGTGCCCGGACGGCTTCAAGCACTACATGCAGAGCCTGCGTGTGGTGGACAAGCTGGAAAAGGACGGCCGGGGCCTGAACCTGACGTGGGAGGTGCGCAACGGCATCGTGACCCACACAAAGGGCACCTGGGCGGCAACGCCGGAAGGGCGCATCGTGCGCATGGCGGATCAGATCGCCTATGTGAACCATGACATTGAGGACGCGGTGCGCGCCGGTGTGCTGGACCCAGCCACCCTGCCGAAAGAATGCACCGCCGTGCTGGGCCAGACAAAATCTGCCCGCATCACCACCATGATCAACAGTATTCTTGCCAACAGCGATGGGGATGTGAAGGTGGGCGCAGAGGAAAACGAAGCCTTCCTTGCGCTGCGGGATTTCATGTACGCCACCGTGTACGTGGACAAGACCGCCAAGCGGGAAGAGCAGAAGGTGGACAAGGTGATCGGGGAACTGTACGATTATTACCTGAACCATGTGGACCGGATGTCCAATTTTTACATCCAGCTGGCTTATCAGGAGGGCAGAGAACGTGCAGTGACTGATTACATCAGTGGCATGAGCGATGAATTTGCCATCCGCACTTTTGAGGAATTGTTTGTGCCCCGGAAGTGGCATGTCCTATAAATCCGAAAGGTCGTTTGAAAGATCCATGATCCCACACGAATACATTGAAGAACTGACCCGCCGCACCGACATTGTGGAGCTGGTGGGCAGCTATGTGCAGCTCAAGCGCAAGGGACGTTTGTATGGCGGCCTGTGCCCCTTCCACAGCGAAAAAACGCCCTCATTCTACGTCTACCCGGACACCCAGAGCTTTTACTGCTTTGGCTGCGGCGCAGGCGGCGATGCCATTACCTTTACGAAAAAGATCAACAGCATCGATTACCCGGAGGCCGTTAAGCTGCTGGCAGCGCGGGCCGGTATGCCGGAGCCGCAGGAGGACGACAAAACAGGCCGGATGCGCAGCCGCATCCTCTCCATGAACAAGGAGGCGGCACGGTTTTTCCACGCCTGCCTGAACTCCACCGTGGAGGAAGCCCGGCAGGCCCGTGCCTACTGGCGGCGGCGCGGTCTGGACGACAAGACTATCGTCCGGTTCGGGCTGGGCTATGCGCCCAACGACGGACAGGCGCTGTATCAGTTCCTGCGCGATAAGGGCTACAATCAGCAGGAGCTGGATGCCAGCGGCCTGTTCAAGCGCAGTGCGTCCGGCCGCATCTACTGCCTGTTCTGGAAGCGGGTGATGACCCCCATCTTTGACCTGCGCGGCAACATCATTGCGTTTGGTGGGCGCGTGCTGGACGATTCCAAACCGAAATATGTCAACAGCCCGGAAACGCTGGTGTACCACAAATCAGAGACGGTGTTTGCGCTGCAGATCGCAAAGCGCAGCGCGGTGCGCCGGTTCGTGCTGTGCGAGGGCTACATGGACGTGATCAGTATGCATCAGGCAGGCATCGACACAGCAGTGTGCGCCTGCGGCACGGCCCTGACCCCGGAGCAGGTGCGGCTCATCAGCGAGTATGCTGACGAGGTGATCCTGAGCTACGATTCGGACGAAGCAGGCCAGAAGGCCACGCTGCGCTCGCTGGAACTGTTCCGCAACAGCCCGGTAAAGGTGGGTGTGCTGCAGATCCCCGGTGCAAAGGACCCGGACGAGTACATCAAAAAGTATGGCGCAGAGCGGTTCAAGGCTCTGCTGGATGGTGTGGGCAATGCACTGGACTTCCGGCTGGGCCGTCTGCGCAGCCAGTACGATCTGGCACAGGATGCCCAGCGGCTGGAATACGTGAAGGAAGCTGTGAATATGCTGGCAGAGCGCTCCAACCCTACCGAGCAGGAAGTGTATGCGGGGCGTCTGGCTGAGGAGACCAACATCTCCAAAACAGCTATCATGACCCAGCTGGAGACCGCCGTGAAGAGGGCGGGCAGCAAGCACCGCTGGGAGAAAAAGCAGCAGGCGCTCAAGTCCGGTGAGATGAATCAGATCAACGTGCCGTACAGTGCGGGCGGCAGTCAGGCGCTGGGCATTGCCAGCGCACAGCAGCGGCTGCTGGCGGCCATGCTGCGGGAGCCGCACTATATCGATCTGGTGCAGGGGCAGCTGACCGCAGAACAGTTCGTGTTGCCGCAGCAGAAGGAGCTGTTTGAAGCCATGCTGCGCTGCCGACAGGAGGGCATTGAGATCAGCCTGACCACGCTGCGCGCTTTTGTAAGCGAAGAAGCGCTGAATGAACTGAGCCATCTTGCGGCACAATACAGCGATGTGAATTGTACGCCGGATGATATCCGGCTGTATCTGGACCGCATTGCCCGGGGGATGCCCATGGCAGGCAAGGCGGCGCATATGTCCAATGAGGAACTGAGTGATTACCTCCAGTCGATGCGCGAAAAGAAGCAGGGAAATGTGCCTGTAGAAGAATGATCCCCCGCTTTCCCCTCCGGCTGGAGCAGGAGAGGAAAGGAGCAGGAACCATGCAGAAATTGTCGCAAACGGAGGAATTGGCCAGAACACTGGCCGCGCGGGCACGCCACCATGCCCTGACACCGGAGCAGATCAGCCGTGCCATGGACGAACAGGATTACGATGTGGCGCAGCTGGATGAGCTGTATACGGCACTGGAGGACCGCGGCGTGCACCTGACCGAAGAGGAAGCGGACCTGCCTGCGTTGGATGAAACGCAGATCGGCAGGCTGGAACATGAGCTTTCGGCAGAGGGGGTGGCGCTGGACGACCCGGTAAAGGCCTATTTGAAGGAGATCGGCCGGGTGCCGCTGCTGACAGCAGAACAGGAAACGGAGCTTGCCCGTGCCGCGCAGGCCGGGGACGAGGATGCCCGGCGGAAGCTCAGCGAAGCGAACCTGCGGCTGGTGGTGTCGGTGGCAAAGCGCTATGCAGGGCGGGGCCTGCCGTTTCTGGATCTTATTCAGGAAGGCAATCTCGGTCTGATGAAGGCGGCGGAAAAGTTTGAACCGGAGCGCGGCTTCAAATTTTCCACCTATGCCACGTGGTGGATCCGTCAGTCCATCACCCGCGCCATTGCGGATCAGGGGAGGACCATCCGCATCCCGGTGCACCTTGTGGAGAGCATCAACCGGGTCAAAAAGACGACGGGTGACCTGCTGCGGAAAAATGGCCGGGAGCCTACCGCGGAAGAGATCGCTGTTCAGCTGGACATGGAGCCGGACCGTGTGCGGGAATTGCTGCAGCTGGCGCAGGACCCCATCAGCTTGGAAACGCCGGTGGGCGAGGAAGAGGATGCCCACCTTGAAGATTTTATTCAGGACGAGGATGCAGGTGTCCCGGTGGATGAAGCCGGGCGGCAGCTGCTGCGGCGGGAACTGTTCAGCGTGCTCAAAAGCCTGACACCGAGGGAAGAGCGGGTGATCGCACTGCGCTTCGGGCTGGAGGATGGCCGGGCACACACGCTGGAAGAGCTGGGTAAAGAGTTTAATGTAACCCGGGAGCGGGTGCGGCAGATCGAAGCCAAGGCCCTGCGCAAGCTGCGGCATCCCAGCCGTGCAAAGCGTCTGCGGGATTATCTGGATGAGTGAACGATTATAATTGCCGCCGCTTGCGCTCTGGCAATATTAGAGGAAACATTATTTTTATATTTGCAGCTCAGAAAAGCCTGCGAGCTTTTCTGAGCTGCTTTTTCACAAAAAAGGGCCGCAAGGGAAAACGGGCATATCCGACTGTAAAAGTAATACGACAAAACACAAGGGCAAAGATAGACAAATTGCACAAGGGGATTATGAACAGGAACGTGCAAAATAAAAAAATCAAGCCCTAAAACAGCAAAATACAACACGCTGCCGGGCGTACGAAAATGAAAGAAAAAATAAATTTGTTTTGGCAAAAATCTGAAAAATGGCTTGACAGCAAGGCTTTTAGGGTGTATACTGCATTAGTATCACATAATGGACTAGTGCGCCAAAAAGGGGAATACGCAGGCGGCGGCTGGACGGGTCAAACCGAAAAGTTTGTGAAAAACGCCGAAAGGTTCCCTTCGACGCGGGTCGAATTATGTGTGTCTGCTCAAATTTGACCCGTGTATACGACATCCCGTAGAGTATAAAAGTAAGGAGTGGTTGATTTTATGATGAAAGTCAAGCCCGTAAAGCTCGGCAAAACCGAGCGCATGAGCTTCTCCCACATCGACGAAGTCATCAGTATGCCGAACCTGATCGAGGTCCAGAAGAACTCTTATCAGTGGTTCCTGGACGAGGGCCTGAAAGAGGTCTTCCACGATATCGGCACCATTGAGGACTACACCGGCAATCTGGCACTGAGCTTTGTGGACTTCCGCCTGGATAAGGAGCCGAAGTACAGCATCAAGGAGTGCAAGGAGCGCGACGTGACCTATGCAGCACCCCTGCGCGTCACCGCCCGTCTGCTGAACAAGGAGACCGGCGAAGTGAAGGATCAGGAGATCTTCATGGGCGATTTCCCGCTGATGACCGATGCCGGCACCTTTGTGATCAACGGTGCAGAGCGTGCTATCGTCAGCCAGCTGGTGCGTTCTCCCGGCGTGTTCTACGGCGATGCCAAGGATAAGGTGGGCAACGACCTGTACAGCGCCACCATGAACCCCAACCGCGGTGCATGGCTGGAGTACGAGACTGATGCTTCCGATGTGTTCTATGTCCGTATCGATAAGAACCGCAAGCTGCCTGTCACCGTGCTGTGCCGTGCACTGGGCCTGTCCACCAACGAGGACATCCTGAACTTCTTTGGCGACGATGAGCGCATCCTCGCTACTCTGGAAAAGGATACCACCAAGAATCAGGAAGAGGGCCTGCTGGAAGTCTACCGCAAGCTGCGCCCCGGCGAGCCTCCCACGGTGGAGTCTGCTACCAGCCAGATCAACATGCTGTTCTTCGACCCGCGCCGTTACGATCTGTCTCGTTTCGGCCGTTATAAGATGAACAAGAAGCTGTCTCTGGCACGCCGCATCACCGGTCAGGTGGCTGCTGAGAATGTGGTCGCTCCGCTGACCGGCGAGATCCTGATCGAGGCTGGTGCCAAGATCACCCGCGAGCTGGCTGAGAAGGCTGACAATGCCGGTGTGAATCTGGTCGTGCTGAAGCTCGACGATCCCATGAAGGAAGAGAGCCGGAAGGTCAAGGTCATCACCAACGGCTGTGTGGATGCACAGGGCTTCTTCTCCTTCGACGTGAAGGAGTGCGGCATCAACGAGCGCTGCTCCTTTGATGAGATCAAGAAGATCCTCGACACCACCTCTGATGTGGAAGAACAGAAGGAGATGCTGCGCCGCAACCACGACCAGCTGATCGGCCGCACCGTTACGGTCGCCGATATTCTGGCTTCCATCAACTACCTGAACGGTCTGGGCCACAATATTGGCACCACCGATGATATCGACCATCTGGGCAACCGCCGCATCCGCAGCGTGGGCGAGCTGCTGCAGAACCAGTTCCGCATCGGCTTCTCCCGCATGGAGCGCGTCATCCGTGAGCGCATGACCCTGCAGAGCCAGGATCAGAGCGTCATCACCCCGCAGGCCCTCATCAACATCCGTCCGGTGGTGGCAGCCATCAAGGAGTTCTTCGGTTCTTCTCCGCTGTCCCAGTTCATGGATCAGAACAACCCGCTGGCTGAGCTGACCCACAAGCGCCGTCTGTCTGCTCTGGGCCCCGGCGGTCTGAGCCGTGACCGCGCAGGTTTCGAGGTCCGCGACGTTCACTACAGCCACTACGGCCGTATGTGCCCCATCGAGACTCCTGAAGGCCCCAACATCGGTCTGATCTCCTATCTGGCATCTTACGCCAAGATCAACGAGTACGGCTTCGTGGAAGCTCCGTACCGCAAGGTCAAGAAGATCTATGACGAGAACGGCAACCTGAAGGAACAGGTCGTCACCGACGAGGTCGAGTATATGACCGCTGATGTCGAGGACGAGTACGTTGTGGCACAGGCCAACGAGCCGCTGGATGAGGGCAAGCACTTCATCCGTCCCCGCGTTTCTGCCCGCCGCCGCGACGAGATCCTTGAAATTGATGCAGAGAAAGTCGATTACATGGACGTTTCTCCGCGAATGATGGTCTCTGTTGCTACCGCCTGCATCCCCTTCCTGGAGAACGATGACTGTAACCGTGCTCTGATGGGTTCCAACATGCAGCGTCAGGCAGTGCCTCTGATGGTCACCCAGCAGCCCATCGTTGCTACCGGTATGGAGTACAAGGCTGCTACCGACTCCGGCACCGCTGTTCTGGCAAAGAATGACGGTATCGTTGAGAAGATGGATGCCGACCATGTTGTTGTGCGCAACAACAAGGGCGAGCTGGAGGATTATCCTCTGGTCAAGTTCGCACGCTCCAACGCAGGCACCTGCATCAACCAGCGTCCCATCGTGGAGGTCGGCGAGAGCGTCAAGGCCGGTCAGGTGCTGGCCGACGGCCCTGCAATGCGCAACGGCGAAATTTCTCTGGGTAAGAACGCTCTGATCGGCTTCATGACCTGGGAAGGCTACAACTACGAGGATGCCGTTCTGCTGAACGAGAAGATCGTGCGCGAGGACGTGTACACCTCCATTCATATTGAAGAGTACGAGACCGAGAGCCGCGACACCAAGCTGGGACCCGAAGAGATCACCCGTGATATCCCCAACGTTTCTGAGGATGCACTGAAGGATCTGGACGAGCGCGGCATCATCCGCATCGGTGCCGAGGTCAAGAGCGGCGACATTCTGGTCGGTAAGGTCACCCCGAAGGGCGAGACCGAGCTGACCGCTGAAGAGCGCCTGCTGCGCGCCATCTTCGGCGAGAAGGCACGCGAAGTGCGTGATACTTCTCTGCGCGTGCCCCATGGTGCATACGGCATCATTGTGGATGTCAAGGTGTTCACCCCGGAGAACAGCGACGAACTGCAGCCCGGCGTGCGCGAGGTCGTCCGCTGCTATATTGCCCAGAAGCGCAAGATCAGCGTTGGCGATAAGATGGCAGGCCGTCACGGCAACAAGGGTGTCGTTTCCCGCATTCTGCCGCAGGAGGACATGCCCTACCTGCCCGACGGCACCCCGCTGGACATCGTGCTGAACCCTCTGGGCGTGCCTTCCCGTATGAACATCGGTCAGGTGCTGGAAGTCAACCTGGGCTACGCTGCTAAGGCATGCGGCATCAAGGTCATGACTCCCGTCTTCGACTCTGCTCGTGAGAACGACATCGGCGATACCTTTGATACCGCCCGCGAGATGTGGCATGGCGAGAATGCTCCTGCATATCCCACGAAGCTCCCCAAGATCATGGGTGAGAAGGGACACATCATCGACTTCTCCAAGATCGAGCTGGACCGCGATGGCAAGACCACCGTTTACGATGGCCGCACCGGCGAAAAGTTCGATAACCGCGTTACCGTCGGTTATATGTACTACCTGAAGCTGCATCACCTGGTCGATGATAAGATCCATGCACGTTCTACCGGCCCCTACTCTCTGGTCACTCAGCAGCCTCTGGGCGGCAAGGCCCAGTTCGGCGGCCAGCGCTTTGGCGAAATGGAAGTCTGGGCACTGGAAGCTTACGGCGCTGCTTACACTCTGCAGGAGATCCTGACCGTCAAGTCCGACGACGTGGAGGGCCGTGTGAAGACCTACGAGGCCATCGTTAAGGGTGAGCCGATCCCGCAGCCCGGCATCCCCGAGTCCTTCCGCGTTATGCTGAAGGAACTGCAGTCTCTGGGTCTGGACGTTGTTGTTCAGGACAAGGACGGCAACGAGATCGACATGCGTCAGAACTTCGACGACGAAGAGACCGGCTTTGATATGCGCGATGTTGCCGGCACTGAGAACGTCGTGCAGGAGAGCGAACTGCTCAACGATTATAATATTAAGGATGCCGATGCCGGTTTCGATGATCCTTCTGTGCTGGAGGACAATAACTCCGGTGCCGAAGCTCCCGCTTCTTCTGACGAAGTAGATTTCTGATCAGACAAAGAACACAAGCCTCAAGCCCCCTGTTCCGCGTGCTGCGGCAGGGGAGAGGGGCCTGTGGCCTGAACAAGAAAGCCGCCTGTATCATCGAGACAACTAGAGATTAAGAAAGGGTTCGTTTCATGGAAAACAACGTTTTCGATTCCATCAAGATCGGCCTTGCCTCCCCGGAGCAGATCCGCAACTGGAGCTACGGCGAGGTCAAAAAGCCTGAGACCATCAACTACCGTACCCTGAAGCCGGAGCGCGACGGCTTGTACTGTGAGCGCATTTTTGGACCTACCAAGGACTGGGAGTGCCACTGCGGTAAGTATAAGCGCATCCGCTACAAGGGCAAGATCTGCGACCGCTGCGGCGTTGAAGTGACCAAGGCTAAGGTCCGCCGTGAGCGCATGGGCCACATTGAGCTGGCCGCTCCCGTCAGCCACATCTGGTACTTCAAGGGCATCCCCAGCCGCATCGGCCTGATGCTGGACATCAGCCCCCGCCTGCTGGAGAAGGTGCTGTACTTTGCAAGCTATATCGTCACTGATCCGGGCGCTACCCGTCTGGAAAAGAAGCAGCTGCTCACCGAGAGCGAGTATCGTGAGATGCGCGACCACTACGGTGATGAGTTCGAGGCTGCTATGGGCGCTGAGGCCATTCAGGATCTGCTGAAGGAGATCGATCTGGATCAGCTGAGTGAAGAGCTGACTGCCGAGGTGGAAAAGTCCTCCGGCCAGAAGCGCGTGCGCATCCTCAAGCGTCTGGAAGTAGTTGAGGCATTCCGCATTTCCGGCAACCGTCCTGAATGGATGGTCATGGATGTGCTGCCTGTTCTGCCGCCTGACCTGCGCCCCATGGTCCAGCTGGACGGCGGCCGTTTTGCCACCTCCGACCTGAACGACCTGTACCGCCGCGTGATCAACCGCAATAACCGTCTGCGCCGTCTGCTGGAGCTGGGCGCTCCCGACATCATCGTGCGCAACGAGAAGCGTATGCTGCAGGAAGCAGTGGACAGCCTGATCGACAACGGCCGCCGCGGCCGTCCGGTCACCGGCCCCAACAACCGCGCACTGAAGAGCCTTTCCGATATGCTGAAGGGCAAGCAGGGCCGCTTCCGTCAGAACCTGCTGGGCAAGCGTGTTGACTACTCCGGTCGTTCTGTTATCGTCGTCGGCCCTGAGCTGAAGATGGATCAGTGCGGTCTGCCCAAGGAAATGGCTCTGGAGCTGTTCAAGCCCTTTGTCATGAAGGATCTGGTGGAGAAGGGCATTGCCAACAACATCAAGTCCGCCCGCAAGATGGTGGAGCGCGCTAAGCCCGAAGTGTGGGACAGCCTGGAGACTGTGATCAAGGGCCACCCCGTTCTGCTGAACCGTGCACCTACCCTGCACCGTCTGGGCATTCAGGCTTTCAACCCGGTGCTGGTGGAGGGCCGTGCAATCAAGCTACACCCGCTGGCATGTACTGCATTCAACGCCGACTTCGACGGTGACCAGATGGCAGTGCATCTGCCTCTGGGCGAGGATGCCTGCCGTGAGGCCAAGATGCTGATGCTGGCTTCTGGCAACCTGCTGAAACCCTCTGACGGCGCACCTGTTACCGTGCCTACGCAGGATATGATCCTGGGCAGCTACTACCTGACCACCGTTCGTGAAAATGACGAGGGCGCAGGCAAGGTGTTCCGCGATGAGAACGAAGCCCTGATGGCTTATGCAGAGCACATCGTTACCCTGCACGCACCCATCAAGGTGCGCCGCACCATGACCATTGACGGCGTGGAGCGCACCGGTCTGGTGGAAGCCACCGTCGGCCGCATCATCTTCAATAACCCTGTTCCTCAGAATCTGGGTTATATCGACCGTACTGATCCCGAGCACTGGCTGGAGTACGAGGTCAGCTTCCGCGTGACCAAGAAGACTCTGCCCGACATCATTTCCCGCTGCATGACCCGCAACGGCACCCGCAAGTGTGCAAAGATGCTGGATGCCATCAAGGCGCAGGGCTACAAGTACTCCACTCTGTCTGCAATCTCCGTCGCTGTGTGCGACGCTGTGATCCCGCCGCAGAAGCAGGAACTGATCGCTGAGGCTGACCAGCAGATCGCAAAGGTCGGCAGGCTGTTCAACCGCGGCCTGATCTCCGACAACGAGCGTTACAACCAGACCATCGCCATCTGGCAGGCTACCACTGATAAGGTCTCCAAGGCTCTGGCAGACAACCTGCCCAAGGATAATGAGATCTATATGATGGCTGACTCCGGTGCTCGTGGTTCTATGAACCAGATCAAGCAGCTGGCCGGCATGCGCGGCCTGCTGGCAAACACCGCCGGCCACACCATCGAGATGCCCATTCGTGCCAACTACCGTGAAGGTCTGAATATTCTGGAATATTTCGTTTCTGCCCGTGGTGCCCGTAAGGGTCTGGCCGATACCGCTCTGCGTACCGCTGACTCCGGTTACCTGACCCGCCGCATGGTCGATGTCTCTCAGGATGTCATTGTGCGCGAGATCGACTGCGGCACCACCGACGGCCTGTGGGTGTCTGAGATCCACGAGGGCAAGGAGAAGATCGAGAGCTTCCGCGAGCGCTTGATCGGCCGTTTTGCTGTGGGCGATGTGGTCAACCCCGTCACCGGCAAGGTGATCGTGCCGGAAGGCAAGATGATCGACCTGTACGATGCAAACGAGATCGAGGCTGCTGGCATTACCAAGCTGAAGATCCGCAGCCTGCTGACCTGCCGTGCAAAGACCGGTGTCTGCGCACGCTGCTACGGTTCCGATATGGCAAACGGCGAGCCGGTCCGTCTGGGCGAGTCTGTCGGCGTTATCGCCGCAGAGTCCATCGGCGAGCCTGGTACTCAGCTGACCATGCGTACCTTCCATACCGGCGGTATCGCATCTGCTGAAGATATCACGCAGGGTCTTCCCCGTGTTGAAGAGCTGTTCGAGAGCCGCCGTCCCAAGAGCATGGCCATCATGAGCGAGATCTCTGGTGTCGTTTCTCAGGACGATACCAAGAAGAATGTCGTTATCAAGGTGACCGGCAAGGACGAGAACGGTGCCGAGGTCGTAAAGAGCTACTCCATCCCGTTCACCCAGCATTCCCGCGTGATGCCGGGTGACCGTGTGGAGAAGGGCGACATCATCACCCGTGAAGGTGTTCTGTATCCGCAGGATATTCTGGCAATCAAGGGTCTGGAGGATGTCCAGAACTACCTGATCAACGAAGTTCAGAAGGTCTACCGTCTGCAGGGCGTTGAGATCAACGATAAGCATATCGAAGTCATCGTCCGTCAGATGTGCCGCAAGGTGCGCGTGACTGATTCCGGTTCTTCCAACCTGATCGGCGGTGCACTGGCAAGCCGTCTGGAAGTGGAGAGCATCAACGCCGATCTGCAGCAGCGCATCGACGCTGGTGAAGAGGGCCTGAAGCTGGTTGAGTACCAGCAGGTGCTGCTGGGCATCACCAAGGCTGCTCTGGCAAACGACTCCTTCCTGTCCGCTGCATCCTTCCAGGAGACCACCCGCGTGCTGACCGAAGCTGCCATCAAGGGCAAGGTCGACCCGCTGGCCGGCCTGAAGGAGAACGTCATCATTGGTAAGCTGATCCCCGCAGGTACTGGTCTGCCGGAAGTCCGTGAGGATCTGAAGAACCGTGAGGCTGAGCGCGATGCTGAGGTCGCTGCTGAACTGGCAGCTGCTGCACAGTAAGCAAAGCTCCTTCTTCTAAAATAAAACAATGGACCGCTCTGTGGGCATCCGCCTGCAGGGCGGTTTTTATATGCCCGGAAAAGCGGAAACAGGGGAGAAAACCGTGCGTTTTGCGTCGAAAAAATGCTGAAAGAAAAAATCTGGAATAAATGCAAAAAACTTTGCAAAAACTGTTGACATCCGCCTGTAAAGCGAGTATTATATAACTGTTGCGCATCCCTCATGGGGATAGTGCGGCAAAAAAGTCGGAAAAAGTCCGATGTGCATTATTAAGAAAGGAGAAACAAAATGCCTACTTTTAACCAGCTTGTACGCAAGGGTCGTCAGGTTCTGGCTACCAAGAGCACCGCTCCCGCACTGCTGAAGAGCTACAATTCTCAGAAGAAACAGTATTCTGATCTGAACAGCCCCCAGAAGCGTGGTGTCTGCACTGCTGTTCGTACCATGACCCCCAAGAAGCCCAACTCTGCTCTGCGTAAGGTTGCTCGTGTCCGCCTCACGAATGGTATCGAGGTCACCTCTTACATTCCCGGTATCGGCCATAACCTGCAGGAGCACTCCGTCGTGCTGATCCGTGGCGGTCGTGTTAAGGACCTGCCCGGTGTGCGTTACCACATCATCCGTGGTACCCTGGATACTCAGGGTGTGGCAGGCCGTAATCAGGCCCGCTCCAAGTACGGCGCAAAGCGTCCTAAGGCCGGTGCTGCAAAGAAGTAATTGAGGACAACCGCCATAAACGGCTTTCCATTATATAAATAACAAGTCCGCTTGCAAAGCGGAGGGCAACAGTTTATGTAAAGGTCAGCTCTTTGTGACACAACGGGAGTTTTATTACTTTCGAGTACCGATGATATCATTCTGTGAAGGAGGGAAGAAAGATGCCTAGAAGAGGTAACATTGCTAAGCGCGATGTCTTAGCTGATCCTATTTACAATTCCAAGATGGTCACTCGTCTGGTCAACAGCGTTATGCTGGATGGCAAGAAGGGCGTCGCTCAGAAGATCGTTTACGAAGCTTTCTCCATGATTCAGGAGAAGACCGGCAACGATCCTCTGGAGACTTTCGAGAAGGCGATGGAGAACATCATGCCCAGCCTCGAGTGCAAGACCCGCCGCGTTGGCGGTGCTAACTACCAGGTTCCTCTGGAAGTCAGCCCGGCTCGCCGCGAGACCCTGGGTCTGCGCTGGCTGACTGCCTACAGCCGCAGCCGTGGTGAGAAGACCATGGCTCAGCGTCTGGCTGCTGAAATCATGGATGCTGCCAACAACACTGGTAACGCCGTGAAGAAGCGTGAGGATACTCACAAGATGGCAGAGGCTAACAAGGCTTTCGCTCATTTCCGTTATTGATCTGTTCTGTAGGAGGTTAATTTCATGGCTACACCCAGAGAAGTTTCTCTTCAGATGACGAGAAATATCGGCATTATGGCCCACATTGATGCTGGTAAAACTACTACTACCGAGCGTATTCTGTACTACACCGGTATCAACCACAAGATCGGCGAAGTTCATGATGGCGGCGCTACCATGGACTGGATGGTTCAGGAGCAGGAGCGTGGTATCACCATCACTTCCGCTGCTACCACCTGCTACTGGAGCCACTCTGAGACCCAGAAGGATCCGGTTGCATTCAAGAAGAACCGTCACCGCATCAACATCATCGACACCCCGGGCCACGTGGACTTCACTGTTGAGGTCCAGCGTTCCCTGCGCGTGCTGGACGGTTCTGTGACCGTTCTGGCTGCAAAGGGCGGTGTTGAGCCGCAGTCTGAGACCGTTTGGCGTCAGGCTGACGAGTATAAGGTTCCCCGTATGGTGTACGTTAACAAGATGGACACCATGGGTGCCGACTTCTTCCGCTGCATCAAGATGCTGCACGATCGTCTGCACGCAAACGGCGTGGCAATCCAGCTGCCTATCGGTCAGGAGGATACCTTCCGCGGTATCGTTGACCTGGTCGATATGAACGCTGAGGTCTACTACGACGACATGGGCAACGACATGCGTACCGAGCCCATTCCTGAGGATATGCGTGAGCAGGCTGAGGAGTATCACAACATCCTGATCGAGGCTGTTGCTGAGAACGACGAAGAGCTCATGGAAAAGTACCTTGAGGGCGAGGAGATCACCCGTGCCGAGCTGAAGGCTGCGATCCGCAAGGAGACCATCGCTAACACGCTGGTTCCCGTTGTCTGCGGTTCTTCCTACAAGAACCGTGGTGTCCAGAAGCTGCTGGACGCTATCGTTGACTATATGCCCGCTCCTACCGATGTCCCTGACATCAAGGGCGTGAATCCCGAGACTGAGGAAGAGGAGACCCGTCCGTCTTCTGACGACGCTCCCTTCGCAGCTCTGGCCTTCAAGATCGCTACCGACCCGTTCGTTGGTAAGCTGGCATACTTCCGTGTTTACTCCGGTAAGGTTGAGGCAGGTACCACTGTCTACAACTCCGTGAAGGACAGCAAGGAGCGTATGGGCCGCATCCTGCAGATGCATTCTAACCACCGCAAGGATATCGACTGCTGCTACGCAGGTGATATCGCTGCTGTTGTCGGTCTGAAGAACACCACTACCGGTGACACTCTGTGTGATGAGAATCATCCCATCATTCTGGAGTCCATGAAGTTCCCCGAGCCTGTTATCCGCGTTGCCATCGAGCCCAAGACCAAGGCCGGCAACGAGAAGATGGGCATCGCGCTGGCAAAGCTGGCCGAAGAGGATCCGACCTTCAAGACCTA
Source organism: Faecalibacterium sp. AF27-11BH (assembly GCF_003603005.1). Classification (NCBI taxonomy): domain Bacteria; kingdom Bacillati; phylum Bacillota; class Clostridia; order Eubacteriales; family Oscillospiraceae; genus Faecalibacterium; species Faecalibacterium sp. AF27-11BH. The sequence goes on from NZ_QVGS01000001.1 coordinate 406,668, forward strand.
CACTGACGAAGAGACCGGTCAGACCATCATCGCCGGTATGGGCGAGCTGCACCTGGAGATCATCGTTGACCGTCTGCTGCGTGAGTTCAAGGTTGAAGCAAACGTGGGTGCACCTCAGGTTGCTTACCGTGAGACCATCCGCAAAGAGGCCAACCAGGAGACCAAGTACGCACGTCAGTCCGGTGGTAAGGGCCAGTACGGTCATGTTAAGATCAAGATCGAGCCCAACGAGCCCGGCAAGGGTTACGAGTTCGTCAACGCCATCGTTGGCGGTGCCATCCCGAAGGAATACATCCCGGCTATCGACAACGGTATCCAGGGTGCTATGAAGTCCGGTGTTCTGGCTGGCTATCCTGTCGTTGATGTCAAGGTTACCCTGTGGGATGGTTCTTATCATGAGGTCGACTCCTCTGAAATGGCCTTCTCCATTGCTGGTTCTATGGCGTTCAAGGATGCTATGCGCAAGGCTGATCCTATCATCACTGAGCCTATCATGAAGGTTGCAGTTATCGTTCCCGATGAGTATCTGGGCGATGTTATCGGCGACCTGAATGCACGCCGTGGTCAGATCCAGGGCATGGAAGCTATGGCTGGTACTCAGCGCGTCAATGCATTTGTGCCTCTGGCTCAGATGTTCGGCTACGCTACCGACCTGCGCTCCAAGACTCAGGGCCGTGGCCAGTATGTCATGGAGCCGTCTCACTACGAGCCGGTGCCCAAGAACATTGCTGACCAGATCATTGCTGGCCGCACCAAGGGCTGATCGCCTTAAATTTAAAGTGAATTTTGCCGGGGTAGTGTAGCCTCGGCAAAATTTCCTGTAAAAGCACTTGATTTTACAGGGCAAATTTAGTAGAATAGCCTTGCAATGCAATGTCTGCATCTTGCAGGGTTGTTGTAACCAAATATCAAAACCTAAATTAAGGGAGGATATTCCAATGGCTGAAAAGGCAAAGTTCGACCGTTCTAAGCCGCATGTGAACATCGGCACCATCGGTCACGTTGACCACGGCAAGACCACTCTGACCGCCGCTATCACCAAGTACCTGGCTCTGAAGGGCGACGCAGACTTCATGGATTATGCCAACATCGATAAGGCTCCTGAGGAGCGTGCTCGTGGTATCACGATCAACTCCGCTCACGTTGAGTATCAGACCGACGCTCGTCACTACGCTCACGTTGACTGCCCGGGCCATGCTGACTACGTTAAGAACATGATCACTGGTGCTGCTCAGATGGACGGCGCTATTCTGGTCGTTGCTGCTACCGATGGTCCCATGCCCCAGACCCGTGAGCACATCCTGCTGGCTCGTCAGGTCGGTGTGCCCTATATCGTTGTGTTCATGAACAAGTGCGATATGGTCGACGACGAAGAGCTGCTGGATCTGGTCGAGATGGAGATCCGTGAGCTGCTGAGCGAGTACGACTTCCCGGGCGACGATACCCCGATCATTCGTGGTTCCGCTCTGAAGGCTCTGGAGTCTACCTCCACCGATCCCAATGCTCCCGAGTATGCTTGCATCAAGGAGCTGATGGACGCTGTTGACACCTATATCCCCAACCCCGATCGTGAGGAAGACAAGCCCTTCCTGATGCCCATCGAGGATGTCATGACCATTTCTGGCCGTGGTACCGTTGCAACCGGTCGTGTTGAGCGTGGTATTGCTAAGGTTGGCGATGCTATGGAGATCGTCGGCATCAAGCCCGATCGTCTGAGCACCACCATCACCGGTCTGGAGATGTTCCGTAAGTCTCTGGACTTCGCTGAGGCTGGCGATAACATCGGCGCTCTGCTGCGTGGTGTTGATCGTACCCAGATCGAGCGTGGTCAGGTTCTGGCTAAGCCCGGTTCCGTGCACCCCCATAAGACCTTCGAGTCTCAGGTGTACGTTCTGACCAAGGACGAAGGCGGCCGTCACACCCCGTTCTTCTCCAACTATCGTCCTCAGTTCTACTTCCGCACCACCGACGTGACCGGTATCATCACTCTGCCCGAAGGCACTGAGATGTGCATGCCCGGCGATAACGTCATGATGCACGTTGAGCTGCTGACCCCTGTCGCTATGGAAGAGGGCCTGCGTTTCGCTATCCGTGAGGGTGGCCGTACCGTTGGTTCTGGCGTTGTTGGCAAGATCATTGAGTGATTTTGACCCTTCGCGCCTTTCCTAAGGCTAAAGGTTAAACTTACGAGAGACCTTCCCATTCCGGAGAGTGGGAAGGTCTCTTTTTGCTTTAGATCCTCTGTCCGTAAGGGCAGGGGATTTTTTTTTGCGGCATGTCACAACTCTTTGTTTACAAAACAAGGTTGTTCTGGTATACTGAAAAAGGAAATGCTGGAAAAGTCCTATCGGCTGGTGCTGAGGGAATTCAGCAAAAAGAAGCAGCGAGAACTTCTGGAAGGTGTGAAGAGTAATGCCGTTTGATTATAAGAAAGAGTACAGGGAATTTTATCTCCCGCCGAAAAAACCGCATCTGATTACGATACCGCGTATGAATTTTGTGGCAGTGCACGGCAAGGGCGACCCGAATGCTCCGGGTGGAGCCTATCAGGAGGCTATGGGAGTGCTGTACGGCATTGCTTTCACCATCAAAATGAGCTATAAGGGCAGCCACAAGATGGACGGCTATTTTGAATATGTGGTTCCACCGTTGGAGGGCTTGTGGCATCAGAAGGGCGTGGATGGCGTTGACTATGCACATAAAGAAACATTTGAGTGGACATCCATGATCCGACTGCCAGAATTCGTGACGCCGGAAGCGTTTGATTGGGCCGTACAGGAAGCAACGGCCAAAAAGAAAAAGGATTTTTCCAAGGCGGAATTCCTGACCTATGATGAGGGACTTTGCGTTCAGTGCCTGCATATCGGCCCTTATGATGAAGAACCGAAAACGCTGGCGCAGATGGATGCCTTTGCCGTAGAGCAGGGGTATAGGCTTGATTTTTCAGAGACACGCTTCCACCACGAAATTTATCTGAGTGATCCTCGCCGCGCTGCACCGGGAACACTGAAAACAGTTCTGCGGCATCCCATACGTGAAAAATAAAAACAGGAAAATTCACAAATGATGTCGCTTTTATTTGGCAGATGTGCTATACTGATTTTATCTGTAGAAACACATTGAATGGATAAGGGAGGAGAGAACTTCATGCAGCATGAAACTGTCATCGTGCTGGACTTTGGCGGCCAGTACAATCAGCTGATCGCGCGCCGCGTCCGCGAGAACAATGTCTACTGTGAAATCTATTCCTATAAAACCGATCTGTCGGTTATCAAGGCAAAGAACCCCAAGGGTATCATCTTTACCGGTGGCCCCAACAGCGTTTATCTGGAGGATTCCCCCACGATCGACCCTGAGATCTTCAACTGGGGTGTGCCTGTGCTGGGCATCTGCTACGGCAGCCAGCTGATGATGCATCTGCTGGGCGGCCATGTCTGCCGCGCACCGGAGCGCGAGTACGGCAAGACTGAGGTGTTCGTGGACACGAACAGCAAGATGTTCACCGATGTGCAGCCCTCCACCATTTGCTGGATGAGCCACAACGACTATATTGAGCAGGCAGCGCCCGGCTTTAAAATCACTGCTCACACGGTCAACTGCCCGGTAGCTGCGGCAGAGAACGCCGAGAAGGGACTGTACGCAGTTCAGTTCCACCCGGAAGTGCTGCACACTGCGGAAGGCAAGAAGATGCTGCGCAACTTCGTGTACAACGTCTGCGGCTGCACCGGCGACTGGAAGATGGACTCCTTTGTGGAGAACAACGTCAAGGCCCTGCGTGAGCGCATCGGCGATGGCAAGGTGCTGTGCGCCTTGTCCGGCGGCGTGGATTCCTCCGTTCTGGCAGCTATGCTGGCTAAGGCCATCGGCAAGCAGCTGACCTGCGTGTTCGTGGATCACGGTCTGCTGCGTAAGAACGAGAAGGAAGAGGTCTGCTCTGTATTCGGCCCGGGCAATGCCAACGGCTTTGATATCAACTTTATCTGTGTGGATGCCCGCGAACGCTACTTTGCAAAGCTGGCTGGTGTTACCGAGCCGGAGCGCAAGCGCAAGATCATCGGCGAAGAGTTCATCCGTGTGTTTGAAGAGCAGGCCAAGAAGATCGGCAAGGTGGATTTCCTGGCACAGGGTACCATTTACCCGGATGTCGTTGAGAGCGGTCTGGGCGGTGAGTCCACTGTTATCAAGAGCCACCACAACGTCGGCGGTCTGCCCGACACCGTGGACTTCAAGGAGTTGGTGGAGCCGCTGCGCAACCTGTTCAAAGACGAGGTGCGTCAGGCCGGCCGTGAGCTGGGCCTGCCCGAATATTTGGTCAGCCGTCAGCCGTTCCCCGGCCCGGGTCTTGGCATCCGCATCATCGGCGAAGTGACACCTGAGAAGGTGGCAATCGTGCAGGATGCCGACGCGATCTGGCGTGAGGAGATCGCAAAGGCAGGTCTGGATAAGGAGATCAGCCAGTACTATGCAGCCTTGACCAACATGCACAGTGTGGGCGTCATGGGCGACGAGCGCACCTATGATTACGCTGTGGCGCTGCGTGCTGTGACCACCACCGACTTTATGACCGCGGAGAGCTATAATATGCCTTGGGATGTTCTGGGCACTGTCACCAGCCGCATCGTCAATGAGGTCAAGCATGTGAACCGCGTGTTCTATGATTGCACCGGTAAGCCGCCGGCAACCATTGAGCTCGAATAATGGAATTACGCGAACTTTCAACGTTGCTATGAGCAAAAATCGAAAGAAAAATCGCGCTGTGGCATTAGTTTGACATTAAGCTGCGAAAAAGCACACAGAATTATAATTCAACGAGCCTTCGCGGTTTAACATTTGAGAATAATTTGAAAGACCCCTGAAAGTGACGAGAAATCGAAACTTTCAGGGGTCTTTTTGACATTATTGACATTAAGAAATGACCGTGACATTATCGAAAATAAGGCGCTGTTGCCTGACAGTGGGGTGATAATGGATCTTGAATCCGGCGGCACGGGCAGAGCATCAATGTGTAGCACGATTGCACAGATGAATGAGGAATTTTCCTTCAACGGAAAGCTGGAAGAGCACCTGCGAATCGGCTTTAATTTGGAATTTTTGAGCGAGGCTTTGAAGTCGATGGAAGGAGACGAGGTCAGCGCATGGGTGGTCGGCCATCTGTCCCCCGTAGCCAATGCAGAAACCTGTGTTGGGTTTGTAAACTTTCAGCTGATTCATATTTTCCATTCGTGAACATGGCTCAAAGGGAGAACCACAAAAATATAAACCTTTTATGAAATCCTCTTGACAAAGTGGGAACGGGCAGTATAATAAAAATGAACATTGTTCATATTGAGGGTGACCACATGAATACAATCGTAACCTCCAAGGAAGATATCTTAAAAAACAGCCGTGAGCTTATCCGGGAAAAGGGCTGGGCGGCGGTCAGTATCCGTTCTGTCGCCTCGGCATGCGGGGTCTCGGTCGGCTCGATCTACAACTATTATGACTCCAAGGCTGAGCTTATCAGCGCCACGGTCGAGAGCGTCTGGTGCGAAATTTTCCACCGCCCGCAGGACGAGGCTGTATTTCAGGATGTGCAGACCTGTGTCAAATGGATGTACGAGCGCATGGCCTACGGCTGTGAGCAGTATCCTGGATTCTTCACACTGCACTCTCTCGGCTTTATGCAGGAGGACAAGGCCGATGGCAAACGGCACATGCAGCAAATCTGGCACCATATCTTAAATGGTCTGTGTACGGTGCTGCAACAGGATACCAAAATCCGTCCGGACGCTTTTAACGCGCAATTCACCGTTGAAAAATTTGCCGATGTTCTATTTTCGCTGATGCTGTCTGCCTTGCTGCGGCAGGACTACGACCCCGCCGCTGTGCTGGAAATCGTGCGCAGAACCTTATATTGACTGCATTTTCTTCCCACACTGCTGTGGGAATTTTATAATGTCCAAAATGAACACTGTTCACTCAAGGGAGACACTCCTAGGAAAGTTCATCGCAATATCCTGTTGCTGCTCGCCTGTCTTGTGTGGAGGAATGCAAGCTTCAACATCCTGCGTTTTGGATGCAACTTTGCCGAGCAAGCCCTTGATGACCGTAAAAACGAAGTCGGCCCTGCAAAAAAATGCAGTGTTACAATCAATTTAATCTATCAACAAGGAGCAATCAACTATGCAAGCAATCGTAGAAACTGTTTTTGATGCTGTGTATCTGGTATCCGTCATCACCATCGGTATCCTGATGATTCGTGGCTGCAAGGGCAGCCACCAGTTCAAGCTGTTCGGCCTGATGGCTGTCGTTCTGGGTGCCGGCGACTCGTTCCATCTGATTCCCCGTGCTCTGGCTCTATGCACCACGGGCTTTGAAAACTTTACCGTCCCCCTGGGTCTGGGTAAGTGGATCACCTCTGTGACAATGACTGTCTTTTATGTGCTGCTGTACTATGTATGGCGTGAGCGCTACCGGGTCAAGGGCAACAATGGCCTGACTGCCGCCATCTACGGTCTGGCTGCCGTGCGTGTTATCCTGTGCATGATGCCGCAGAACCAGTGGCTGAGCGCCGAATCCCCGCTGTCCTGGGGCATTTACCGTAACATTCCTTTTGCACTGATGGGCCTGCTGATCATCGTGCTGTTCTACCGCAGCGCCAAGGAGCATAACGACGCGGCTTTTCGCTGGATGTGGATGACCATCGTGCTGAGCTTCGGGTTCTACATTCCCGTTGTTCTTTGGGCCAATACCGTCCCCATGATCGGTATGCTGATGATCCCCAAGACCTGTGCCTATGTGTGGACCGTTCTCATCGGTTATTCTGCTATGAAGAAGGAATGTAAGTGATTTGTTCACAGTACCGATTTATGAAATAAATTGCTTTGTAAAGATCCAAGCTTACCGAATTGGAATGATCTTACTTGATAAAACTGGATCAGGTAAACTTGCAAGCCCCCTGCCGGTGATGAACTGGCAGGGGGCTTTTTATGTGTGTACGGGTAGTTTAACAGAATACTTGATGTTTGCCGCGATTACGATGCATCCAGCAATTCGTCCGGGTCCTCGATGGCTTCTTCGATGGTCTCTTCCTCAGGAGTGGGTTCATCGACATCGGACGGAGCGAACAGGTCACGGATGAAGTCGCGCAGGAGGACGAGGCTGTTGTCAAGGTCGGCATCCTCGCTCAGCAGCTGCTGGATCATATCCGGCTTATCGGTGATCAGGTCGTCCACGCCGATGCTCAGCAGTTCGCTGGCATCCTCTTCGCGGTTGACGGTCCATGCGGAGATCGTCTTGCTGCGCTTATGGATCTGCTGCACCATACCGGAGGTGATAAAGGTGGACTGTACGCTGAAGAAATCTGCGGCAGGCAGATCGTAATAACTGCCCACGCCCAGTGCAAGGATATAGCCGGTCCGGATCTCCGGTGCCAGCTCCTTGACCTTGCAGAGGGTCTCATAACTCTGCGAGGTGATGGTGCAGTCCTGCGCAAAGCCTTTTTCGCGGATGATGCGGATGGTTTCCGCTTCCAGCTCCGGGGTGGCGGCATTGGGCTTGATCTCAATGTTCAGCTGGATCTTACCTTTGCACAGGTCCAGCACTTCTTCCAGTGTGGGAACTTTGGCACCAGTGTACTTCTGGCCGAACCAGCGCCCGGCATCCAGCTTACGAACCTCGTTATAGGTCAGGTCGTAGATGTTCTCGTTGCGGCCGGTGCAGCGGCGCAGGCTGGTATCGTGGGTCACCATGACCACGCCGTCCCTGGTCATCTGCACATCCAGCTCGGCCCACTCGCAGCCCTGATCGATGGCCAGCTGGAAAGCGGGCAGGGTGTTTTCCGGTGCGGCAGCGGAGTAGCCGCGGTGCGCGGTGACTACCGGCGCAACGCCGCCCAGCATGGAGAGCAGCTCGTCGTCTCTGGGCAGGGCAAGGTAACAGAATGCCAGCGCAAAGGTGAGCAGAGTAGCACCCGCAACCGATGCACCCAAAAGCAGCCTGCCGGTGGAACGGTGATGCTTTCCGCTCTGGACCGGCTCCGGCTCAGAGGGGAGAGACTCCCGCAGGCGGCAGTGCAGCATGGCGAGGATCGTGCACTGCGCCATGGTGATGGCGCAGTCGATCAGGAACTGGAAGAACGGCATCTCAATGGCCAGCGCCGCGCGGGACAGTGCAAACATGGCTTGTGTGCTCTGCAGCCCGACCGCAATGATGATGCCGTACAGCGGCACGGCAACCGCTGCCGTCAGCAGCAGGGAACGCAGGACGACCGAGAGGTTCCAGCGCAGCAGCAAAAGAAAAGCACGGAAGACGCGCCTGCGGATGCAGCAAAAGCTTTCCTTTACCGACTGCCACAGGCTTTTGCGCTCCAGCACGAACAGCGGCAGCACCAGCACCCAGCTGACACAGAGGAACAGCAGGGCAGCACCGGCAGCCAGATAGAGCAGGTAATACCGGCTGTTTGCCCGGATGACACCTATGATGTATTCCGGCACGGCAAGCTGCGTGATATAGTTACAGGCGAGGAAAAAATTGGTGAACGGGATCAGCACGGCACTGTAGACCAGAACGAGCCAGTTCTGCGGCAGGAATGCGTGGCGGATATCTGCAAGAGAGGTGCGCAGCAGGGCAGGCAGGCGGATCGTTTCGCCCTTGCGGGCAAGATCCAGCCCATGCAGCAGGACGGAAAACTCATACAGCGCCCAGAACGCGGTCAGGATGGCAATGAGCGTGATGCACAGGATGATCGCAGGGGAGGAAAAGATATCGGAAGCATTGTTGTTGCTCAGGTAGTGCATGGGTGCGAACCGCAGCGTGAGCGACCAGAGCTGCTGCATCAGGGGGACGAACAGCAGGTTCGTTGCAGCCTTATACAGGACGATGACCGCGAGCAGGGGGATCTCGGCGCGGCGGATGATAGCCCGGGCGGAGTGCTTCATGGAGTTGTAGGTTTCGTTGGAGGCGCGGAGTGAAGTGAACAGATCTTTCAATTTGACATGGCCTTCCTTTTATATTCTGCAAAATGACCCGCCCCGAAGCTTCCCGGCGGGCTGTTCTGCGAAAAAAATTTACATATTAAATATAGTGTAACATAACTTCTTATAAAATAAAATGCAGCAGGGGCAGACAGAATCCACAAAATTAAAAGAGATTTTTTGGCAGCTGAGTGTGCGGTGCAAAATGCCCGAAAAAAGGCGAGAAAGCGGAGGAACGATGACTCGTTAAAAAATTGTAGAACTCTGCGCGACAGATGTTGATTCGCATGGACTTTTATAGAATCTCTTGCATTTTTATGGAAAATTCAGTATAATAAAACTAATTTTGAAAGCTCACACAGACAACCAGGAGGTCTTACCATGGCTTCAAAGATCAATAAGGGAGAAATCCTCGCCAAGTTTTTTGATGACGGGGAATACACTGCACTGTTTGCTGACGGTGCAGTGAGCGCTGCCTGCGGCTATGCGGCAGGTCAGCAGGCTTACGCTGTTTACCAGAACGGCGAAGCTGTTACCGTAAAGGATGTTGAAAAGAACATCAAAGTTCTGGAGATGGCAGCTCAGACTGGCTGCCCGGTCGTCACCTTCTATAACTCCGTCGGCGCAAAGCTGGCTGAGGGTCTGGACGTGCTGACCGCCAGCGCAAAGCTGAATGCGCAGATCGCAAAGGTTTCCGGCGTGATCCCGCAGGTGGCTGTTGTTCTGGGTGTCTGCGGCGGCACCAGCGCACTGAGCGCTGCCAATGCAGATGTCTGCATCATGGCTGAGGGCGCAGAGCTGTTCTTCACCGCTCCGTTCACCTCTGCTGCCAAGGGCGACAAGGTGGCCGATGCCGGCACCGCAGCCGCCGCTGCAAAGGCTGGCGTGGCCGCCATTGTGGCACCCACTGCTGAGGAAGCTGCCGAGAAGGCTGCTCACATCGTGGGCCTGCTGCCGGCCAACAACCTGACCGGCCCTGCGATCTTTGAGTTCGAGCAGCCCACTGCTGCTCTGGCTGCCGGTGCAGAGCCTGCAAAGGCTGCTGCTGCCGTGGTCGATAAGGACAGCGCTGTGGAGCTGTATGCAGGCTTTGGCAAGTCTGTTTACACCGCATTTGCCACCGTGGGCGGCAACGCCGTGGGCGTTGTGGCCACCGGCAAGACCCTGTGCCACAACTGCGTGGCCAAGGCTTCCCGCTTTGTGCGTCTGTGCGATGCCTTCAGCGTGCCGGTGATCACCATTGTGGATACCGAGGGCTTTGTGCCCAGCGCGACCGACGACATTGCAGGCGGCATCCGTGAGGCTGCCCGTCTGGCTGCTACCTATGCCGACGCTACCACCGCAAAGGTGGCTGTGCTGGCTGGCAAGGCCGTCGGCCCTGTTTACACCGCTCTGGCTGCTGCCGATCTGCGCATTGCCGTGGCTGGCTGCACCGTCAGCGCACTGGAACCCAGCGCAGCGGTCAGCGTCCTGTACAAGGAAGAGATCGATGCTTCCGACAACATCATTGCAGCCACCAACGCAAAGGCTGCTGCTTACACCGCCGAGGTGTGCAGCGCAGCAAATGCAGTTGCCTGCGGCGCTGCTGACCTGACCTGCGATGCAGCCAATGTGCGTGCAAGCGTTGTTGCCGCACTGGAACTGCTGAGCACCAAGCGTGCTGCCCGCCTGCCCAAGAAGCACGGCAACATGGCTCTGTAATCGTCTGTATAAATCTTTTTGATACGATTTTGATTTGGAGGATCCTTCCATGAAGTACTACAATATTACCGTCAATGGCGTTGCTTACAGCGTCTCCGTGGAGGAGACTGCCGCTGGTGCTGCTCCGGTTGCTGCTGCAGCTCCTGCCGCACCCGCTGCTCCTAAGGCTGCTCCGGCTCCCGCTGCTGCTCCCAAGGCTGCTGCAGGCGCTGCTGGTGCCGTTGCCGTCAAGGCTCCCATGCCCGGCAACATTCTGGATGTCAAGGTCAAGGCCGGTGCATCCGTGAAGGCTGGCGACGTGCTGGTGATCCTGGAGGCCATGAAGATGGAGAACGAGATCGTTGCTCCGCAGGATGGCACTGTGGCTTCCATCAACGTCAACAAGGGCGACACCGTCAACTCCGGTGACGTTCTGGTTTCCATGAACTAAGGGAGAGGTGACAATCATGGCCAAAAAGCCGATCAAGGTTACTGAGGTCGTCCTGCGCGATGCCCACCAGTCTCTGCTGGCCACCCGCATGACCATGGATGAGATGCGTCCCATCCTGCCGGAAATGGATAAGATCAACTACTTCTCCGTGGAGTGCTGGGGCGGCGCTACGTTCGACAGCTGCATCCGCTTTCTGGACGAAGACCCGTGGGAGCGCCTGCGCATCCTGCGCAAGGAACTGCCCCACCAGAAGCTGCAGATGCTGTTCCGCGGCCAGAACATGCTGGGCTACCGCCCCTACGCAGACGATGCCGTTGAGTACTTTGTGCAGAAGTCTGTTGCAAACGGCATCGACGTGATCCGTATTTTCGATGCACTGAACGATCCGCGCAACCTGCAGACCGCCATCAAGGCAGCCAACAAGGAAGGCGCTCATGTGCAGGGCTGCATCAGCTACACCCTCAGCCCCGTGCACAACAACGAGTACTTTGCAGCCTACGCCAAGACCCTGGAGGAGATGGGCGCAAACTCCATCTGCATCAAGGATATGGCCGGTCTGCTGACCCCCTATACCTGCTACGATCTGGTGAAAAAGCTGAAGGAGACCGTCAGCATCCCTGTTGACATCCACAGCCACTACACCGCAGGTCTGGCTTCCATGTCCATCCTGAAGGGCATCGAGGCAGGTGCCGACATCATCGATACCGCCATGAGCCCCCTGAGCCTGGGCACCAGCCACATGCCCACCGAGAGTCTGGTCGCTGCCCTGCAGGGCACCGATTACGACACCGGTCTGGATCTGAAGCAGCTGAACGTTGTGCGCGCATACTTTGCAAAGCTGCGCGAGAAGTACATTGCCAACGGCCAGATCAGCCCGAAGAGCCTCGGCGTGGATGCAAACACCCTGCTGTATCAGGTGCCGGGCGGCATGTTCTCCAACATGCTCAAACAGCTGAAGGATGCCGGCAAGGAAGATAAGCTGGACGAAGTGCTGGCAGAGATCCCCCGCGTCCGCGAGGATGCAGGCTATCCGCCGCTGGTCACCCCCACCAGCCAGATCGTTGGTACGCAGGCTGTGTTCAACGTGATCCTGGGCGAGCGCTACAAGATGGTCACCAAGGAGTTCAAGGGTCTGGTCCACGGTGATTACGGCAAGACTCCCGCTCCCATCAAGCCCGAGTTCACCAAGAAGATCCTGGGCGACGAGCAGCCCATTACCTGCCGCTTTGCTGATACTCTGGCTCCTGAGATGGACAAGCTGAAGGCAGAGGCTGCCAAGTGGGCAACGCAGGAAGAGGATGTGCTGACCTACGCAATGTTCCCGCAGGTGGCACCCAAGTTCTTTGAAAAGCGCAATGCCAAGAAGCAGGGCGTGGACGGCGACCATGTGGACTACACCAATCAGTCTCATCCCGTCTGATCTTTCATAACGGATTCAGGAGCTTCTCGCTTTTGCGGCGGGAGGCTCCTTTTTGTGTTTTGCACCGGATCTGGCCCCAAAAATGGGCGGCGGCTCATTGACATGAAAATCCATCCATTTTATAATGAATCAAAATGGATGCAGCCGACACCCGGGCATCCCCGGAAAAAGAAGAGGTGATCTGCATGAGAAGCATCACGGCACAGCGCCTTGCGGAATTTACAGAGCAGGATTATGAATTTACCTTCGGCATCACCCGGAAGGAATTTGCCCAGATGCTGGAAGCACTGAATGCGGCTTATTGCAAGGAGCACCGGCGCAGGCCGCATTTTACCAAGATCACAATGCAGGATAAGCTGGTGCTGACTTTGCTCTACCGCCGCGAGTACCGCAGCATGGAGAACATTGCGGCAGAATACGGTGTCTCCCGCGATACCATTGCGGACAATATCCACTGGGTGGAGCGCGCACTGCTGAACGCAAATCTGCTGCAGAACAGCGTGACCTGCGTATATAAAACCAACTGAAACAGGCTCTGATACAGGATCGGAAGATTTTGTATCAGAGCTTTTTTGCTTTGCACCGTGTATTGCGGCCGGTTTTGGCGGCGGCACGCAACAGTGCACCTTGAATTTTGGGCCGAAGAATAGTAAAATGAAACTATATGTATCGTAACATGGGTTTGTGTACCCAAAGGCGGATACGTATACCGAAACTTGTAAGCTGAAACACTGAAAATGTAAGAACAGGAGAGCGTTATGATCTTAAGCATGACCGGCTTTGGCCGGGGGACTGCTGTGCGCAATGGCCGTGAGATCACGGTGGAGCTGCGCAGCGTGAATTCCCGCTACTTTGAGTATTCTTCGCGCATCCCGCGCACCTGCAGCTATCTGGACAGCCGCCTGAAAAAGCAGCTCAACGAGCGCATTTCCCGCGGCAAGGTGGAGCTGAGCATGACCGTGCAGAATGTGGACGCTGCCGATACGGTGGTGGCCGTCAACATGGAGCTGGCACGCAGCTACCAGCAGGCCATGCGGGATATTTCGGAACAGCTGGGTGTCAAGAACGATATCTCTGCGGGCGTGCTGACCCGCTTCCCGGATGTGCTCACCACCCGCCACGCGGATGTGGACGAGGAACAGCTGTGGGAAGATGTTTCTGCCGTTACCGCACAGGCGCTGGACCGCTTTGTGGAGATGCGCGCCGCCGAGGGTGCCAAGATGAAGGCAGACGTGGAAAACCGTCTGAACTTCCTCGAGGAGTGCGTGGGCAGGGTGGAGACTTTGAGCGCAGGCCGCGTGGAAGCCTACACCAACCGCCTGTACGAGAAGCTCAAGGTCATTCTGGAGGACCGCGATATCGACGATGCCCGCGTGCTGACCGAGGCCGCTATTTTTGGCGATAAGACCGCTGTGGATGAAGAGACGGTGCGCCTGCGCAGCCACATTGCGCAGTACCGCGATATCCTCAAGCTGGACGAGCCGGTGGGCCGCAAGCTGGACTTTTTGACGCAGGAGCTGAACCGCGAGACCAATACCATCGGCTCCAAGTGTCAGGATCTGGATATCACCCGCATCGTGGTGGATATGAAGGCGGAGATCGAAAAGATCCGCGAACAGATCCAGAATCTGGAGTGATACAGAAAATTCGGAGGGGTTTATGAAGCTCATCAACATCGGGTTTGGCAATATGGTCAGTGCAGGCCGTGTGGTGGCAGTGGTCAGCCCGGACTCCGCCCCGGTCAAGCGCCTTGTAAAGGAAGCGCGGGAGCGCGGAATGCTGATCGATGCATCCTATGGCCGCAGCACCCGTGCAGTGCTTATCATGGACTCCGATCATGTGGTGCTCTCGGCGCTTCAGCCGGAAACGGTGGCCAACCGTGCGGCAGGACAGGAGGGCAAAACACCAGCAGAGGAGGAACAGACCCATGGCGAACGATAAATATTTGTTTGTGGTCTCCGGCGCGGCCGGTACCGGCAAGGACAGCGTGGTGAAGGCACTGCGCGAAGCACACCCGGAGATCGAAAAGACTGTTTCCGCCACCACCCGCGCACCGCGTCCCGGTGAGCAGGAGGGCGTGGATTATTATTACCGCACCCGGGAGCAGTTCCAGCAGCTGATCGAGAACGATCAGGTGGTGGAGCACAACTTCTACAACGGCAACTACTACGGTACCCTGCGCGAAGAGGTGGACAAGCGCCTTGCAGCCCGGAAGGTGGTCGTTCTGGTCATCGATGTGCACGGCGCAGCGAACATCCGCCGCATGTTCCCGGGCGCGACCACCGTGTTCCTGCTGCCGCCGTCGGTGGAGGAGCTGGAGCGCCGTCTGCGGGGCCGCGGCACCGAGACCGAGGACAGCATTCAGGAACGTCTTGCCACCGCCCGGCAGGAGCTGGCCCAGCAGGATAAATTCACCCTGAAGCTGGTCAACGACCAGGTCGATACCTGCGCCGATGCACTGTATCAGGCCATCTGCCAGCGCATTGGTGCCGCAGAATAACATTTTGAAGGAGCTGGACGAATGCCCAAAACGGTAGGCGTTGCCGTCAGCAATGCGACCTTCCACTTTGATAAGCTTTATACCTATGCCGTCATGCCGGATCAGCAGAATGCGGTAAAACTTGGCAGCATGGTGCTGGTGCCCTTTGGCCGCGGCAGCCGCGCCCGCATGGGCGTGGTGCTGGCCTGCGATGCCGAACCGGAAAGCGCGAAGCTGAAATATCTTTTCGACGTGGCCCCGGCATCCGCCTGCCTGACCCCGGAACTGCTGCGGCTGGTGCACTTTTTGAAGGAGCGCACCTTCTGCACCTATTACGAAGCGGTCAAGGCGGTCATTCCCTATGGTGCACAGTACAAGCCTGCCGTGGCGGCGGACGGCGTAACGCCGGTGCTGCAAAAGCAGCTCACCCGCCACACCGAGAACTCCTACCGCCTTGTGGGCGGGCTGCCGCCAAAGCCGAAGCCGACAGCCAAGCAATTGGCGGCAGTGGCGCTGCTGGGCGGTGGGCCGCGCACCCTGAACGAACTGGAAGACAAGGGCATCAGCCGTGCCGTGCTGGATAACCTGTGCGCCAAAGGCGTGCTGGAATGCAGCAAGGTGAATAAATCCATCGACCTGTATTCGTCCATTCCGCTGAAAAACGAGCCGATCACCCTCACGCAGGAGCAGCAGGCGGCTTACGATGCTCTGCTGCCAAAGCTGGAAGACGATGCACCCCACTCGGCGCTGCTCTACGGCGTGACCGGCAGCGGCAAAACGCTGGTGTTTTTAAAGCTCATTGCCCGCTGTCTGGAGCAGGGCAGGCGTGCGCTGGTGCTGGTGCCGGAGATCAGCCTGACCCCGCAGATGATCCTGCGGCTCAAGAGTCAGTTTGGCCGCCGGGTGGCGGTGCAGCACTCTGCCCTCAACCACACCGAACGCCTTTTGCAGTGGCAGATGATTCAGGACGGCGGCGCAGACATCGTGGTGGGTACCCGCAGTGCGATCTTTTCGCCGCTGGAAAACATCGGGCTCATCATCATCGATGAGGAGCAGGAGCACACCTACCGCTCGGAATCCGCGCCCCGCTATTCTGCCCACGAGGTGGCCCGGCAGCGCGCGGCGGAAAACGGTGCATTGCTTCTGCTGGCAAGCGCCACCCCCAGCACCGAGAGCTTTTACGCGGCCCAGCATGGCCGCACCCAGCTGGTGCGGCTGACCCAGCGCTACGGCGGCAACCCGCTGCCCACGGTGCAGATCGTGGATATGCGCGCAGAGCTGGCGGCAGGCAACCCGCGGGAGATCAGTCTGTCGCTGGAAGATGCCATCCGCCGCAATCTGGATGCAGGCAAGCAGACCATTTTGCTGCTGAACCGCCGGGGCTACCAGACCATGGCCCAGTGCGAGGACTGCCGCGAGGTGCTCAAGTGCACAAAGTGCAGCGTGCCGATGGTGTACCACAAAGCGGCGCACAAGGTATTGTGCCACTACTGCGGCAGCCAGATGGAACCGCCCACTGTCTGCCCCGCCTGCGGCGGCAAGCTGCAGTACCGGGGCTTCGGCACCCAGAAAGCCGAGGAAGAGCTGGCAAAGCTGTTCCCGGATGCGCGGGTGCTGCGCATGGATCAGGATTCCACTGCCGCAAAGGATGCCCACGAAAAGCTGCTGGCAAGGTTTGCGAACCACGAATATGACATCATGGTGGGTACCCAGATGGTGGCCAAGGGACTGGATTTTGAGAATGTGACCCTTGTGGGCGTGCTGGGCATCGACTCGCTGCTGTTTGCGCAGGGCTTCCGCGCGTATGAGAACGTGTTCAGCCTCATCACACAGGTGGTGGGCCGCAGCGGACGGGCCAGAGACCCCGGCTTTGCCATCATCCAGACCACCGACCCCGATAACCCGGTGCTGAACCTTGCCGCCGCGCAGGACTACGATGCCTTTTTTGAGCAGGAGATCGCCTACCGCAAGCTGGGCCTGTACCCGCCCTTCTGCGGGCTGTGCGTCATTGGCTTTGCAGGCGCAAAGGAGATCGAGGTGGCACGGGCGGCGGCGCGCTTTGCGACCCTGCTGGGCCAGCAGGCGGCAAAACAGCCGGACCTGCCGCTGCGGGTGCTTGGCCCCACGCCCGGCAGTATTGAAAAAATCAACGACACCTACCGCTACAAACTTACCATCAAGTGCCGCAATGACCGCCGCTTCCGCGACCTCGTGCGCAGCACACTGGAAAGATACGAACAGGAAAAACTTCCGTCCAAGGCCACCGTTGCGGTGGACCTGCACTCGGACGGTGACATCTGATTTGGAGGTACCATAAATGGCAATCCGTAACATTGTAAAAGAGGGCGATCCCATCCTGAACAAGGTCTGCCGCCCCGTCACCACCTTTGATGACCGTCTGGCTACCCTGCTGGACGACATGCACGAGACCATGATCGCCGCCGACGGCGTGGGTCTGGCCGGCCCGCAGGTGGGCATGCTGCGCCGTCTGTTCGTGGTGTGGGACACCACCGACGCGCCCGAGGAGATCCCCGAAGATTACGAATATAAGTTCATCGACTTTGTGAACCCGGAGATCCTGGCCGTATCCGAGGAAGAGGAGACCGCCTACGAGGGCTGTCTGTCCTTCCCGGGCCACAACGGCGCTGTGACCCGCCCCGCCGCGGTCAAGGTGCGCGCACAGGACCGCCACGGTGAGTGGTTCGAGCTGGAAGCTGAGGATCTGCTGGGCCGCTGCATCCAGCACGAGAACGACCATCTGGACGGCATTACCATCATGCAGTCCAGCGAGTATTTCTATGAGGATACCGAAGAGGGCAAAAAAGCTGCCCGCGAAGCGAAAGGAAACAAGTAATGCGCATTTTGTTCATGGGCACGCCGGATATTGCCGCAGAGTGCCTCAAAGCCCTGTATGCCGCCGGGCATGATATCTGCGCGGTGTACACCCGGCGGGACAAGCCGGTTGGCCGCAAGCAGGTGCTTACCGCACCCCCGGTCAAGGAAGTGGCCCTTGCCCACGGCACGCCGGTGTTCCAGCCACGCACCCTGCGGGACGGCAGCGAGGACGAGAACATCCGCGCACTGGCCCCGGAACTGATCGTGGTGGTGGCTTACGGCTGCATCCTGCCGAAGTCTGTGCTGGAAGCGCCGAAGTACGGCTGCATCAACCTGCATGTCTCCCTGCTGCCCAAGTACCGCGGCAGCGCCCCGGTGCAGTGGGCCGTGCTGAACGGCGATGCCGAGACCGGCGTTTCCATCATGCAGATGGACGAGGGCCTTGACACCGGCGATGTGCTCTGCTGCGAGAAGATCGCCATTGACCCGGAGGAGACCAGCGGCCAGCTGTTTGACCGCGTGACTGCCGTGGGTGCACGGGTGCTGTGCGAGGTGGTGCCCGCCATCGCCGCCGGAACGCTGAAACCCCAGCCGCAGGATCATGAGAACGCCTGCCTTGCGCCTATGCTGAACAAGGAGATGGCAGAGTTCCGCCTGACCGAATCGGCTGCCCACATCCACAACTGGGTGCGCGGCATGAACCCGTGGCCCGGTGCATGGTTCGTCACCTCCGGCGGCAAAAAGCTCAAGGTGATGGAGTGCCGTGCCGTGGAAGCTCACGGCGAAGCGCCCGGCACCGTGCTGGCCACAAAGCCGCTCACGGTGGCTTGCGGTGAGGGGGCCGTCCAGCTGCTGAATGTGGTGCCGGAAGGCAAAAAGCCCATGGACGGCACCGCCTTTGCGGCCGGTCAGCGCCTGAAAACGGGGGATATCCTCTGATGGCGGCGAATCCCCGCGCGGCGGCAGTGGCAGCGCTGGTGCGGCAGGAGCAGGATGGGTTTTCCAACCTTGTTCTGGATGCCGAACTCAAGCGCCAGCAGCTGGAAGGCCGCGATAAAGCTTTTGCCAGCGCCATCTTTTACACGGTGCTGGAACACCGGGGCACGCTGGACTACATCCTGTGCCAGTTCCTGCCCAAGGGCCTTGCCAAGCTGGATGCACCGGTGCGCGAAATATTGCGCGCGGCGCTGGCGCAGGCCCGCTATATGCAGGTGCCGGTGTCCGCTGCGGTGAACGAAGCCGTCAAGCTGACCCGTGCCTTCAAAAAATCCAGCGCATCCGGTCTGGTCAACGCCGTGCTGCGCAAGGCGTGCAGCTACGACCTGAGCACCGCAAGCTTCAAAAACGAAGTGGAGCGGCTCATGGTGCTTGGATCTGCCGGGCGGGATGTGGCGGAATTTCTGCACAAAAACTACCCGGACGAAGCACTGGGTATCCTTACCTACAAGGCCGACGGCGGCATGACCAGCCTGCGGGCGAACCCGCTGAAAGGCAGTGCCGATGAGCTTTGTGCAAAGCTGCTGGCTTCCGGCGCAAAGGAAGCAAAGCGGGGCATTGTGCCCGGCAGTGTGCTGGCCCGGTTCGAGGGCAGCCCGGCGGAAAATGAGCTGTTCCGGCAGGGGTACTTCCATGTGGAAGGGCAGGCCAGCCAGCTGGCGGCGCTCTGCGTGGACGCACAGCCCGGAGAAACAGTCATCGACCTGTGCGCCGCGCCCGGCGGCAAGACCATCCTGCTGGCCGAGCAGATGCACAGCACCGGCAGGCTTTACAGCTGCGATGCCGCCGAGAACCGCGTGGGCCTGATCCGCACGGCAGTGCAGCGCATGGGACTGACCAATGTGGAAGCCCTGTGCAACGATGCCACAAAGGTGAACCCGGCCCTGCCGCAGGCCGACCGCATTTTAGCGGATGTGCCCTGCAGCGGCCTTGGCATTCTGGCAAAAAAGCCGGATCTGCGCTACAAAAAGCTGGAACCGGCCCGCGAAGCTGAATTATTGGCCACGCAGTCGGCCATCCTCGATACGGCGGCACAGCTGCTGAAAGCGGGCGGCAGGCTGGTGTACTCCACCTGCACCATCGACCCGGCAGAAAACCAGCAGCAGATCGCGTCATTTCTGGCCCGCCACCCGGAGTTTACGGTGGTGGAGCCTGCCGCAGCGCTGCCCGCCGGGATGACGGCAGGGGAGCACGGCGCGCTTTCGGTGCCCACCCGTACCGGCATGGACGGTTTTTTCCTGTGTGCCATGCAGAAAAACGGGGAAAAGCTGCAATGAAACAGGTGGCTTGTTCGTAAAAAACAATAGGAGAACACAATGGAACAAAAACGCTGTATCTCTTCCTTTACGCTGGCAGAGCTGACCGCCGAACTGAAAGCGATGGGTCAGCCGGGCTTCCGGGCAAAGCAGATCTTCCACTGGGTGCACCAGAAGCTGGTCACCGAGTTTTCTGCCATGACCGACCAGCCCAAGACCCTGCTGGCAAAGCTGGAAGAAAGCTTCTACATTGCCGCGCCCAAGATCGAGCGCAGGCAGGAAGCAAAGGACGGCACGGTAAAATATCTGCTGCGCATGGCGGACGGCAACTGCATCGAGACCGTCGTGATGCGCTACCACTACGGCAACACGGTGTGTGTGTCCACGCAGGTGGGCTGCCGCATGGGCTGCCGCTTCTGCGCGTCCACCCAGGCGGGCCGCGTGCGCGATCTGGAAGCAGGCGAGATCTGCTCTGAGATCTACACCGCCCAGAAGGATATCGGGGAGCGCATTTCCCACATCGTGCTCATGGGCATTGGCGAACCGCTGGATAACTTTGACGAAGTGATGAAGTTTCTGGAGAACATCACCTCGCCCGAGGGCGTGAACATCGGGATGCGCAACATCAGCCTTTCTACCTGCGGTCTGGTGCCCAAGATCGACCAGCTGGCCGAGAAAAAGCTGCAGCTGACCCTCTCGGTGTCGCTGCACGCACCCAACAATGAAATTCGCAGCGGCATGATGCCGGTGAACGATGCCTATCCCGTGGAAGTGCTGATGCAGGCCGTGCGCCGCTATCAGGACACCACCGGCCGCCGCGTGAGCTTTGAATATTCCATGGTGCGCGGTGTCAATGATTCCGATGCCTGCGCCAGACAGCTGGCAAACCTGATCCGGGGCATGGGTGCCCATGTGAACCTGATCCCCATCAACCCGGTGGACGGCAGCCCGTACTCGGCCACCGATGCAGCCAACGTGCACCGATTCCAGCAGAAGCTGGAGAGCCTTGGCGTGAACGCTACGGTGCGCCGCCGCCTTGGCAGCGAGATCAGCGCCGCATGCGGCCAGCTGCGCCGTGACGAAATGAACGGGAAAGCGTAAATATTAAAGGGAGAAGCCTATGAAACTTGCAGGAAAAACGGATGTCGGCAGGGTCCGGCAGGATAATCAGGACGATTATCGCGCAGGAGAACTGCCCGGCGATGCCGCATGGCTGCTGGTATGCGACGGCATGGGCGGTGCACGCGGCGGCAGGGAAGCCAGCCAGAGCGCGTGCGATGTGATCGAGCGCTGCTTTCAGGAGCAGTATGCTTCCAAGTGCCTGCCCGGCGAAGAGGAGACCTTTTTGAAAAAGAGCCTGCTCAGCGCCAACCGCTTTGTGTTCCAGAAGGCCCTGCGTGAGGAATCGCTGGCGGGCATGGGCACCACGGCTGTGTGCGCACTGGTGCGCGGCGGCAAGGTGTTCCTGTGTCATGCAGGCGACTCGCGGGCGTACCTGTACCGGGACGGCAGGCTTGCCCAGCTCACCCACGACCACTCCTATGTGCAGGAGCTGGTGGACTGCGGCACCATTACTGTGGAGGAAGCCGAGCACCACCCTCAGAAGAACATCATCACCAAGGCGCTGGGCGTGGACTACCGGCTGGACTCGGAGTTCACCACCGCACCGCTGCAGAAAGGGGATATCCTGCTGCTGTGCTCGGACGGCCTGACCAATGCCGTGCCCAGAGAACAGCTGGAACAGCTGCTGCGCACCGGCAGGTTCTACGACCTGCCGGACCTTCTGATCCGCACGGCCAACGAGAACGGCGGCCCGGATAACATCACCGCGCTGCTGCTGTGTGTGGAGGAGGTGCGCTGATGGACAACCTGATCGGCAAAAAGCTGGACGGCCTGTATGAGGTGCGGGAGCTGATCGGTTCCGGCGGCATGGCAAACGTCTACAAGGCGGTCATGCTGGGGCACAACGGCCCGGTGCCTGCCGGTACCGTGGTGGCGGTAAAGGTGCTGCGGCAGGAGTATATGCACGACCCGGACCTTGTGCGCCGCTTTAAAAATGAATCCAAGGCCATCTCGCTGCTGAACCACCCCAACATCGTAAAAGTGTACGATGTATCGGTGAATGATGATCTGCAGTATATCGTGATGGAATATGTGGACGGCATGACATTGCGCGAGTACCTTAACCAGCGCGGCGGCAGGCTGACCAACCGGGAGACCGTGCATTTCATCTCCCAGATCTTAAAGGCGCTGGAACATGCCCACGCCAACGGTGTGGTGCACCGGGACATCAAGCCCCAGAACATCATGCTTTTGGACAACGGCCAGCTGCGCATGATGGATTTTGGCATTGCGCGCATCTCCCGTGCCGAGAACCAGCTGCTGAGCGGCAAGGCCATGGGCAGCGTGCACTATATCAGCCCGGAGCAGGCCAAGGGCGATGAGACCGACTGCACCAGCGATATCTACTCGGTGGGCGTGATGATGTACGAGATGCTCAGCGGTCATCTGCCCTTTGATGCAGACGACATGGTGGAAGTTGCCATCAAGCAGATCTCCGATCAGCCGAAGTCTTTGCACGAGATCGCGCCGGAGGTGCCGAATGCACTGGTGGAGATCACCGAAAAGGCCATGGCAAAGCTGCCGCAGAACCGCTACGCATCCGCCCGCGAAATGCTGGATGCGCTGGACACCTACGTGCACAACCCCTCCGTGATGTTCGAGTACAAGTATATTACAGAAGATGCTCCCGAAAAGGTGGTGAAACGTACCATGAACCAGAACCGTGCAAACCGTCAGGCCGAAAAGCCTGCGCCCCGCGGCAAAAAGGCCGCACCGCGCCAGAAAAAGCGCACCATCTTCCTGCCGGCACTGTTCGGCATTACCATTGCATTTGCACTGGCGTGCCTTGCGCTGTGCTGGATGATCCTGAACGATTCCTCCAACCTGATGAACAACAAGGCCGATATCACGCTGGGCGATTATATCGGCATGACGCAGGACGAGGCTGCTGCCACCGAGCAGGTGGTCTCCGGCCAGATCAGCGTTACCTGGGAGCAGGAGTACAACAGTAACTATGCGGCGGGCTATATCTATAAGCAGTCGCCGGTGTCCGGCCGCACGGTGCGCGAGGGCCAGAATGTGACCCTGACTGTGAGCCTTGGCACCCAGTACGTTACCGTGCCGGACCTGACCAACTATGTGCAGGCCGATGCAGAGCAGCAGCTCAAGGAGCTGGGTGTCTCGGTGCTGGTAACGCAGGCTGTGGATACCTCTGTGGCATCCGGCGCGGTGATCCGCACCGACCCGGCGGCGGGCAGTCAGGTGGCTGCAGGCAGCACTGTGGTGATGTATATCAGCCGCCCGCAGGTGGCAACCACCACCAAGGTGCCCTCGCTGACCGGCATGAGCACCGCTGATGCCCGCACCCTGCTGGTGCAGAACCATCTGGGCCTTGGCAGCCAGACCGAGCAGTACAGCGACCAGCCGGTGGGTACTGTCATCAGTCAGAACCCGGCGGCAGGCTCTACCACAAAGCTGAACGGCCGCGTGAACATTGTGGTAAGCGCAGGGCCGGAGCCTGCACCGGAACCGGAAGCACCCAGCGACAGCACCACCGGCGGCGACTGGTGGAGCGGCCTGTTTGGCAGCAGCTCCTCTTCTTCCAGCACCGAGACCGGCACCGAACAGGGCACAGCGGGCAGCGGCGACCCTTCGCAGAAACCGCTGACCGACTGGTGGTCCTCGCTGCTGAGCTGACGGAGGCGTGCATGAAGGGATATATCACAAAGGGCATCGGCGGCTTTTACTATGTAAAAACGCCGGAGGGCATTGTGGAATGCAAGCCCCGCGGCATTTTCCGCAAACAGAAGATCACGCCGGTGGCGGGCGATGAGGTGACGCTGGAGACCGAGAACGGTGCAGCCGTCATTGCCGAGATCGCACCGCGCAAAAATGTGTTCGTGCGGCCTCCGATGGCAAATCTGGATGTGCTGTTCCTTGTGGCCAGCACCACCCAGCCCACGCCCAGCACGCTGGTGCTGGATAAGCTTGCCGCCATTGCGGTGGACAAGGGCGTGCAGCCGGTGATCGTGTGCACCAAGGGCGACTTGGCCGAGGCGGAATTCCTGCGTAAGGCCTACGAAAAATCGACCCTGCCGTTCATCCGCATCGATTACAAGACCGGCGGCGGGCTGGACGAGGTGAAGCAGTGGATCAGCGGCAGGCTGTGTGCGTTCTGCGGCAACTCCGGCGTGGGAAAATCCACCCTTTTGAACCATCTGCTGCCGGAAGCAGAGCGCGAGACCAGTGCCATCAGCCAGAAGCTGGGCCGCGGCCGCCACACCACCCGTGAGGTGACGATCTTTGAAGCCTTTGGCGGGCGCATTGCGGATACGCCGGGCTTTGCCAGTCTGGAAGCAAACCGCGCCGGGTTCATCCCCAAGGAAAATCTGGAGCATGCGTTCCCGGAGTTCGGGCCTTATCTGGGCCAGTGCCAGTTCACCGGCTGCTCCCACCGCAGCGAAAAAGGCTGTGCCGTGCGCGCCGCACTGGCCGAGGGCAGACTCTCCCAGACCCGGTACGACAGCTACTGCGCCATGTACGAGGAAGTTAAGGACGTGAAGGATTGGCAGCGCCCGAAAGTATAAAGGATAAGGAAGAGATTCATGTCACGCTGTGTGATCATTTCGGCCTGCCCGGTTTCTCCGGAGCTGGCAGAGGCCCTGCGGCCGGACGACTTTATCATTGCCTGTGATGCAGGCTACCGCAACTGCGCACCTCTGGGGCGTAGACCCAACATCATCGTGGGCGACTTTGACACCGCCCCCTGCCCGGAACAGCAGGACGACGATATCATCGTGCTGCCCCATGTGAAGGACGATACCGACACCGAGTATGCCGCAAAGCTGGTCTCGGAAAAGGGCTTTGACGAGGTGCTGCTGCTGGGCGGCCTTGGCGGCAGACGGGTGGAACACACCCTTGCAAACCTGTGCACCGGCCTTGGGCTGGAACAGCGCGGTGTGCGCACCACCCTGCTGGATGAGCGCAGCCGCATCACCTACGTGATGCCCGGCGAGACCCGCCGCTACCCGAAGGAGAAGTACTTCTTCTTCTCGGCCTTCCCGATGGAGGGCAGGGCGCAGGGCGTGTGCGAGCGCGGCTCCTACTATGAGCTGACCGATGCGGAACTGACCGCCAGCTACCCGCTGGGCGTCAGCAACGAGTACGCTGCCGGGTCGGACTGCATCACCATCTCCACCCGCAGCGGTGCGCTGGTGGTGGTGGAGACCATCGCAGACTGAGCGCTGCTGCCCTTGCCGGAACATTCCGGCCCCTGCCTGCATAGGATGGGCCAGAAAACGGAAAGGCGGGGAGCATATGCAGGTAGTTGTGATCCGAAGCCCCAAGGCGCTGCGCGGCATTCTGCGCAGACTGTTCGGCATTCAAAAACAGTAAAAAAGATCCCCTCGCTGCTGGTCGGCGGGGGGATCTTGCTTCATAATACTCCTTTTTATTGCGTCAGGGCGTTGTAACAGGCATCGAACGCCTGCATAAAATCAGTGATCTCCTGTTCCGTGGTCAGGTGGCTCAGGCTGATGCGCCACGAGGACAGCGCGTTGCGCCGGTCATGGCTCACGGCAAACACGGCGCGGGAGGGCAGGCCGTCCGAAGAGCAGGCCGATTTGACCGAGACGCATACGCCCTGGGCATCCAGCTCCCGCTGGAACACGGTGCCCTTCACGTTCTGTACGCTCAGGTTTAAAATCTGCGGCACGGCAGTGTCCGGGCTGTTGATGCGCACCTTGGGGTATTGGGCAAGCCCGGTGCGCAGGCGGGCGTTCAGGGCGCGGATGTGCTCCACCCGGGCGGGCAGCTCGCTCACTGCCTTTTCCAGTGCCAGCGCCAGCGAACAGGCCAGCGCTACTGTAGGGGTGCCGCTGCGGTAGAGGGTGGTGCTCTCGCCGCCATGGATGAGCGGCTCCAGCGCAAGGCCGCGCCGCTTGACCAGCACACCGATGCCGTTCAGCCCGTAGAACTTGTGGGCGGTCAGGCTCATGGTGTCGATGCCTTCAAAGCTGACCGGCAGCTTGCCCACGGCCTGTGTGGCATCCACATGGAAGTGGCAGTGGGGGCAGTCCTTCAACATTTCCGCGATCTCGGCCACCGGCTGCACCACGCCCAGCTCACTGTCCACGGCAGTGACGGCCACCAGAATGGTGTCCGGGCGCAGCAGTTCTTTCAGGTGGGCAAGGTCCACCGTGCCGTCCTGCCGGATGTCCACAAGGTCGATCTCGTATCCCTGCTCCTGCAGGGCGGTCAGGCTGCCGCTCACCGAGGAGTGCTCCAGCGGGGTGGAAATGATGTGTCTGCCATGGTGGCGCTCCAGCCGGGCGATGCTCTTGATGGCAAAGTTGTTGGCCTCGCTGGCACCGGATGTATAGATGATCTCGGCGGGCTGCACATTCAGACTGCGGGCAATGCTCTGGGTGGCGGCATCGATGGCAGCCTTTGCGGCAGTGCCTGCTGCGTGGCGGGAATTGGCATTGCCCGGGCAATTGCGCTCCACCTCGCAAAAGCGCTGTAAAACCGCTTCGTCTACCGGGGTATTGGCGGAATAATCCAGATAGATCATAAACTCTCCTGATAATTCTCTTATAATACAGATTGCAATGGTAGGTTATATTATAGTGCGCTTTGGGCCGGATTGCAAGAGAAGCGGCGCAAACTTCCGGGCTGGAAATACAGGAGAATTAAGCAAAATAGTTGCGCGGCGGCAAAAAGTCTGCTATAATCTCTGGAAGGACTGCCCGCTGCGGCCTTTTGC
Source organism: Faecalibacterium sp. AF27-11BH (assembly GCF_003603005.1). Classification (NCBI taxonomy): domain Bacteria; kingdom Bacillati; phylum Bacillota; class Clostridia; order Eubacteriales; family Oscillospiraceae; genus Faecalibacterium; species Faecalibacterium sp. AF27-11BH. Next base: position 433,565 of record NZ_QVGS01000001.1, read on the forward strand.
GGGGCTTTTGGCGGCGGTTTGGAAAGAGCCTGAATGAAAGGGGGAGCGCACCATGCTGCACAAGAATCATCGACTGCGCTGTATTGCACTTCTCATTTCCGGGCGGGATCATTGTTCCCAAATTTCAGGGGCATTGCCGTTTTGCTGACGGCGGTGCCTCTTTTTTTGGGGCTGCGAGTTCTGTAGGAGGCAGAAAAACTTCATGAGCGAAAAGATCGATTACTCCAAAGGCATTTACGACGCGCGCCAGCTGGGCGCAGGCCGCATGTTCATTCTGGGCGTGCAGCACATGTTTGCCATGTTCGGCGCAACGGTGCTGGTGCCGCTGCTCACCGGCCTGAGCGTTTCCACCACCCTGCTGTGCGCAGGTCTGGGCACCCTGCTGTTCCACCTCATTACCAAAAAGAAGGTGCCTGCATTCCTCGGCTCCTCCTTTGCGTATCTGGGCGGCTTCTCCATCGTGGCCCCCATGCTGGCAGATGCAGACGGCAACCTGACCGTTGCCAACACCAAGATGCTGCCCTACGCCTGCGCCGCCGTCGCATTTTCCGGTCTGGTGTATCTGGTGGCCAGCGTGCTGATCTCCACCTTCGGCATCCGCCGCATCATGCGGTTCTTCCCGCCGGTGGTCACTGGCCCCATTATCATTTCTATCGGCCTGATCCTGGCCCCCTCTGCTATCAACAACTGCCAGTCCAACTGGCTGCTGGCCTTTGTGGCACTGGGTGTCGTGATCGTGTGCAACATCTGGGGCAAAGGCATGGTCAAGATCCTGCCCATCCTCATCGGTGTTCTGGTGTCCTACGCAGTGGCACTGGTGACCGGTGCAGTGGACTTCCAGCGCATTTCTGAGGCTGCATGGGTGGGCATCCCTCTGCACAAGGAGGCCATGGGCCTGTTTGCCATCGACGGCAGCCCGGAGTTCATCAGCGCACTGTTCACCATCATCCCCATTGCACTGGCAACCATGATGGAGCATGTGGGCGATATCGCCGCCATCAGCGCAACCGTGGGCCACAACTATATCAACGACCCCGGCCTGAACCGCACCCTGCTGGGCGACGGCCTTGCAACCACCATGGCCGGCCTGCTGGGCGGCCCGGCCAATACCACCTACGGCGAGAACACCGGCGTGCTGGCTCTGAGCAAGATCTACGATCCGCTGGTCATCCGCATTGCGGCTGTCCTGGCCATCATCCTGAGCTTCAGCCCCAAGTTTGAGGCTGTCATCAACACTATCCCCACCGGCATCATCGGCGGCATCAGCTTTGTGCTGTATGGCATGATCTCCGCCATCGGTGTGCGCAATGTGGTGGAGAACCGCGTGGACTTTACCAACAGCCGCAACCTGATCGTGGCCGCTGTCATTCTGGTGTGCGCACTGGGCTTCAACTCTGTGGGCGGTGTCAGCTTTGCCGTTGCAGGTGTCACCATCAACCTGTCCGGTCTGGCTGTGGCTGCGATCGCAGGCATCCTGCTGAACGCTGTCCTGCCCGGCAACGACTACGAGTTTGATGCTGCCGACGGCTCCGAAGCCGCTACCAGCAGCAACCTGCAGGTCTGATCTCCCATAGAAGAAGGAAGAACAAGGCAGAAGCCGTCCTGTGTGTGCAGGGCGGCTTTGCTGTTTTTAAGGTGCACAGGGCAAAGCACACAGTTTTTGAGGATGGTTTTTAGTGACCCTGCCGGAATTTATCTGTAAGGCAAAATAAATAGGAATTATTCTTAAAATTATCCTTGACTAACTAGGAATTATTCGCTATAATAGAGCCATGACAAGGGCCGGTGAGTACCAACACCGCCCAGCCTGTTTTCTAACTGATATAAAAAGAATGATGGAGGTCTATTCTTATGAAGAAGTACGTTTGCACCGTTTGTGGTTATATTGCTGAAGGCGAGATCCCGGCACAGTGCCCCGTCTGCAAGGCTCCTGCTTCCGCTTTTGTGGAGAAGACCGGCAACACCTACGTGACCGAGCATGTTGTGGGCATCGGCAAGGCTGAGGGCGTGCCTCAGGAGATCGTGGACGGCCTGCGCGCAAACTTTGAGGGTGAGTGCAGCGAGGTCGGCATGTATCTGGCAATGGCTCGTGTGGCTGAGCGCGAGGGCTACCCCGAGATCGCTGAGGCTTACAAGCGCTATGCCTACGAGGAAGCAGACCACGCATCCCGCTTTGCAGAGCTGCTGGGCGAAGTTGTTACCGACAGCACCAAGAAGAACCTGATGATGCGTGCCGAGGCCGAGTGCGGCGCATGTGCAGGCAAGATGGATCTGGCCAAGAAGGCAAAGGCCCTGAATCTGGATGCCATCCACGACACCGTTCACGAGATGGCAAAGGACGAGGCCCGTCACGGCCGCGGCTTTGAGGGCCTGCTGAAGCGCTACTTCAACACCGAAGTCTGATAAGGTTTCCCCGGTTATCCATTCTGACCGCTGCATGGCTTTGCCGCTGTGCAGCGGTTTTTTTGTTCAACCTACGGAACGGTTCCGTTGACAGGCACAGCGGCGGCGGGTTATAATTTATCTCGTGTTAAATGAAGTGCGAAAGGGGAGACGGGGAAATGAAAAACGGACACACCACCCGGCAAAAGGCCCCGGCGGGCCGCTACGCCCTGCTGGACGAGCTGCGCGGGCTGGATCTGGTCAGCATGATGCTGTACCATGCCTGCTGGGACATGATGTTCCTGTTCGGCATCTGGATGGACTGGTATATCGGCTGGCCGGGGCGGCTGTGGCAGCAGAGCATCTGCTGGGTGTTCATCCTGCTGTCCGGCTTCTGCGTGCCGCTGGGACACCGCACCCTGAAGCGCGGCGCACAGGTGTTTGCTGCCGGGGCACTGGTCACGGTGGTGACGCTGGTCTTCATGCCGGAGGACCGGGTGGTGTTCGGTGTGCTGACCTTTCTGGGCAGCGCCATGCTGCTCACCGGTGTGCTGGAACCGCTGCTGAAAAAGATCCCGCCCGCCGCAGGGCTGGCGGTTTCGGCGGTGCTGTTTGCACTGACTTATCATCTGGACGAGCGTTGGCTCGGCTTCGGCGGGCTGCGCCTTGCGCTGCCGGATGCATGGTACGCGAATTACTTTACAGCGTTTTTCGGCTTTCTGCCCTTCGATTTTTATTCCACCGATTATTTTGCCCTGCTGCCGTGGCTGTTTTTGTTCTGGGCAGGGTACTTTCTGCACGGCGTGGTGGGCCGGGCGCGGATGGAACCGCTGCGCCGTTCGGTCTGCCCGGCACTGGGCTGGATGGGGCGGCACTCGCTTTTGCTGTATCTGCTGCACCAGCCGGTGATCTACGGCGTACTTTCGGCCGCGGCAGTTCTTTTTGCATAAAAGGCTTGACACAGCCGGGAAGCTGTGGTATTCTATCGATGGTTAGAAGATACTAACCGAATGGGGATGCGTCTGCGTGGTTGGACGCATTTTCATGGAACATAAAGTTAGATATATCTAACTAATATTGATTTGAGAGAGGACGATCTTTATGAGCAAAGTAGCAGTCGTATTCTGGAGCGCAACCGGCAACACTGAGACCATGGCAAACTGTGTGGCAGAGGGTGCAAACGGCACCATCGTGCCCTGCAGCGAGATGAACGCCGCAAAGCTGGCTGAGTTTGATGCAGTGGCTTTTGGCTGCCCCGCAATGGGTGCTGAGCAGCTGGAGGAGAGCGAGTTCGAGCCGATGTTCTCTGATCTGGAGGGTTCTCTGAACGGCAAGAAGATCGCCCTGTTCGGCTCCTACGGCTGGGGTGACGGCCAGTGGATGCGTGACTGGGTGGAGCGTGCTCAGGGCGACGGTGCACAGGTGCTGAACGGTGAGGGCCTGATCTGCAATGAGGCCCCGGACGATGATGTTCAGGCTGCATGCCGCAAGCTGGGTGCAGATCTGGCTGCATGGTAAACAGGGGACAGCAGACGGAAAGGTCTGCGCTCCTGCCGCTTTGGTTTCAGAAGGCGGTGTATATGGCAGTGGCTGCAGCAATTGGTGTTACGGTAGGCTTTGCATTTTTGCGCCGTGCGGTGCGCCGCGCTGCAATGCGGTCGGACCGTAGAAAAAAATAAGGCAGCAGGAGGCCCCGTCCCATGCAGGATCCCCCGAAGAATTTGGATCAGAAGCACGAAGCGAAAAAGGCTGGCTGAATTTTCCAGAATAAATACCCTGCCCGCAGGCCATACTGTGGACAGAGAGGTGATAAATATGGAAAACATCGGCGTTACCTGTGATGTCTGCGAGTGCAGCCACAATGTGAGCGGCTGCAAGTGCGACCTGCCTCAGATCAAAGTGACCGAGCAGTGCACCTGCGATACGCAGCAGGTGGAGACCCCGCACTACTGCCAGAGCTACGAGAAAAAGTAATTCCCAAAGCAGCAAAACAGCTCCTGCCAGAGCATTTCCGGCAGGAGCTGTTTTGGGTCACGGAGGTCAGCGCAGGGCCACATTGCAGGTGGCAAGGCTGCGGATCAGGGTGCCCACGCTCTCCTTCATCCGGATGCCCACGAAGCCCAGCGCGAATGCGGCCTGCACATTGGCCAGATTGTCGTCGATGAACACGCACTCGCTGGCCTTCAGGCCGTATTGATCCAGCAGGGCCTGATAGATGCGGGGGTCGGGCTTGTTGATGTGCACCTCGCAGGAGGCTACGCCGCCGTCAAAGCGGTCCAGCACGCCGCGCTCCTTGAGCAGGGCCAGCACGTCCTCCGGGATGTTGCTGAGATAGTACACGCTGTAGCCATGGTTCTTCAGGCGGCGCACCAGCTCCTGCATCCGGCGGCGCGGGCGCAGGATGTGCAGCCAGTCGTCCAGCACGCCCTGCACCTCAAACTCGCGCCCGGCGGCCTTGGCGTTGCGCAGCATGGCCTGATTGCCGTCAAAGCGGGAGACAAGCCCCGCATCCAGCTGCTTCCACTCCTCGCTGCCAAAGGTCAGGTCGTACACCTGCTCTTCGATCTCTTCATTGCAAATGCGGTCTACCAGATAGGCGCGGGGGGCAAAATCCACCATGACACCGCCCAGATCAAACACGATGCTTTTATACATTTAAAATTTCCTCTGTTTCTCATGGAATGCTCTGCCCACAGTATACCACAATCTGCCATGCGGTTTCCACTGCTTTTTGCATGATGTGCCCGGCGGCTGCATAAGCTGTGGCAGAAAGGGGAGAAGGGCATTGACCATCCGGGAACTGTGTGAAAAAGAGGTGGTGCAGCTGGAGCAGGGGGTCTGCCTTGGCCGGGCCGACGACCTGACCTTTGACCCTGCCACCGCCCGGCTGCAGAGCCTGATCCTGCTGGGGCGGCCAAGGCTGTTCGGACTGCTTGGCCGGGACGATAGCCTGACCATTCCATGGCAGGAGATCGAGACCATTGGCACGGATGCGGTGCTGGTGCACACGGCCTTGCCGCAAACGCCGCCGCAGCCGGAACAGCTCAAATGGTGGCAAAAGCTGCGCGTGAAGCTGGGTTTGTAAATTTTTTGCAAAAACAGGGTGGACTTTTTTGTGGAAGTGACTATAATAATCGCAGAAGCTTTGTGCAAAAAGCGTAAAGAAATGTGCTTTTGCGTATGATCTGAGGTTTCAAGGATGAGGAAAGGAATAGGAATTATGAAAACTCCCAAACCGCTTTTGGCGCTGCGGATGGTATTCCCGCTGGCGGCATCGCTGATCGTGCTGCTGCTGGGCGAGGGGATCGCCCGCGGGAGCCTGAGCGCAGACGTTTTTGCAAGTTTTATCTTCCCGCACATCGGGGCTTATCTGCTGGCGTGGCTGCTGCTGTTTCTGGTGTGGCTGCTGCTGGACTGGGTGTTCCGCTGCCCGCCGCTGTCCACGCTGGGCATGGCGGTGCTGGGCTGTGCGCCCTGCGCGGTGAACTTTTACACCCTGCAGCTGCGCGGCGAGCCGTTCCTGCCATGGGATCTGACACAGGTGTCGGAGGCTGCCGGTGTGGCATCCGCTGCGGGCCTCAAGATCCAGCCCAGCATGGTCGTGACCATCATCGTGGTGCTGGTGCTGATGGCGGGCAGCTTTTTCCTGTACCGCGGCCGTCACAAACAGCGCTGGCTGCCCCGGCTGGCGGGCAGTGCCGCCACCGCAGCGGCCCTCTGCCTGCTGGTGTTCGGCGTGTACCTGCAGCCCGCTGTCACGCAGGTGCTGGGCATTACGCCGGATGCATGGATGCAGGACCGCTACTACCGCTACTACGGCGTGATCACCGGCTTTATGACCAACCTCACCAATCTGGAGATCTCGAAGCCCGAGGAATACTCGCAGGAAGCGGTGGATGCCCTGCTGGACAATGCGGACGAGAGCCAGAAGTTTGCCACCAGCCCGCTGTACTCCACCAGCTACAGCGCCGTGACCCCCAAGGACGAGCAGGTGAAGCAGCCCACCATCATCTATGTGATGGACGAGTCCTACTGGGATGTCTCGGAGCTGGAACAGTACGGCATCACCTTTGATACCGATGTCTCCAAGAACCTGCACGCCTTGCAGCAGACCAGCGCCTATGGCCGGGCCTACAGCCCCAGCTTTGGCGGCGGCACCTGCGATGTGGAGTTTGAAGCCCTTACCGGCTACTCGGTATCCTTCCTGCCCAGCGGCAGCAAGCCCTACCAGCAGCATGTGACCAAGCCCATGTTCGCCATGCCCAATTACCTCAAGCTCAAGGGCTACCAGACCGCAGCCGTGCACTGCTTCTGGGCAAAATACTGGAGCCGCGACAAGGCTTACCCCAACCTCGGCTTTGACGATTTTATCAGCCTTGAGGATATGCATGACGTGACCAAGGTGCGCAAGCACTACTGGACCAGCGGCCTTGTCACCGATGATTCCATGGCCGACCAGATCATCCAGCAGTACGAGAGCATGAAGTCCAGCTCGGACAAGCCCATCTTCCTGCACGCTGTCACCATGCAGAACCATACCAATTATAACAAGGACAACTACCCGGACGACGAGCGGGTGAAGGTGCTGTCCCACCCAGCGGGCCTCAAGCCCAGCACCGTGGGCGCGCTGGAAGATTTTGCTACCGGCATCCGGGATGCAGATGCCATGATGGGCAAACTGACCGAATACTTCTCGCAGGTGGACGAGCCGGTCATTCTGGTGTTCTGGGGCGACCACTATAACCCCATCGATTCCAATTACGATGTCTACACCACTACCGGCTATGCCAGCGATTCCAGCGCAGACCCCCGCCTGCACCAGACCACGCTGCTGATGTGGTCCAACTACAGCCAGCAGCAGGTGGACCTTGGCACCATTGCCGCTTACGATATCTCGCCGGTGATGATGGACATTTACGGTCTGGAAGAGCCGCTCTACTTCCAGTTCCTGAACCGTCAGCTGCGCGTGGCCAGCCGCACCAATACCCGCGGAACCACCATGAATCTGGACGGCACCACCACGCAGGAGCCTACCGAGTTCCAGCAGCGGTGGAGCGCAGAGCACTGGCTTTTGCAGTACGACCTGATGTTCGGCAGGGGATACGCCCTGCAGCGCATGGGCCTTGCGGGCCTGAGCGGTGTGGACACAGGCAAATGAGCGAAAAACAGACGATTTCTTTGTAAAAAACAGAGAAAAACTCTTGCAACCGGCGTCTGTTTGTGATATTATAACAAAGCATTACACACGCATCACTATGCCCTTTTGTGCCCAAATGGGTGGAGGGCAGTCCCGAACCGTCCGATACGGCCCGGGATCACGGTGTGCGGAGGCAAAACAATATCTGGAGGTATTTTTACTATGGCAGTCGTTTCTATGAAGCAGCTTCTCGAAGCAGGTGTGCACTTCGGTCACCAGACCCGCCGCTGGAACCCCAAGATGGCAAAGTACATCTTCACCGAGCGCAACGGCATCTATATCATCGATCTGCAGAAGACCGTGAAGAAGCTGGACGAGGCTTACAACTACGTGAAGGAAGTTGCAGCTGAGGGCGGCGACATCCTGTTCGTCGGCACCAAGAAGCAGGCTCAGGAGTCCATCCGTGACGAGGCTCTGCGCTGCGGCATGCACTATGTCAATGCTCGCTGGCTGGGCGGTATGCTGACCAACTTCCGCACCATCCGCAAGCGCATCGACCGTATGGATCAGCTGGCTAAGATGAAGGAGAACGGCACCTTCGAGCTGCTGCCCAAGAAGGAAGTTGCCAAGCTGGAGCTGGAGATGGAGAAGCTGGACAAGTACCTGGGCGGTGTCAAGAACATGAAGACCCTGCCGAAGGCTATGTTCATCGTTGATCCTCACAAGGAGCGCATCGCTGTTGCTGAGGCCCGCAAGCTGAACATCCCCATCGTGGCTATCGTTGATACCAACTGCAACCCCGACGAGATCGATTACGTGATCCCCGGCAACGACGATGCAATCCGTGCTGTCAAGCTGATCGCTGGCGCTATGGCTGACGCTGCGCTGGAAGGCAAGCAGGGCAACCAGGAGGCCGCTCCCGCTGAGGATGCAGCAAACGCCTGATTTCCCATCCCACAAACAACAAAATAACGTGTAAGGGAGAATACGAAAATGGCTATTTCTGCAAAGGACGTTATGGAACTGCGCAAGCAGACCGACTGCGGCATGATGGAGTGCAAGAAGGCTCTGACTGAGGCTGACGGCAACTTCGAGAAGGCAATCGAGATCCTGCGTGAGCGTGGTCTGGCTACCGCTGCCAAGAAGGCAAGCCGCACTGCTGCTGAGGGTATGGTCTACGCTGACTACTGCCCCCAGTGCAAGGTGGGTGTTGTCATCGAGGTCAACGCTGAGACCGACTTCGTTGCCAAGAACGACAAGTTCGTTGCTTTCGTCAAGGAGGCTACTCAGGTCATCATGAAGCAGAACCCTGCTGATGTTGAGGCTCTGATGGCTTGCAAGACCGAGAACGGCGAGACCGTGGACGAGGCTCTGAAGAACCTGATCCTGGTCATCAAGGAGAACATCAAGGTTCGCCGTTTCGTTCGTTACGAGGGCGTTTGCTCTGCATACGTCCACGGCGGCGGCACCCACGGCATTCTGGTCAACTTCGAGACCACCAACGGCATCGAGGCTAAGGACGAGTTCGTTACCTACGGCAAGGACATCGCCATGCAGGTTGCAGCTGCTAACCCCGGCTATGTCGATGAGGCTTCTGTCCCCGCTGAGGTCGTGGCCAAGGAGAAGGAGATCATGCTGGCTCAGATGGCTGGCGATCCCAAGACCGCTAACAAGCCCGAGGCTGTGAAGCAGAAGATGATCGAGGGCAAGATCAAGAAGTTCTTCAAGGAGAACTGCCTGGTCGATCAGGAGTTCGTCAAGGACAGCGACCTGACCGTTGCTCAGTACACCGCTAAGGTCGCTAAGGATCTGGGCGGCGACATCAAGATCGTCAAGTTCACCCGCTTCCAGAAGGGCGAAGGCCTGGAGAAGCGTGCTGACGACTTCGCTGCTGAAGTTGCAAGCATGGTGAAGTAATTTAACTTCCAAAGTTGAATTGGGAGCTGCAGTACCCGTAACAGGGCGCTGCGGCTCCTTTTTGTTTGTGTTTGGCGGGCGGATGTGCTATCATAGAGAAAACGGAAAGAAGGGAGGACGAAAAGCAATGCGCAGTGTAAACAAAACGTCTCTCCGAATGGAGAGCATGATCGGATAAGGAGAATCCCTTATGAAAAAACAAACCATGACTCTTGCGGGCATCCCTGCCATTCTGTACGGCAGCCGGAGCCGGAATGTTTACCTCTATCTCCACGGCAAGAACGGCTGCAAGGAAGAGGCAGAACGTTTTGCCGCTACAGCCTGTGAAGCGGGCTGGCAGGTGCTGGCTATCGACCTGCCCGAGCATGGCGCACGGAAAAACAGCCCTGAGCGGCTTCTGCCGTGGGTGGCTGTGCCGGAGATAGAAGCCGTATACGCCCGTATGAAGCCGGTGTGGGCGCATATCCGGCTGTATGGCGTGAGCATCGGCGCGTGGCTTGCCATGCAGGCGCTGCAGGGAGACGCGCCGGAACAGGCCCTGCTGGTCTCTCCGGTGGTGGATATGGAAGCTCTCATCACGAATATGATGCAATGTGCCCATGTGACCGAGGAACAGCTGCAGCGGGCAGGGGAGATCCCCACGGATCTTGGGGAGACCCTCTCATGGCCGTATCTGTGCTGGGTGCGGGAACATCCGCTGCACTGGCATGGCCGCACGCAGGTGCTGTATGGTGACAGGGATGCCCTGACCAGCCGCACCATGATCGAGCGCTTCCGTCAGGAAAGCGGGGCGCATCTGACGATCATGGAGGGCGGGGAACACTGGTTCCACACCCCAGTGCAGATGGCGGTCCTTCAAACGTGGGAAGAAACGAATTTTTGATTTAGAATAGCCGCCGCGTGCGCTATGGCTATTTTTAGCGGAAAAATTATTTGTTATGAAAGAAGCCCGGAAAATCTGCGGATTTTCCGGGCTTCGCTTTTCACAAGAGGGGCCGTGATGATACAGGGCATTTACTGTCAAAAATGTATTTTTTCGATGGGACTTTTCTGGTGAAAAAGTGTTTGGAGCGGCCCGCAGGACGCCACAAACACGAATCATAAAGAATAAAAATGCCGCTGACGGAATCAAAACCATCAGCGGCATTTTGCCTATTCTGTTAAGCGATGCTCAAACCTGAGAGATCAGACCTTTGCTTCGCTGTTGTGCTCAGCATTCTTATAGGCCTTGAAGGAGTGGAACACGATGTTCAGGCCCAGAACGATCAGCAGCACGGCCAGGATCAGCTGCAGGCCGTTTGCAATGAACACAGCACCCCAAGTGGTCTCGCCAGCGGGGATGGTGACAGCAGCGGCATTGCTGATGGCCTTGACCATGGCGATCAGGCGCTGCACCAGAGCGGTGAAGGTGACGCACAGCATGATGATCAGCGGAGGGAAGATCATCTTGTTGCTGCGGCCGGTGACCTTCAGGAACACGCACAGGGTGGCCAGAACCAGAGCGCTCAGCAGCTGGTTTGCAGAACCGAACAGGGGCCAGATGTTGGCGTAGCCGATCTTGGTCAGCAGGAAGCCGAAAGCCAGAGTCAGGAAGGTGGAGAAGTAAACGTTGCACAGCAGCTTGCGCCAGCCCTCAGCATGCTCCATGTCGTCCACGCTGAACAGCTCCTGGAAGCTCATGCGGCCGATACGGGCCACAGCATCCAGACTGGTCAGGGCCAGTGCGGAAACGCACATGGTCATAAACACAGAGGCAAAGTGCTGGTCCAGGCCAAAGCCCACGAAGAAGCTGGCAACGCCGCGGCTGAAGACCTGGAACGGAGTGCCGTCTGCGGGGGTGCCGTCTGCGGCAGCAGAAGCACCGGCAACACACAGGGCGATGACAGCCAGCAGGCTTTCCAGCACCATGGCACCATAGCCGACCTTCAGCATATCCTTCTCATTGGTAACGGTCTTGGAGGAGGTGCCGGAAGACACCAGACTGTGGAAACCGGAAACAGCGCCGCAGGCAACGGTAACGAACAGGATGGGGAACATGGTGCCCAGCTTGGCGTTGGTAAAGCCGGTGAACACCGGCAGGTTCATGACGGGATGGTTGACGATCAGGCCCAGAACAGCGCCCACGATCATGGCCACGAACATAAAGGTGGTCATGTGGTCACGGGGCTGCTTCAGCAGCCACATGGGCAGGACAGCGGCAAAGAAGATGTACACAAAGGTGATGTAGCTCCATGCAGCCTTGCCCAGAATGATGGGGAAGTTTGCACCCACCACAAAGGACAGCACGATGAATACGATGCTGATCACATTCTCTTTCCAGCCGGTGAAGTGCAGGTTCTTCTGCAGCAGGCCAAAGACCACGGCGAACACCATGAACATGATGGAGACCATGCCGGCAGCACCGTTGGTCTGGGCAGCCTCCACCAGAGCACCGTCAGCACCGTAGGCATTAAAGGTGCCGGCCACCATGTCGGCAAAGGCAGCAATGACGATGCCGCAGAACAGCCAGCAGAACAGCAGGAACAGCTTGCGGCCGGTCTTGCCGATGTACTTTTCGATCAGCATGCCCATGCTCTTGCCGTCGTTCTTAACGGAAGCATACAGAGCGCCGAAGTCGGTGACGGCACCGAAGAAGATGCCGCCCAGCAGCACCCACAGCAGCACCGGCAGCCAGCCGAAAGCAGCAGCCTGGATCGCACCGGTAACAGGGCCTGCACCGGCAATGGAGCTGAACTGGTGTGCAAACACGGTCCAGCCGTCGGTGGGAACGTAGTCCCGGCCGTCCTCATGGACAACTGCCGGGGTCTTGGCAGAGGGGTCGATGCCCCACTTGTTTGCCAGCCAGCGGCCGTAAAGCATATAAGCGCCAAACAGACACACGGCTGCGATCAATACGATGACCAGCGTATTCATTGTTTTTACCTCTTTCCTTTCTTGGCATCCGGCAAATGTCAGCGGCATGGGGGCGGCAGGGTGTAAAAAAGGCCCCGTCTTCCTGCGTTCGTTCCATTTGGGACGAACCATCGAAGACGAAGGCCTTCACATACACTGCACATCGTGTATGGAATACTCCGCGATACCACTTCGTTTGCTGCACAGGGCAGCCACTCCCAGCGTACATACATACGCAGCCCCGTAACGTGGGCAAAACGGCCATGCATTACTGGAAAGCGGGGTCAGCGCCTTTGTTCACACAGGCTGCTCGCAGGGGAGAACGCTTTGCTCCTGACTGCTGCCCTTGCATCAGATGGGCGGCTCTCTGGGAGAGGGTGCTGCAAAGAATCATGTCCTGTTCATCGCATTTGCCGAATGATTGTCCGTATTTTAGTGCGGAATTCACAAATTGTCAATATCATTGGAACAAGTTCGGAGGATACACTAATTCAGGAAAGCGTTCTGCAATAATTTTTAGGTGATTTTTGTTCATGCGTGAAACGAAGAAAACTATACACGTCAACGAATGAAAAGAGTTCACGCCAAGGGCTTGACTTTCACACTTTGATGTGCTAAAGTGATGATGCAAGAAAGAACCTGAACATTTCCGGAACATTTAAAAGAGGGAACGCTCCCAAAACCGGACAGTCCGCTGCGGCGGCAAGGAGAACATTCATGGCAGATAAAAATTCCAGAAGAAACCAGACCACCGATGCACTGTTTGATGCCATCCTCAGTCTGGAAACGCGGGAGGAGTGCTACAACTTCTTTGAAGACCTGTGCACTGTAAAGGAGATCTCGGATATGGCGCAGCGGCTGGAAGCGGCAAAGATGCTGCTGGACGGCAGAACCTACGATCAGATCGTGAAGGCGGTGGAGATCAGCACGGCCACCATCAGCCGCATCAACCGCTGCATCCAGTACGGCTCCGGCGGCTACCGCGAGACCATTGAAAAGGTGCGCGGCATCCAGAACCCTAAAAAGCAGGAGTAACACCGGCGTACCCGGCAGACATAGAATGAGGCGTACACCGCCCCTGACCGGACGAACGAAAGGAAGGTTTTATCATGTCTGCTGAGAACTGTATCGATACCACCCGCTGCCCCTGCCCCTGCCTGCCCAAGGTGACGCTGGAGCAGGCGGTCGTTGACCTTGTGGAGAGCATTGCTCTGCAGGAAAATGCCCTGAGCCACATCCTGTGCGCCGAGAGCCGGAAGATGGATGCCGCCATGAAACTGGACGGTCTGGACCTGTGCAAGCTGCTGGAAGTGAACGATTCGGCCACCAACATGGTGCACGCCGTGGCAAACCTGGAGCTGGTGCTCAAGGATAAGCTGGAGTTCGTCTCCAACAACCTGTACTATCCGCCTGTGGATGCCGCAGCGAAGTAAGAAGATGCTGAAAGGCCTGTCCGGATGCCGGGCGGGCCTTTTCTCTGCTTGAATGCATAATTTTTGTAAAAACCATTTGTTGGAATTGCTGATAACGGGATTCTGTGCTATACTATACAATGTATCACCATGAAAGTGAGGAAATTTACAAATTGCTGAACTACGATGCGATCCTGTTTGATGTGGACGGGACCCTGATCGATTCCGCTCCCGGTATCATAAATACATTAAAAGAAGTCTTTGCCAGGATGGGCGTGGACACCACGAATGTGAACCTACGCCGCTACCTTGGCCCACCGCTGCGCAAGAGCTTTGGTGAGCACTTTACCGACCCGGCCCTCATTGAAAAGGCCACCGACCTGTACCGCGACAGCTACGCCGTCAAGGGCAGCCACGAGTGCGCCGCCTACCCCGGTGCAGCCGAGATGCTGCAGCGCCTGAAGGACGCGGGCCTTGTGCTGTGCACCGCTACCTCCAAGCCCACGCAGGTCGTTACGCCCATTCTGGAAGAAAAGGGCCTTGCAGGCTATTTTGATTTTATCGGCGGCGCGTCCATGGACGAGAGCCGCGACACCAAGACCGACGTGGTGCGCCATGTGCTGGCCCAGCCCATGATGCAGGGCAGGCGGGTGCTGATGGTGGGCGACCGCAACGACGACATGCGCGGCGCTGCGGACTGCGGGCTGGATGCCGCCGGTGCGCTGTACGGCTACGGCAGCAGGGAAGAGCTGGAACCCTTCCACCCGGTGCTGCTGGCCGAAAGCTGCGCCAACCTTGCAGACCAGATCCTGAACGGACAGGCATGACCGGAAGGCCCTGTGCCGGAAACTAAGTGAATGGTGAGAGATATGAGAAATACACGACCGGAAAAGCAATCGCTTACTCCTATGCAGAAGCAGGCTGTGCTGGTGTGCAGTGTGTGCGCGCTGGCAGCCATTCTGACCATTGCCATTACCATGACGCTGCTCAAGCGCGGCAAGACCCCTGCGGCCCCGGGGGAACAGCCCTCCAGCGAGGTGCTGGTGCCGGGCGAAGAGGATATCTCGGATCACTACCAGATCAGCGAGACCTCTGCCGCCCTGCTGCCGGAGACCGCCGACGCGGGCGAGAGCTACCAGAAGGAAACGCTGTTCCTCGGCGATTCCAACACGGTGCGCCTGTACGCCAACGGCCTGATCAGCCTGCAGCAGTTCTGCGCCAAGGAGGGCATTGGCACCCATGCCGCCCTGAACGAGGGCATCGTTACCTTTAAAAAGGACAGCAGCACCTACACCATCGCGCAGGCCGTGGCCAAAATGAAGCCCCGCCGCGTGGTCATCATGCTGGGCACCAATGATACCGGCATGAGCGTGGACGAGTTCATCAAGAACTACACCGCGCTGGTGCAGGCCATTCAGGAAAGCTACCCCTACACCGACATCATCGTGAACACGGTGCCGCCGGTGCCCGCGAACCACGCAAACTACCCCCACATGGACCAGACCAAGATCGACGACTTCAACATGGCCCTGCTGTCCATGTGTGAGCAAATGGGCCTGAAGTTCCTCAACAGCGCCGAAGCGCTGAAGGATGCCAACGGCTATGGCCGCGAGGATTACTACCAGACCGGCGATATCCACCTGAAGCCCGTGGGCCTGAAGGCCATGCTGAGCTATCTGCGCACCCACGCTTACCAGACCGACGACCGTCGGCCCGACACCGCTAACATCCCCACCCGCGCCGAGTATACCCCGAACCCCAGCTCTGCGGTGACAGCACCCAGCAGCTCGGAGGCTGCAGGCTCTTCCGAAGAGCAGGGTGTGCTGTATCAGGCCAGCTACCGGGTGGACAAGACCGGCGGCACCCTTTCCAGCGGCAGCGACAGCGGCAAGACATCCCTCTCCTATGAAGTGACCAGCGCCGCCCAGTCCATCAGCGTGACGGCTGTGCCGCAGGACGGCTATGTGTTCGTCAAGTGGAGCGACGGCGTGACCCAGAAGACCCGCACCGATACGAACTTCAAGCAGAACGTGGACGTGACCGCCGTGTTTGCAGCGGCTTCCGTGCATATCAGCAGCACCGGCAAGGCCGTGCTGGGCGATTCCTACACCTTTACCGCAAAGCTGGGCGGCAAGCACCTC
The DNA here is from genome assembly GCF_003603005.1 of Faecalibacterium sp. AF27-11BH. Lineage (NCBI taxonomy): Bacteria > Bacillati > Bacillota > Clostridia > Eubacteriales > Oscillospiraceae > Faecalibacterium > Faecalibacterium sp. AF27-11BH. The sequence continues at coordinate 449,446 of NZ_QVGS01000001.1, forward strand.
ACTGCCGACAGCATCCGCTGGTACGCCAACGGTGCGGAAGTGCCGCAGGCGGCGGGCAAGACCACCGTCAAGGTGGAGATCGACCCCTCCATGCTCAATGCGACCTTTAAGGTGTACGCAGTGGCAAGCTACAACGGCTGCACCGTTACCAGCAACGTCCTGAATGTGACGGTCAGCGGCGTAAGCTCCGGCAGCTCGTCTCACAGCTCCGGCAGCACGTCGGGCAGCAGTTCTTCCGGCAGCACCAGTTCTTCCGGTGCATCGTCCGGCACCACCTCCGGGGCATCCTCCGGGGCTACATCCACCTCCGGCAGCTCGTCTCACAGCTCTTCCGACAGCTCGTCTCACAGCTCTTCCAGCAGTGAGAGCACGGCTTCCCCGGCAGGCTCGGCTTCTGCTTCCAACGGAACAGCCAGCTCTTCCCACAGCACCAGCTCGTCCCACGCGGGCTCTGGTGAGAGCAGCTCGGCTTCCCATAGCAGCTCCAGCAGCGAGAGCAGCTCTGGCAGCTCCCATGCGGCTTCGGAATCCAATGCCAGCAAGGAAGCCGCCAACGAGCAGTCCGCATCCACGGACTCCGCGTCCTGAGGCTGTCACCCCGGCCTGCCGTGCCGCATAGGCTGGCAGGAAGGGAGGCGTTTGCATGTATTACGAGGAACCCCGCATCCCGGCGCTGCCCGGGGAAGAGAACGTGACCGACGGCAGCGTGGACGATTACGGCACCGACTGGGAGAACGTGGACAACGGCGCGCTGGAAGAGGAAATGGCAAAGTGTGCTGCCACCCCCTGTGATGTCAAAACCACCTGCCCGGACAACGACCCGGAGCAGACGGACGTACCACCGTACGAAATTGTAACAGAATGATGTGAAGCCAGCTCTGTTTACGGCAGGGCTGGCTTCTGCCTGTTGTTGAGCGCATGGCAGCTGAGGCCATGGCAGAAGGAAAAGAGGGAAGGTTTATGGCAAAATATTATTGCGTGCTGTTCGATGCAGACAACACCCTGCTGAACTTTGACGCAGCCGAAAGCAAGGCACTGGCCGAAACGCTGGTGAACTACGGCATTGAGCCGGACGCAGAAACGGTGCAGACCTACCGCACCATCAACTCGGAGCTGTGGCGGCAGCTGGAAAAAGGCCAGATCAAGCGGGAAAAGCTCATGGCGGAGCGGTTCACCCGCTTTCTCAAGGCCATTGATGCCGCCGGTGACGGAGCCGAGATGAACCGCTTCTATCTGGAACAGCTCTCCACCCACCCGGACCTGATGGGGCCGGAAGTGCTGGATGTGCTGCGGGAGCTTTCCGAGGTGGCAACGCTGGCCGTTGTGACCAACGGCTTCCAGAAGGTGCAGATCCGCCGTCTGGCCGAGAGCGGTGTGCTGAACTTTATGGAGGACGTGTTCGTCTCCGAGAAGATGGACAGCGAAAAGCCGAACCGCAGAATTTTTGATGCGGCCCTGCGCGCCCTTGGCGTGGAGAACCGCGAGCATGTGCTGGTGGTGGGCGACGGCCTGAGCAGCGACATTCAGGGCGGCGTGAATGCGGGCCTTGACACCTGCTGGTATAACCCCAGCCACGCCGAGAACCCCGGCAAGGTGGTGCCCACCTACGAGATCGCAGACCTGAAAGAGCTGTACCCGCTGGTGATGGAGCAGGAAGAGCTGGCCAATGTGGGCCTGAAGAACCGCCGCCACCAGTGCTGAGCCAATAAGCGGATGGAGAACGGGATCATAAAACTATGCTGATACATTTGGAAAAACTAGGCAAGAGCTTTGGCGAAAAGATCGTGCTGCACGATGTGACCGCCAGTGTCGAGCGGGAGGACCGCATCGGCATCGTGGGCCAGAACGGCGCGGGCAAGACCACCCTGCTCAAGATTTTGACCGGCGAGTACCAGGACTACGAAGGTGAGTTCAGCGTGACCCACGGCGTGACGCTGGGCTATCTGGAACAGAACGCAAAGCTGGATGCCACGCTGGATCTCTACGGCGAGATGCGCTCCACCTTTGCCCCTGTGCTGGATGCCATGGCCCAGATGCAGGTGCTGGAACGCAAAATGGCCGCGCAGCCGGACGACACGGAGCTGCTGGCCCGGCACGACCAGCTGCAGAACATCGTGGATGCCGCCGACGGCTACAACATGGATGTGAACATCAAAAAGGTGCTGTCCGGCATGGGCTTTGCGCAGGATACATGGCAGAAGAACATTGCGGTGCTCTCCGGCGGCGAGCTGACGAGGCTGCGGCTGGCAAAGCTGCTGCTGGAAAAGCCGGACGTGCTCATTCTGGACGAGCCCACCAACCATCTGGACTTTGCCACCATGGAATGGCTGGAAAACTACCTCAAAAGCTATTCCGGTGCGGTGCTGGTGGTCAGCCACGACCGCTACTTCCTCGATAACGTGTGTACGAAGATCTGGGAGGTCTCCTTCCAGACCATGACCACCTACAAGGGCAACTTCTCGGCCTACCTGCCCCAGAAGGAAGCCGCCGACGCCCTGCGCCAGAAGCAGCACGATGCAGATGTGGCACTGGCCGAAAAGCTGCAGGACTACGTGGACCGCAACCTTGTGCGCGCTTCCACCACCAAAATGGCCCAGAGCCGCCGCAAGCAGCTGGAAAAGCTGGAGATCACCGAAGCGCCCAAGGACGAGACCAACCAGCTCAAGTTCCGGTTTGAATATGACGTAGAACCGTGGAACGAGCTGGTGCTGCTCAAGAACCTGACCATCAAAATAGGGGAGCGCACCCTGCTGGAACCCTTTACCTACACGGTGTGCCGCGGCCAGCGGCTGGTGATCGCAGGCCCCAACGGCGCGGGCAAGTCCACCCTGATGCAGGTGCTGGACGGCAAGCGCCGCCCCTCCGGCGGCATGGTGCGGCTGGGCACCGGCGCACGGCCCAGCATCTTTGCCCAGCAGCAGAACCGTCTGGGGCAGGGCCGGGTCATCGATGTGATCTGGAACAAGTACCCCCGCATGACCGAGCTGGAGGTGCGCAGCCATCTGGCAAAGCTGGGCTTCCGGGGGGAGACGGTGTTCAAGCCCTGCGAGGCGCTTTCCGGCGGCGAGCTGGCACGCCTGCGCTTTGCGGAGATCGTGCTGGAACGGCCCAATCTGCTGTTTCTGGACGAGCCCACCAACCATCTGGACATCTACACCCGCGAAAACCTTACCGAGGCCCTCATGGCCTACACCGGCACGCTGCTGCTGGTCACCCATGACCGCCACCTGATGAACAGTCTGGCCTGTCCTATCCTCTACCTTGAGGACGGCAAGGCCACCCTCTACCCCAGCTACGACGCCCTGATGGGCCGCAACGCCCCGGCCCCTGCCGTGCAGAAGGCCGCCGAACCGGCCAAGACCGGCTACGGCAGGGAGCAGCGCCGCCGCCGCGCCGAGCTGCGCGCCAAGATCAAGGCCTGCGAGGACGAGATGGAAGCCTGCGGTGCACGCGAAGTGGAGCTGGACAACGAGATCAACTCCCCGGAGGTGTACAACGACCCCGACCTGCTGCGCCAGAAGAGCGACGAGCTGAGCGACCTGCGCTTCCATCAGGAAGAGCTGTTTGCCGCGTGGGAAGCTGCCATGGAAGAGCAGGAAAGCTACGAGCAGAGCCAGCAGACCGAAGAGTAAAGGAGGGTGCAGCATGCCCCAAAACAGACGCAGTTACGAAAAAACGCGCCGCATCGCCCTTTCCGGCCTGCTGTTTGCGCTGGCCATGGCGCTTTCGTTCATTGAGGGCACGCTCACCATCCCGGGCCTTTTGCCGGGCATGAAGCTGGGCCTTGCCAACATCGTGGTGATGTACGCGCTGTTTTTCATGGGGCCAAAGCAGGCGCTGGTGCTGGACGTGCTCAAGGCACTGTTCGTGTTTCTGGTGTCCGGCTTCACGGCGGGCTTTCTCTCGCTGTGCGGCGGCTTGCTGTCACTTTTGGTGATGTGGGTGCTGTACTATCTGCTGCCGGTGCGGCCCACCTGGTTCATCCTTTCCGTATGCGGCGCACTGGCCCACAACATCGGCCAGCTGCTGGGTGCAGGCGTGATCATCTCGTCGTCGCTCTCGTTCTACTATGCGCCGGTCATGCTGGTGCTGGGCCTTGTGATGGGCGCACTGACCTCCATCACCCTCAAGGCCCTGCTGCCGGCTCTTGGCAAAATGGGCTTCTCCACGCAGGAAAAGCGGGGAGAATAACCAACCGTCCATGCAGCACAGTTGCATTTTGGCCGGAAATCAGTATAATAAGGAAACAACCTGCTATTTTAAAGATAAAATCTCTTGCATACAGCGCTGCCGCCGTGGGAAAGTGCGCGGCAGCCGGGAGGTGTTTGCACTATGAGTGAAAAAGTTACCATCAAGGTGGAGCGCAAAAAGCTGCATCTGCCCACCATCGCCCTGCGCGGGCTGGTGGTGTTCCCCAACAATCTCGTCCACTTTGAGGTGGGCCGCGAAAAGAGCATTGCCGCCGTGGAGTGGGCAATGGCAAATAATTCCAACGTGTTTCTGGTGGCACAGAAGTCCATGGACACCACCGAGCCGCAGCAGGCAGACCTGTTCAGCTACGGCGTGGTGGCCGAGGTCAAGCAGGTGCTGCGCGTCTCCGGGGACCTTGTAAAGGTCCTGGTGGAGGGCAAGTACCGCGCAAAGCTCAGTGCACTGGATGCCAGCGGCGATTTTCTGCTTTCGGAGGTGCGCCCGGCCCCGGTGCGCGCAGGCAAGGCTGACGATGCCGTGGAGACCGAAGCGCTGCTGCGCGCCCTCAAGGCCGGGTTTGACGAGTACCTTGGCATGAACCCGCGCCTTGGCAAGGACGTGGTGTTTGCCATCGTTTCCAGCGACGACCCCGCCTTCCTCAGCGAGTACATGCCCGCAAACCTGCTGTTCCGCTACGAGGACAAGCAGGCTGTGATGGACGAGGGCACCCTGAACGGACGGCTGAAAAAGCTCATCGAGATGCTGCGCCGTGAGTGTCAGGTGATGAAAATTGAAAAGGAGATCGCGGAAAAGGTCAACGAGTCCATGGACAAGAACCAGCGCGATTACTACCTGCACGAACAGCTGCACATCATCAGCGACGAGCTGGGCGAGGGCGATGACACCCACGCCGAGGCCGACGAGTACCGCCGCAGGATCACCGGGCTGCACCTTGCCGAGGACAGCGAGAAGAAGCTGCTCAAGGAGGTGGACCGCCTTGCCAAGATGCAGGGCTCCAATCAGGAGGCAACGGTCATCCGCACCTATCTGGACACCTGCCTTGACCTGCCGTGGAACACCTTTACGGTGGACGACCTTGATATCAGCCGCGCACAGCAGATTCTGGACCGCGACCACTACGGCCTGAAAAAGGTGAAGGACCGCATTCTGGAAACGCTGGCCGTGCGCAAGCTGGCACCGGACGTGAAGGCACAGATCATCTGCCTTGTAGGCCCTCCGGGCGTGGGCAAGACCAGTATTGCACGCTCCATCGCCGAAAGTCTGGGCCGCAAGTATGTGCGCATCAGCCTTGGCGGCGTGCGGGATGAAGCCGAGATCCGCGGCCACCGCCGCACCTACATCGGCGCGATGCCCGGCAAGATCATCACTGCCATGATCTCTGCCAAGAGCGCGAACCCCCTCATGCTGCTGGACGAGATCGACAAGCTGGCAGGCGACTTCCGCGGCGACCCGGCCGCAGCCCTGCTGGAAGCGCTGGACCCGGAGCAGAACAGCACCTTCAACGATCATTTCATCGATATCCCGTTCGATTTGAGCCATGTGCTCTTTATCACCACCGCCAACGATCTGGGCAGCATCCCCGGCCCGCTGCGTGACCGCATGGACGTGATCGAGCTGCCCAGCTACACCCGCGTGGAAAAATACAACATTGCCCGCAAGCACCTGCTGCCCAAGCAGCTCAAGGCCTGCGGCCTGACCGGCAAGGTCACGCTGAGCCAGAGCGCGCTGTACGGCATCATCGACGGCTACACCCGCGAGGCCGGTGTGCGCAATCTGGAACGCACCATCACCAGCGTGCTGCGCAAGTGCGCCCGCAAGATCGCCGCAGGCGAGGTGGAAAGCGTCTCCGTTACCGGCACCATGCTGGAACAGCTGCTTGGCCCCCGCTTTGTCAAGCCCGACTTCCTCAACCGCACCAACGCGGTGGGCATCGCCAACGGTCTGGCATGGACCAGCGTGGGCGGCGAGACCCTGCCCATCGAGGTGCAGGTGATGGACAACGGCAGCGGCAAGATCACCGTCACCGGTTCGCTGGGCGACGTGATGAAGGAGAGCGCTCAGCTGGCCGTTACGTGGGTGCGCGTGCACGCCGCCGAGTACGGCATCGACCCGGAAAAGCTCAAGAAGTGTGACCTGCACATCCACGCCCCGGAGGGCGCAGTGCCCAAGGACGGCCCTTCTGCCGGTGTCACCCTGACCACGGCGCTGGTGTCCTGCCTGTCCGGCATCCCGGTGCGCGGTGATGTGGCCATGACCGGCGAGATCACCCTGCACGGCAACGTGCTGCCCATCGGCGGTCTGCGGGAAAAGAGCATGGCGGCCTACCGCGAGGGCATGAAAACGGTGCTCATCCCCAAGGACAACGAACCCGACCTGTATGAGGTGGACGACGAGGTGAAGAAGAACCTCACCTTCCTGCCCATGCAGAGCCTGACACAGGTGCTGAACGCGGCCCTGCTCAAGCCCCAGAACGCAAAGAAGGCCAAGGCTCCCAGCCGCACCCATGCAAAGAAAAAGGCGGCAGACGCCGCCATCGTGCCGCCCACCGCAGAAAAGCCCCAGCCCGGCGCGGTGTGCTGAGAACAATAGAAACCCTCTCAGTCACGGCTTGCGCCGTGCCAGCTCCCCCGAAGGGGGGAGCTTAAGGGATGTTTTCCACCAGATGAAAGAGCTCCCCCTTCGGGGGAGCTGGCGAGGAACGAAGTGACGAGACTGAGAGGGTTTGACGTACCACAAGAAAGGAAAGCTCCATGAATTACAACAAAGCTGATTTCATTGCCAGCTACGGCATTTCCAGCCAGCTGCCCGAGAGCGACCGCCCGGAGCTGAGCTTTTCGGGGCGGTCCAACGTGGGCAAATCCAGCCTCATCAATAAGCTGTGCAGCCGCAAAAACCTTGCCCGCGTGTCCAGTACGCCGGGCAAAACGGCCACCATCAATTTTTATTCGGTGGACGACTGCTACTTTGTGGACCTGCCCGGCTACGGCTACGCCAAGGTGAGCAACGCCGACCGTGAGCGCTGGGACGACCTCATCAACAGCTACTTTGAAGCACCCCGCCACCACACCCTGCTGGTGCAGCTGCTGGACTGCCGCCACGCCCCCAGCGCCGACGATGAGCAGATGCTGCGCTACCTGCACTATCACCAGATCCCCTACGTGGTGGCCCTGACCAAGGCCGACAAGCTCAAAAAGAGCCAGCTGGCCAAGACGCTGGAAGACTTTGAGAACCTCTGCCGCCCCTATGGCTGCCAGAAGGTGGTGCTGACCAGCGGCGAGAACGGCTACGGCATCCCGGAGCTGCAGGCGGTGCTCAATGCCGCTGTGGCCGGGGAACAGGAAGCGGAGTAAACCATGGCCTACAACGAATTTGCCTATTTCTACGATGAATTCAACGGCGAGGCCGATTACGATGCCCTGTATGCCCACATCCATGCAAAGCTCAAGGAGCACGGCATCCAGGACGGCATCCTTGCCGACCTTGGCTGCGGCACCGGTGAGCTGACGTTGATGCTCACGCAGGCGGGCTATGATATGATCGGCATTGACCAGTCCGAGGAGATGCTCTGCGTTGTGCGCGATAAGGCCGAACAGCTGGGCCTTTCCGGCAGGCTGCTGCTGCTCCGGCAGGACCTGTTAAAGCTGGATCTGTACGGCACCATCCGGGGCGCGGTGTCCACCTTTGACACCTTCAACCACATCCCGGATCTGGACACCGCCATTGCCAACGCGGGCTTTTTCATGGAGAAGGGCGGGGTGTTCCTGTTCGATATGAACACGCCCTACAAGCACCGGAACGTGCTGGGCGACAACGCGTTCACCTTTGAGGAAGAGGATGCCGCCTGTGTGTGGCGCAACCACTACGATGCCGCCAACCGCCGCGTGGAGATCACCGTGGACATCGACTACCACGAGACCGGCGAGCACTTCCACGAGCAGTTCTGCGAGTACACCTATGACCTTGACACCATCCGCACCGCGCTGGAAAAGCACGGCTTTGCGCTGGAACGCGTCTGCGACGGCGAGACCTTCGGCCCGCTGACCGAGGACAGCCAGCGCTATTTCTTCTGCGCAGTCAAGCAGTATACACAATTGGAGGGATAACTTTATGGCAAATCTGATCCGCGGCCTGTCGGAGAACGGCGGGGTCGTGTTCTGCGGCGTGGATTCCACCCAGATCGTCCGCAAGGCTGAAAAGCTGCACACCACCAGCGCCACCTGCAGCGCGGCACTGGGCCGTCTGCTCACCGGCGCGGCCCTGATGGGCTCCATGCTCAAGGACGACCGTGACCAGATCACCCTGCGTGTGTCCGGCGGCGGCCCGGCGGGCGTGGTCATTGCCTGCACCGACGGCACCGGCAACGTGAAGGGCTGCATCGATCACCCCTTGGTAGAGCTGCCCGCAAAGCCGAACGGCCACCTGGATGTGGGCGGCGCTGTGGGCAAAGACGGTGTGCTCACCGTCATCCGGGATAACAGCCTGCAAAAGGAGCCTACCGTGGGGCAGGTGCCGCTGGTCTCCGGCGAGATCGCCGAGGACCTGACCGCCTACTACGCCTACAGCGAGCAGGTGCCCACCGTCATGGCGCTGGGCGTGCTGGTGGACAAGGACCTGTCCATCCTGTGCGCAGGCGGCTTTATGGTGCAGTTGCTGCCCGGTGCCACCGATGCGGAGATCGATCAGCTGGAAAAGAACATCGCGGCCATGCCGTCCGTCACCACCCTGCTGCACGAAGGCAAGACCCCCGAGGACATGATGCAGCTGGCGCTGGCGGGCTTTGGCCCCAACGTGCTGGACGAGCGCGATGTGCACTACCAGTGCGACTGCAGCGCCGAGCGCACCAAGGAAATGCTGTTCAGCCTTGGCCGCAAGGAGCTGGTGAGGATGCGCGACGAGGACCCCGCCTGCGAGGTGGTGTGCCACTTCTGCCACAGCAAGTACCAGTACGACCTCAACGACCTGCTTGCCGAGTACGACGCGCAGGCAGCGGAACGTGCCGCTGCAGAGCAGGGGACTTGACAAACCGCTAAAAAACAACTATACTGCAAATAGAAAAGGCGCTGTCCGCAATGGTCAGCTTCCCTTCGGCTAAGGAGTCAATAAGAATGACCGCTCAGGTTTGGGAGTCTGGGGCGGTCATTTCTTATTGTTATGGATCTCTTTGAAGATTGCCCATGCGATCTGAAATGTAATTCCAACTGTGCCGCCAACAATGACGAACAGCTGCAGAACATCGTTCAACACCATGATGCATCCCCCCTTCCGCATTTGCGAACGGGGGAACAAACAATAAGCTTTTACGTCCCCCGGACGCTTGCCGGAGGGAAGCATGACCACCTGCGCTTGCAGACAGCACCTAATCACCGCCTTTTCAGGCGGTATTTTTAGTTTAACATACTTTTTGGCGAATTACAACGGGAATCCTTTCACCCGCAGATGTCCGCTGCCACGGTGTAGGTGACGGTATAGTCCAGTACATTGCCGTTCACGGTGCAGTCCTCTTTGCGGGCGATGCGCTCCGCGTCCGGCCATGCGGCGTACAGCGTCTGCAGGCTCTGCAGCCGGGCCAGCGCGGCGGCCTGCGCTTCGGTGCGGTGCAGCGTTTCCGGCTGCTGCACATAGCGGCAGGTCTCCTCCACAGAGCAGGGCAGGGCAAGGCCCAGCAGCGGCACCTCCGGCTGAAAGTGCCGGAGGATCACCGCCGCATGTTCCGGCGCAGGCGCGGCGGGCAGGGGAAAGGTGTGCCCGAACGCTGTCACCCGGTATGCGCGGGTGCACGCGCCGGTGTACTGCTGCACCGTCTCTTCCAAGGGCACGGTGCGGGTGTCGCTCCACTCAAACTGCGCAATCACCGTTCCGGCGGCGGGCGCAAAGATCAGGGTGCCGTCCCGCTCGGCGCGGGCTGTGCCAATGAGGCCCTGCCCGGCTTCCACCTGCTGGCCCGGCTGCACCAGCATGGTGCCGCTGGTAAGGTTCGTGCGCAGAACAGTGCCGCTGCATTTTGCCCGGATGCCATGCAGCGTTCCGGCGGCAATGTCCGGCTTGGGCCTGGCCGCGGCGGCTTCCACCACCAGCCGCCCTTTGGCAAAATTCAGGCTGGCCCAGGAGAACTCGCCGCTGTGCAAAAGGGCGTACTCCCCGGCGGTGAGCTTTGCCTCGGTCACAGCCGCACCGGGCTGCAGGCCCGCTTCCCGCAGGACGGCGCAGGCCCGCGCAGCCTGTCCGGTGGTGAGGGAAGAGGTGTCCGCATACCAGACGAACTGCTGTGCAAAGAGCAGCAGCGGCACAAACACCGTCAGCCCCGCCCAAAGCCCGGCCCGGCGCAGCAAGGGGCGCAGGCAGAAATACAGCCCCAGCTTCCGGCGGATGCGCAGCCGCACCCGGTGCTTGCGGGCCAGCGCGGCAAGGCGCGGGTACTGCCACGCGGCGCACCGCCCGCCAAACCCTCCCGGCAGGGCCGTTACCCCGTAGGGATGCAGCCCGGCCCGGGCGGCAGCGGTAAGCAGGGCTTCGGTGCTGCCATTGCATGCGGTGAACTCCACCGCGGCCCAAAGGCTTACCGGTTCCATGGGCACCTCCTAGTCATCCGCAAAGTCCGTGCGCACGAACCGCCCCCGCAGGGTCAGGCGGCTGGCGGTAAGGGTGACGATCTTCAGCCCGTCGCCGTAGATGGTCAACCGGCCATGGGGCATCTGCAGGCACAGCCGGTCGGGGCTGTAGGTCAGGATGCGGCAAAAGTGCTCCACCTCCATGCGGCCCCCGCTCAGGTAGACGGCAGGGGCGTGGTAAAAGCCCTGCGGCGGCTGACGGAACAGCAGGGCCAGCCAGCTTTGCAGCAAAAGCCGCTTTTTGCGCTTGGCACACATCCCATTCCCTCCCATCCCGCAGTTCTGCCCGCGGCGCGCTGCTACATATATATGGATGCGGAGGGCTGAGTTATGAATCGAAGCTGGAATTTCCGGCGGGGCGTGCTGCTGGCGCTGGCAGGGTACACGGCGTTTCTGGTGTTTGCCGCGCCGCAGCGCTGTGCCGATGCCCTGCAGGCGGGGCTGCGGCTGTGCGGCGGGCCGCTGCTGGTATCGCTGTTTCCGTTCCTCATCGTATCGGCGCTGGCGGCAGGCTGCGGGGCCGGGCAGTGGCTGGGCTTTGTGTTCCGGCCTGCGGCGCGGCTCATGGGCATCCGGGCAAAGGGTGCGGGCGGCGTGCTGCTCATTGGGGCCTTGGGGGGCTTTGCACCGGCGGCGGTGGCTGCGTCCGAAGCCGTGCGCACCGGTCAGCTCACCTCCCGGCAGGCCTCGGCGCTGCTGCCCGCCTGTGTGTGCAGCGGGCCGTCCTTTGTCATCCTCACGGTAGGGCAGCAGATGCTGGGCAGCCGCGCGGTGGGGGTGCGGCTGTTTGCGGCCCAGTTGCTGGCGGGATACCTCACGGCGGCACTGCTGTGCCGGATGCAGGGCGGGGCCGGGCAGGCTCCACCCGCGCAGGGGGAAACCATTCCGCTGCCCGCACTGGACGCGGTGATCGCGCAGGCGGCAGTGACCTACCTGAAGCTCTGCGGCTTTGTGCTGTACTTCCGGCTGCTGGCGGCAGGGTGCGGGGCATTGCTGCCACAGCCGTGGGCGGCGCTGCCCGCCATGCTGCTGGAAGTGTGTTCCGGCTGCGATCAGGCCGCCCGCACCGGGCTGTGGGCCAGCACGCTGTGCTGTGCGGCGCTCAGTGTGCAGGGGGTGTCGGTGCTTTTGCAGGTGCGCACCATCTGCCCGGCCGAGATCTCGCTGCGGCCTTTGCTGGCAGCGCGGGCGGTGCATCTGCCGCTTTCGGTGGCGCTGTTCTGGCTGGGCAGCACCGTGCCGGTGCAGGCCGTGCAGACCTTTACCACCCTGACCGAACGGGTGGTGGTGCTGCGCCGTGTCCCGCTGGACTGCGCCCTGCTGGCCTTTGCCGTGTGCTGCATCACGGTGGAGGAGCTGGCGAGGAGTTAAGGTGCGGGCTGGGCTGTGGGCTGGGAGTTTCTCCAGCGAATGTCCGGGAAGTGGGGCCCCGTGCGTAAGCACAGGGGCGGAACCGTGGGTTCCGGGCTGTTCGCGGAGAAAGCTGCCAGCACGCAGCCTGCGGTTTCAGGGAACTTTATCAGGTGCTACTGTAGGAGCGTTATCTGAGTAAGTTTGAACTTTTAAACGATACAACGATTGAAAAGTAACTTTGTCAAGGTGAGAAAGTTCCATTGTTCTGAGAAAGTTCCATTGTTCTGAGAAAGTTCCATTGTTCTGAGAAAGTTCCAACTTTGTCAAATATCCGAACTTTGTCAAGCTGACAAACATCAAATTTATAACGTAGATAAGTATTTAAAATGGAACTTTGTCAGATGTTTCTCCACAGTAGCAGGTATACCAGCGATTCCTGCCATCTTTTCCACGTATCGCTTGCTTTGCGATTTGGCTGGACTTCGTGAGGTCACTGTACACACGGTTGTATGTACTGTCACTGCACCCGATCTCCCGCAGGACGGCGGCGCGCAGCTCGTTGCTGGGCATCGACCCAAGGCGGCTCTCGGACAGAACGTTCAGGATGGCGCTGCGGGTGTCCTGCCGGGTCTCCGCCGTGCGCACCCGCCGCTCCTCAATGAAGTCGGCATCCTTCTTGTCGGTGTAGCCGTCAAACACGGCCCGCGCGGTCTTTACGCCCTCCACCTCCACATCGTCGATGTGCAGCAGCACCGTCTGCTGGGGGCGGGCGTAGCTGTTTTTCTCGTGGCTGAGATAAATTTTGCCGTCGTTCTTGGCGCGGCCCATCATCAGCACGCTGCGGGCCATGTCCCAGATATCCGAGCTGTCGGCCAGACGTGCGCGGCCGGAAACGCCCTGCTTTTTGTTGGAGTGCATCACGATGAGCACCGCGCAGCCCTGCTTTGCGGCAATGGCGCGCAGCGGCAGCAGGGCACCGCGCATCTGGTTGCGGCTTGCCATCTCCACATCGGAGGGCAGAAAGCTCTGCAGCGGGTCCACGATGAGCAGCAGCGGCCCGGCCTTGGCGGCAAAATCCGCCAGTGCCTGATCCTTGAGGGTAAGGGGCTGGCCGGTCTTGCCAAAGTAGTCGTCGGCGGTCAGCACCAGCACCCGGTTCATGTCGGCCCCGGCCGCCAGCAGACGGGCCTTGAGCACCTTGCCGGGGTCGTCCTCGCCCGCAAGCAGCAGCACCTTGCCGGTCTGCTGCGGCGGCAGCGGAAAAAAGCCGGAGGTCTTGCCCGCCGTCACATAGGCAATGAGCTGTGCCTGCCAGATGCCCTTGCCGGTGCCGCCGTCGGCACCCAGCAGCGACACTTCGCCCAGCGGCAGCAGCTGCGGCACCAGCCACGCCACGCTCTGCATGGGCACATCGGCCAGCAGGCCGGGCTGCGCCGCGCTGCCCTCCAGCGCAAGCTTGCGCTGCTTTGCGTCCGCGTTCACGGCTGCCATAAAGGCTGCGGGGTCGGCCTGCCACGCCTGCTTGCAGGTGTTGAGCCATTGATCGATCTTGTAATTGACGGCGGGCAGCTGCATGCTGCAGGCTGCGCCGCGCACGTCGTCCAGCAGGTCTTCCCGTGCAGCCGGGTCGGTCTGGTGGAACATTACCGCAAAGGTCAGGCGGCTGAACAGCTGCTGCTCGGTCCTGCAGGCGTCCAGCATGTTCAGAAAGTCTGTGCGGTCCTGAATGGATACTCCCAAAATACATTTCTCCTTTCGCTGTGGTTTATAACTGGAAGCAAAACCAAATGTTGTTGCTATAAGTATAACTCTGAAAAAACAACGTGTCAACAAATAGTTTTTGCGCAAAAAGCCACAGCTTCCGGGGTGAAAATGCACAGGAAAATGGGGAAAGAAAAAGAGAAGGCGGGCACCTTCTCTTGACAAAACGGCCTTTCTGACGAAATACAATAAGAACCCACAGAAACGACGCTTTGTAAAATTTTATGGTGCATGGTTGCTTTTTGAAAAAAGCAGAGTATAATAAAAGTGAGAAAGTAAGAAAATCGCACAAAGGAGGATGAAGGATGCTGACGGAATTGAGGACAAAATCCCAGATCACCATTCCAAAGGATATTGTAATGAAGATGGGCCTGCGTGAGGGCGACAAGCTGGAGATCGTGGAGAAGGATGGCGTGATCGAGCTGATGCCGGTAGCCGTTTACCCCAAAAAGTATCTGGACGAGCTGCGCAGCGAGATCAACGAAGCAAAGGCCAAAATTGCGGCAGGGGAGCAGCCGGTGTTCGACACGGTGGACGCACTGTTTGAAGCGCTGGACGGTGCGGACGAATGAATTACAAGATCACCTACACCAAACGATTCATAAAGAACCTGAAGCGTTTGAACGCAGCGGAGCGGGCGCAGCTGAAAAAGAAGCTGGAAATTCTGGAAATGGACCCGCTGTATCCGTCGCTGCGCACAAAGCGTATTCAAGGCACGGTAGACTTGTTCGAGTTCAGCGTAAACATGGATGTGCGGGTCATCTGGCAGTACGACGGTGATACGATCATTCTGCTGTTGGACATTGGACACCATGATATTCTGAATCAATTTTAAAAGCCTGTAAACACGATAAAAAGGCCGTTGATGCGCCTTGAAAACCTGATTGCTGTATGTTAAAATGACACTGAGAAGGGAAGTGGTGCAATTGCCGGTACTGAGCATTTTTTACGGCATCATTGTCAGAATGTACCGCGAACAGGGTGGAAAGCATAATATGCCGCATATCCACGCAGAATATTCCGGTGAAGAGATCGTGGTTGCGCTGGACGGTACGGTTCTGGAAGGCAGCTTTCCGAAGAACAAGCTGAAACTGCTGGAGGCATGGATCGTGATCCATCATGAGGATCTGGAAGCCAACTGGAAGCTGCTGAGCAATGGTGAACAATTCTTCCGCATCGACCCGCTGAAGTAAGGAGTGATTCTGGATGTTACAGCCGAAGCTGACAAAGGTGGAACCCGTAAAACCGCTGAAGCTCTGCCTTTATTATGAGACGGGTGAGGTAAAGCTGTTCGATGCAGCCCCTTATGCCACCGGCTCGTGGTACGGCAGGCTGCAGGATGAGCGTTACTTTGCTACCGTGCATCTGCTGCCGGGCGGTATTGGCATCGAGTGGGAAGAGGGGCAGGATATCGCCCCGCATGAGCTGTACGAAAACAGCGTTCCTGTGAAGAAAACAGCATAACCCAATGCAAAAGGCCGCTGCGTTCACATGCAGCGGCCTTTCCATTTGATGGGGAGTATTCAGCGGCGGTTTACTGGATGCCGGTCACAGGATAGTCCTGATCCTCAACGGCCTTCTTCAGCACGTCGTCGGCAACCTCGGCGTTCAGGGTGACGATGGCGGTGCCGGCCTCGTGGCTCACCACGGCCTCGTCCACCTCGGGCAGGGCTTCCAGAGCCTTCTTCACGCGGGCTTCGCAGTGGCCGCACATCATGCCTTCCACCTTCAGGGTCTTTTTCATAGCAGTATCCTCCTTGGTACTCTCTTTATTTGCAACCGCTGCGGGCTGTGCGGAGACAGCGGGCAGGGAAGCAGCATTTTTTGCCGCACGATCGTGCTTTGTGCTGTGCACGTCGAACAGGTTCAGGCGCAGGGCGTTGCTTACCACGCAGAAGCTGGAAAGGCTCATGGCAGCAGCACCGAACATGGGGTTCAGCGTCAGGCCGAAGGGGATGAACACGCCTGCGGCCAGCGGGATGCCGATGATGTTGTAGATGAACGCCCAGAACAGGTTTTCGTGGATGTTGCGCAGGGCAGCGCGGCTCAGGCGGACGGCGGCGGGCACGTCCGACAGCTTGGAGTTCATCAGCACCACGTCCGCCGCGTCGATGGCAACGTCGGTGCCTGCGCCGATGGCGATGCCGGTGTCGGCACGGGTCAGGGCCGGGGCATCGTTGATGCCGTCGCCCACCATGGCCACCTTGCCGGATGCCTGCAGCTGGCGAATGACCGCTTCCTTGCCGTCGGGCAGCACGCCTGCGATCACCTCGTCCACACCGGCCTGCCTGCCAATGGCAGCAGCGGTGCGCTGGTTGTCACCGGTGAGCATGACCACGCGGATGCCCATGGCCTGCAGCTCCCGGATGGCGCGGGGGCTGTCCTCCTTGATAGTATCGGCCACCGCGATGATGCCCAACAGACGGCCTGCTCCGCCGAAGAACAGGGGCGTTTTGCCCTGTGCGGAAAGGGCTGCGGCCTTCTCCTGCAGCTGTGCAGGCACGGTGACTTTGGTGCCGATAAAGGACGCATTGCCGCCAAAGATCTCCACGCCGTCCAGCTTTGCGGCCAGACCGTTGCCCGGCAGGGCGGCAAAGCCGGATACCTCGGGGGCGGTGAGCTTCTGCGCGTCGGTGCAGGCCAGCACGGCCTTTGCCAGCGGGTGCTCGCTCTTGCGCTCCAGTGCGGCGGCAAGGGTGAGCAGCTCCGCCTCGGAAACGCCCTCGGCGGGCAGAATGTCGGTCACTTTTGGTTCACCGCTGGTGATGGTGCCGGTCTTATCCAGCGCCACGATCTGGGTGCGGCCTGCAGCTTCCAGCGAAGCGGCGGTCTTGAACAGGATGCCGTTCTTTGCACCCAGACCGTTGCCCACCATGATGGCCACCGGCGTTGCCAGACCCAGCGCACAGGGGCAGCTGATGACCAGCACGGAGATGCCGCGGGCCAGCGCATAGCCCAGCTCCCGGCCCAGCAGCAGCCACACGATGGTGGTGACCACCGCAATGGTAATGACCGCAGGCACGAAGAAACCGGACACCGTATCGGCGATTTTTGCAATGGGAGCCTTGGTGGCGGCGGCATCGCTGACCATCCGGATGATCTGGGCAAGGGTGGTGTCCTCGCCCACGCGGGTGGCCCGGCACTGCAGGAAACCGGACTGGTTGGTGGTGGCAGCGCTCACCTTGTCGCCCGCAGCCTTGTCCACGGGGATGCTCTCGCCGGTCAGGGCGCTCTCGTTCACGGCGCTGGTGCCTTCCAGCACGATGCCGTCCACGGGGATGTTCTCGCCCGGGCGCACCACAAAAATATCCCCCTTCTGCACCTGCTCGATGGGCACGGTCACTTCGGCACCGTCCCGCAGCAGGGTGGCGGTCTTGGGGGCAAGCTTCATCAGGCTCTTGAGCGCGTCGGTGGTCTTGCCCTTGGAGCGGGCCTCCAGCATCTTGCCCACCGTGATGAGGGTCAAGATCATGGCAGCGGACTCGAAGTAGAACTCCATCATATAATGCATGACCAGCTCGCTGTTGCCGTCCATCTGCGCGCGGGTCATGGCGAACAGGGCGTAGGTGCTCCACACAAAGCTTGCCATGGAACCCATGGCCACCAGCGTGTCCATGTTGGGTGAGCCGTGGAGGAGGCCCTTGAAGCCGTTGATGAAGAACTTCTGGTTGATGACCATGACGATGCCCGCCAGTAGCAGCTGCACAAGGCCCATGGCGATGTGGTTGCCGTCGAACCAGCGGGGCAGGGGCCAGCCCCACATCATGTGGCCCATGGAGAAGTACATCAGCACCAGCAGAAAGCCCAGCGACGCAATGAGCCGCCGCTTGAGCTTGGGGGTCTCGTGGTCGGCCAGCGCGTCAAGGTCGGCGCTGGTGGAGCTGGCAGCCGCCGCGCCCGCACGCTTGGGGCTGGCACCGTAACCGGCATCCTGCACGGCCTTGATGATCTCGGCAGAGCTGGCGGTGCCCTCCACGCCCATGGAGTTGGTCAGCAGGCTCACCGAACAGCTGGCAACGCCGGGCACCTTGCTCACGGCCTTCTCCACCCGGGCGGAGCAGGCTGCGCAGCTCATGCCGGTAACGTTGTATTGTTCCATAAAATATCACTCCTACGTTGAGTATGCACGGGAAAGGGCTTCTTATTTCATGAGCTTGGGCAGCAGATTCACCAGCTCGTCCAGCTTTGCCTCGCTGCCCGCGCGCAGGTCGTCCGCCACGCAGGTGGAGATGTGCTGGGCCAGCAGCTCCTTGGAAAAGCTGTTCAGCGCCGAGTTCGCCGCCGCCACCTGCACAAGGATGTCCACGCAGTAGGCATCCTTTTCCAGCATGCCGCGGATGCCGCGCACCTGCCCCTCGATGCGGCTGAGCCGGTTCAGCAGGGCCTTGTGTTCCTCAGGGGTGCGGTCCTTGTGGCGGCAGCAGGAGGGGGTGACGCTTTCGGTGGGCACAGCGGATGCGTCAACGGCCGGAGCCGTGGCAGCTTCGGGCTGAGCGGGCGTGCCGCAACAGCAGCAGGGCTTTTTCTCGTTGTCCATAAAATATCTCCTTTACCCATAGGGGGTATACTTCTTACAGCATGAGTATAGCACAGCAAACCCGATAAATCAAGTAGGGAATTGAAAAATACAAACAAAAAGAGGGAAGGCACTGCAAATGCCTTCCCTCTATCAAATCACTTTTACTTCTCCAGAATCCGCGGCACAAACAGGCCCAGCATCTTGCCCCACCAGTACCACTCGTGGGAGACATCGCCGCCCCAGACCTCGAGGTGGGCGGGCAGGCCCTGTGCGGCCAGCACATCGGCCAGCGCCTGCGTGTCGGCTTTGGCATCGTCCTCGTAGGCACCCTGACCGGCGCAGAGCATCAGGCTGTTCTCCTCGGCCTTGGCCAGAGCCAGCTTGTCGGCGATGCCGTTCTCGGCCAGATACTGCAGGGGAGAGCAGCGCAGCACCAGATCGTCGGCTTCACTGCCCCAGAAGCGGGCCAGATCGTAGATGCCGGAAAGGCCGATGGCACCGGCAAAGAGCTTGGGACGGCGCAGGCGGCAGTTGACGGCGTGCACAGCGCCAAGGTCGATGCCCACACACCACAGCTTGGCATCCTTTGCGGCACCGTTCAGGGCCAGCACCCGGGGAGCCAGCTCGGCGGTAAGGTAGACGAAGTACTTTTCCTCCATCTCGGCGCGGCGGCGCACCGGGATGTCGCCGTTCAGTACGGCCTCGCCGTCAATGCTGTCGGCGCAGAACAGCTGCACCTTGCCCTCGTTCAGCAGCGGGGCAATGGCATCGGGCATGCCGTTGTTCTCCCAATCATAAAAGCGGCCGCCGCGGGCAGGCAGGGCCAGCACCGGCACACCGGCGCTGCCGTATACCTTGAACTCCATCTCGCGGTTCAGCACGCTGCTCCACTCTTTGTAATAGGTACCCTGGATCATAAATCAAGCACTCCTTGTTTCTATATTCACCGGCCCGGGCGCAGTCGCTGCACGTTGGTGCCGGTCGTTGGCGATCAAAAGAAAGCTTTCTCTGGAAATATCACACGAACTGGTTGCGCTGGGCATCGTACTCGTAGCCCACAGCTTTGAGCTTTGCGCACAGATCTGCCTTGTCGGCATCCAGATCTTCGCACAGAGCATCGAGGTTTTTGTAAAAATCACGCAGCTTCAGGTTCACCACGCTCAGCAGCATGATGGGATCGTTGGGCAGAGCCATGTGTTTTGCCTCCTTACAGCAACAAAAAAAGCCGGCCACTCGACAAAGTGACCGGCCACATACACCAAATTAGACAGCGCGGGTAACTTTGCCAGCGCGCAGGCAACGGGAGCATGCGTAGACGTACTTGGGAGAACCCTCAACGACCGCCTTGACACGACGGACATTCGGCTTCCAGGTACGGTTGGAACGACGATGAGAGTGAGAAACCTTGATACCAAAGGCAACACCCTTGCCGCAGCATTCACATTTAGCCATGGTACTTGCACCTCCTGCAGTGAAGTAAGGAATCAAAATAATCAGCTTGACTATTGTAGCAGATTACCGGGCAAAATGCAAGCCTTTTTTCAAAAAATATTGCGGTTTTTTGGAAAACTGCCCCGATGCACTCAGATGCTGTTTTTTGTTACGACCCCTTGTGTGAAAATGTGATTTGGAGCAGCCCGCAGGCTGCAACGGCGACGACCGCCGCCAGTGGCGGAAACAGGGAGAAGCTGTTGGGGCAGCGGCCAGCAAGACGTGAGTGCCGTTCAAGGCACAAAACGAATGCTGGGTGCCGCAACTCGTAGACAAATCACGAATTAAAAATAAAATTCCGATGAAATGATCAGAGCGAAGCGGAGATCATTTTAAATCGTCTGGACACCCCTTGTCTAAAACCTCAAAAAATAGTATTATATATGGTATACTGAAAAAAGGCAGGAATATCGAATGACCTCTCAGGGCATCTATTATCTCATCCGCGCGCTGGTGGCGCTGGTGGCCATCCCCTTCCACGAGTGCGGCCACGCGCTGGCAGCATGGCTGCTGGGCGACGACACCGCAAAGCGGCAGGGGCGGCTCTCCATGAATCCCTTTGCCCACTTTGACCTGCTGGGCACGCTGTGCATGGTGTTTGCGGGCGTGGGCTGGGCAAAGCCCGTCTCCACCGACCCCCGCAATTTCAAAAACCCCAAGTGGGGCATGGCCCTCACCGCGCTGGCTGGCCCTGCGGCAAACATCCTCCTTGCCTATGTGGGCATGGTGGTGTGGAAGCTCATGTACTACTGGGCACCGGTGAACGATGCCACCATCTACATTGCCATGTTCCTGCAGTACCTTGTGCTGATGAACGTGAGCCTTGCCGTGTTCAACTTGATCCCGGTGCCGCCGCTGGACGGCAGCCGCATCCTGCTGGTGCTGCTGCCCCGGCGCATCTACTTTGGCCTGATGAAGTACGAGCGCTATATCATGATCGCCCTGCTGGCGGCAGTGTGGTTCGGCGCACTGGATACCCCCCTGTACTACCTGAACAACATTGTGTGGGAGCTGCTGGGCAAGGGCACCGGCTACATTGATAAGATCGCGTATTCCATCTACTATGCCGGCCTTGGGACGGTGGTGTGAGCGTGGCAGAAGAACTGACCTTCCATCTGGAAGATTTTGACGGCCCGCTGGAATTATTGCTGGCGCTTGTGGCCAAACATAAGATGGACCTGCACAACATCCCCATTCTGGAGCTGATCGACCAGTACACCGCCACGGTGGCGCGGGCCGACCCGGACCCGGAAGCCGCCAGCGCCTTCATCGAGATGGCCGCGCGGCTGGTGGAGATGAAAAGCTACCTGCTTTTGCCCCGCAGCGAAGAGGGCGAGCGGCTCAAGCAGGAGTTCACCGGCCAGCTGATCGAGTACGACCAGTGCCGCCGCATGGCTGCGCTTTTGCGCCAAAAGGCCGAAGCTGCGCCGGTTTTTGTGCGTCCGCCCATGGAGATGGAGTTCGATAACACCTACGACCTGCACCATGCGCCGCAGGTGCTGGCGGATTACTGGGCCGTTCTTTCCGGCCGCACCAAGTTGCGCCGGGAGCCTACCCAGCAGCAGTTCGAGCCGCTGGTCACAGCGCCCATGGTGTCGGTGACGAGCCGGGTGGTGTACATTCTGCGGCACCTGATTGCCGGCACAGCGGCAAAAATGAGCCAGCTGTTCAGCCGCCAGCAGACCCGCAGCACCAACGTGGCCACCTTTCTGGCCTTGCTGGAGCTGGTGCGCGGTGGCCGTGTAAAGCTGGACGACGAGGGCCGGCTGACCATGCAGCGGGGCCGCATCCAACGTGATAAGGAGAAGGAATGAACCAGAAACAGATCCGTGCAGCCGTGGAAGCCATGCTGTTTGCCAGCGGCGACCCCATTGGTGCCGACAAGCTGGCCCAGGCGGTGCAGCTGCCGCAGCTCAGCGTGGAAGCCGCGCTGGAAGCCCTGCGGGAGCGCTACGCCCGGGAGGACAGCGGCCTGTGCCTGCTGCACCTGAACACCCGCTGGCAGCTTGCCACCAAGACCGAGTGGGCCGACTGCATCCGCCGCCTGCTGGACAGCCGCCGCGCAGTGCCCCTTGGCCCCGCCGCCATGGAGACCCTGACCGTGATCGCCTACAACCAGCCGGTGTCCCGCGCCTTCATCGAGCAGGTGCGCGGCGTGGATTCCTCGTCCAGCGTGTCGGGCCTGCTGGAAAAGGGCCTCATTGAGGAAGCCGGACGCCTTGACCTGCCGGGCAGGCCGGTGAGCTTCCGCACCACCGACACCTTTTTGCGGGTGTTCGGCCTTTCTTCTCTGGCCGACCTGCCGCCGGTGCATGGGCAGGAAACGGAAACAAACGCATCACCGACGGAAAGTGAGGGGTAACGCATGGGAGCATTCCTCGCCGCGCTGGGCGCAGTGCTGCTGTTCATCCTCCGGGTGATCGGCATTCTGCTGCTGGTGGTGCTGATCTTACTGGTGCTGTTGCTGCTGTGTCCCTTCTGCGCAGACCTGTGCTGGGAGCACGGCGTGCTCACCGTAAGAGCCGGCGCACTGGGCATCACCTTCCCGGTGTTCCAGTACCCGAAGCCGGAGCCGCCGCCTGCACCGGAAAACCCGGAGCCGCCCAGGGGCTTTGGCAAGGTCAAGGCAAAGTTTGCCGCATGGCGGGCCGAGCGCAAGCGGAAAAAGGCAGAGGAGAAGGCCCGCAAAAAGGCCGCCGCCGCTGCCGCCAAGGCGAACAAGCCCGCCCAGCCGCGCAAAAAAGCAAAGATCACGCTGGAGATCCTCTGCACCATGCTCAAAGGTGCGGGCACTTTGACCAAAGCTGTGTTCGGTGCGCTGCGCATCACAAAAATACAGGTGCGCCTTGGTGTGCGCGGGGAGGACCCCGCCGCCGCTGCCTGCAGCTACGGCAAGCTGCAGGCGTGGCTGTACCCGGTGCTGGGCGTGCTGGACCGCTTTCTCTGGCTGCAGTTCGATGAGCTGCGCATCCTGCCGGACTTTGGCAGCGGGCAGCCCACCGTGGAGGACCGGGTGTTCTGCCGGGTGAGCGCGCAGGCACTGTTCATTGTCCTTGCGGCGGTGCGGGTGCTGTACGAGTTCTGGCGCAAAAAAGTATTGGACATCTTCCTATAATGTGGTACACTATACGTGTATCCGGATCTGCAGACAACGGGCCTTTGCCCGAATCAAACCGATAAAGGAGAGCTGTTTTATGGCTGAGCATCCCATTCAGGGCCTGATGAACATTACCATGGAGAAGATCCACCAGATGGTGGACTCCAACACCATCATTGGCAAGCCCATCATCACCGAGGACGGCACCACCATCCTGCCGGTTTCCAAGGTGAGCTTTGGCTTTGCCTCCGGCGGCACCGACTTTGACGGCAAGAACGCCGC
The DNA here is from genome assembly GCF_003603005.1 of Faecalibacterium sp. AF27-11BH. Taxonomy (NCBI): domain Bacteria; kingdom Bacillati; phylum Bacillota; class Clostridia; order Eubacteriales; family Oscillospiraceae; genus Faecalibacterium; species Faecalibacterium sp. AF27-11BH. The sequence continues at coordinate 472,769 of NZ_QVGS01000001.1, forward strand.
CAACAAGGACCTGTTTGGCGGCGGCTCCGGTGCGGGTGTGAACATCCAGCCGGTGGCCTTCCTCGTGGTAAAGGACGGCTGCGTGCGCACCATCCAGCTGTCGGACAACGCCGACACCATCAACCGTGCCCTGACCATGCTGCCGGAGCTGGTGGACAAGGTTGCCGCCCTCATCAAGAAGGACGAAAAGAAGGAAGAGCCTGCTGCTCCTGCGGAGCAGTAAGTGGAGGGCTTGGCACCGGACACTCCGTCCCGCCTGCGCTCGCCAGACCACCAGCGAAAGAAGCCCTCGCACTTCCCGACGGGCTTTTCTGTCGATTTTAGTCGCAGCCTGCACTTTAGACATGGCTTCGCGCATCTTGTCGGAGTATCCGGTGCCGATCCCGGCAGGACGGCAGGGAGTTTCTCCAGCGAATGTCCTGGGGGTGGGGCCCTGGCGCGCAAGCGTTGGGGCGGGACTGGAGTCCTGCAACGGCAACGACCGCCGCCAGCGGCGGAAACAGGGAGTTGCCGTTGGGGCCGCGGCCAGCAAGACGCAAGCGATAGCGAAGCGGCTGCTGGGTGCCGCAACCCGTCGCTGTTCGCGGAGAAAGCTCCCTGCTGGCCTGCTAACTACTATCGCCGTAACTGTGAGCTTCCAACTCACAGTTTTGATACAGGCGCACCCGCACCCCAAAACAGGGGAGAGGTGCGCGTTTTGAGCGCCGGGAGGCGCACAAGGAGTTTTATTATGGCAGAAGAACGTATTCAAAAGATCATGGCTGAACAGGGTCTGTGCTCCCGCCGTGCGGCAGAACAGATCATTGCCGAGGGCCGCGTGAAGGTCAACGGCCACCCCGTCAAGGTGGGCGACAAGATGGACCCCAACCGCGACGTGCTGCACGTGGACGACGAGCGCATCTATATCCGTAAGGATCAGCAGATGTACTATCTGGCCCTGTACAAGCCCCGCGGCTATGTGACCACCGCCAGCGACGAGCTGGGCCGCAAGACCGTGATGGAGCTGGTGAGCGATATCCCCGCCCGCCTGTACCCGGTGGGCCGTCTGGATAAGGACAGCGAGGGCCTGCTGCTCATGACCAACGACGGCGCGTTTGCGCAGGCCGTCACCCATCCGTCGGGCGGCATCTCCAAGCTGTACCGCGTCACCGTGCAGCCCCGCGCCGATGAAAGCCAGATCCTGAAGCTGAGCAGCGGCGTTGTGCTGGACGACGGCACCAAGACCATGCCCTGCGCCATCAATGTTGTCACCGACGAGCCGGGCCGCACCGTGATGGAAATGACCCTGAAAGAGGGCAAGAACCGCGAGATCCGCCGCATGTGCGAGACCGTGGGCCTTGAGGTGGTGCGCCTGAAGCGCAACGCCGAGGGCGTGGTGAAGCTGGGAATGCTCAAGCCCGGCACCTACCGTGAGCTGACCAAGGCAGAGATCAACGGTCTGCGTGCCGCTGCCGCCAAGGGCCGCGCCCAGACCCGCAGCGCCGCAGTGCAGTCCAAGGCTGCCGCGCGCCGCCCCCGCGGCCCGGTGGGCAAGGGTGCTGCCCCCAAAAAGCGGAAGTAAGCCTATATACCTATATAAACGAAAAGAAAGCACCTGTACAGCGGGTGCTTTCTTTATTGTAAAATGTTATTTTTTATGATATCATAAAGATGCCGCCCGAAAAGGCGGTGATTAGGTGCTGTCTGCAAGCGCAGGTGGTCATGCTTTCCTCCGGCAAGCGTCCGGGGGACGTAAAAGCTTATTGTTTGTTCCCCCGTTCGCAAATGCGGAAGGGGGGATGCATCATGGTGTTGAACGATGTTCTGCAGCTGTTCGTCATTGTTGGCGGCACAGTTGGAATTACATTTCAGATCGCATGGGCAATCTTCAAAGAGATCCATAACAATAAGAAATGACCGCCCCAGTCTCCAAACGGTGAGCGGTCATTCTTCTTATTGACCAATTAGCCGGAGGGAGCTGACCATTGCGGACAGCACCTTCTCTATTTGTAGTATAGTTTCTTTTTGTTGGTTTGTCAAGAGATGGTTCTCGGCTGTTATGCAAGGCATTTTTATATAAGTGAATAACTGTCAGCTCTTCACCTTTCAGGTGAGAAAAATTTCAGCCCGCCGCAAATACACCGAAAACAGACGCACCTGCAACGAAAATTGCGGTACGACCCTGCGGCAGGACGGGCTGTGCACGCGGGAAAGACAAAGAATACTTTTGACAACAAAAGTTCATCTCACTGAAGCGCCCCTGTTCTTCGACCAAATTTGTGCTATAATACAAAAGCAACGCTTCGCCCGGCCCCGCAAAGGGCAGGGCAGAGCAGAATGGAAAACAAGGAGTTTGGAATCATGGAAAGAGAAAAACTGAAGTCCAGGCTGGGCTTCATTCTGCTTTCAGCGGGCTGTGCCATCGGCATTGGCAACGTGTGGAAGTTCCCTTATATTGCCGGTCAGGGCGGCGGCGGCGCGTTCGTGCTGTTCTACCTGATCTTCCTCATCATTCTGGGCCTGCCCATCATGACCATGGAGTTTGCAGTGGGCCGCGCTTCCCGCAAAAGCCCGGTGCGGGCCTATCAGGCACTGGAAAAGCCGGGCCAGAAGTGGCACATCCACGGCTACCTCACCCTCATTGGCTGCTATCTGCTCATGATGTTCTACACCACCGTGGCAGGCTGGATGCTGCACTATTTCTACATGACCGCCACCGGTAAGCTGGCAGGCCTGAACGCCGATCAGGTGGCCGGCAAGTTTACCGAAATGCTGGCAGACCCCGGCGTGATGACCTTCTGGATGGTGTTCGTGGTGGCACTGGGCATCTTTGTATGCGCCAAGGGTCTGCAGAACGGCCTTGAGCGCGTGACCAAGGTCATGATGATCGCCCTGCTGGTGATCATGGTGGTGCTGGCCGTCAACAGCCTGTTCATGCCCGGCGCAAAGGAAGGCCTGAGCTTCTTCCTCGTGCCCGACTTCGGGCGCATGAAAGAGGTGGGCGTGGTCAACACGCTGGTGTCCGCCATGAATCAGGCCTTCTTCACCCTGAGCCTTGGCATTGGCGCAATGTCCATCTTTGGCAGCTACATCGGCAAGGAGCACTCCCTGCTGGGCGAGTCCGCCCGCATCGTGGTGCTGGATACCTTCGTGGCCATCACCGCCGGTCTCATCATCTTCCCGGCCTGCTTCACCTACGGTGTGGACCAGACCAGCGGCCCCAGCCTGATCTTCATTACCCTGCCCAACATCTTTGCCAACATGGCCATGGGCCGGTTGTGGGGCTCCCTGTTCTTCCTGTTCATGGCCTTTGCAGCGCTTTCCACCGTGCTGGCCGTGTTCGAGAACATCATCTGCTGCGGCATGGAGCTGACCGGCTGCAGCCGCAAGAAATCCAGTCTGGTGAACTTCGTGCTCATCACTCTGCTTTCGCTGCCCTGCGTACTGGGCTACAACGTGTGGGCATGGGACGGCTTTGCCGTGTTCGGCGGCGCTGTGCTGGATCTGGAGGACTTCCTCGTGAGCAACCTGTTCCTGCCGCTGGGCAGCTTGGTGTATCTGCTGTTCTGCGTTACCAAGTACGGCTGGGGCTGGGACAATTATAAAAAGGAAGTCAACACCGGCAAGGGCCTCAAGATGCACGACTGGATGCGCGGTTACCTGACCTGCGTGCTGCCGGTGATCGTGCTGTTCATCTTTGCCTTTGGCATCTACGATAAATTTTTTGCGTAAATAAAACACTCCTTCAGTCTCGCATTCGCTCGACAGCTGTTCCCCTTCTGGCACTTCGTGCCACCTCCCCCGACCGGGGGAGTCTGTCTCATGGAGGGAGCCTCTGGCGAAGAGGAAAAGTTTGCCGCCATGCCAAAGCCTCCCTCTGGGAGGGAGGTGGCACGGCGCAAGCCGTGACGGAAGGAGTTCTTTGGCCCCTCTTACTGCAAGAGGGGCCTTTTGCGGCAGAAAGGAACCTTCCATGCATATCCTGATCTGTGACGACGATGCGGCGTTCGGCGCGCGCATGGCAGAATATGTCACCGTCTACTTTACCGCCCGCAGCGTGCAGGTGCACACCGCCGTCTGCACCAGCGCAGCCGAGGTGCTTGCAACGCCGAGGCTGGAGCTGTATCAGCTGGCGTTTCTGGACGTGGACATGCCCGGCGCAAACGGCATGGTGCTGGGCCGTCAGCTCAAGCAGAAGTGCCCCGGCCTGATGCTGGTGTATGTTTCGGCCTATCTGGAATTTGCGCTGGAAGGCTACACGGTGAACGCCTACCGCTACCTGCTCAAGCGGGACATTGCGCGCACCCTGCCCAAGTGTCTGGACGACCTGCTTGCCGCCCTGACCGACCAGCGCAAGACCCTGACGGTGCACCACAACCGCACCGAAACGGAAATTCCGCTGGATCAGATCTATTATCTGGAAAGCGACCTGCGCCAGATCAACGTCTACGGCGACATTGCCCGCCGGCCCATCTGCACCTACTACGGCAAGATCGCCGACCTGCCGCCCATGCTCTACGAGAACGGCTTTTTGCAGGTGAGCCGCAGCGATGTGGTGAACATGAAATATGTGCGCAGCATCCGCAGTTACCGCGCCCTGCTGAAAAACGGGGTGGAGCTGAGCGTGAGCCGCGCAGGCTATGCGGCCATCCAGAACGCATATCTGGAATGGAAGGGGCAGTATGTGGATGAGTGATGCATTTGCGGAAATGATGCTGGGGCATCTGGTGTGTCTGGTCCAGGGGAACGCCTTTATTCTGGTGGAGTGGGCCTATCTGGGCAGGGGAAAACTGCGCTGGCCGGTTCTGTGGGCAGAGCTGCTGTGTATGGGGCAGCTGGGCCTGTCACTCGCAACAGGAATGTCATTTTTCAATGTGCAGAGCGTCCTGCTCAATGTGCTGTATCTTTTTGTTACGGCGCAGCTGTTTGGCGGAACCTTTGCCGATAAGCTCACCGCCTGCCTGATCAACGGCACCATGTGCCTGCTGGTGGAGAACACGGTCAACTATACCTACTCCTGGTTCACCGGAGTGCGCACCGGCGAAGCATGGCAGCACCCCGGCTGCCTGATCGCGCTGTGCGCCGCGAACCTTATCGTGGGTGCAGCAGTTGCGCATTCCCTGTACAGCTGGAACCAGAAGTGTGCTCTGCAGCCGCTGCAGGCGCTGGTGATGTCCTTTTTCCCCGGGGTGGCTGTGGTGCTGAACATCGTGCTGATGGTCACAGGGACCCAGCAGCCCGCTACCCGGATGACCATGCTGCTCACCTTTGGCATGAGCGTGGCGGTGCTGGTGCATATCGCCATCGTGCAGATGTTCAACGATCAGGTGGTGCAGCGGCAGAACTCCCGCTACCGTGCTCAGTTGGAACAGCAGCGTGCCGAAGCCCTGCTGGATTCCTACACGGAACAGCGCCGCCTGACCCACGAGTTCACCAACCACATGACAGCCCTTACCGCCCTGCTGGATCAGGGAGATCTGAAAGGCGCACAGGCCTACATTGCCAGCGTGAGCAAAACGGTGGCGGCGGGCACCACCATCATGGATACCCACAACCCGCTGCTGGATTCCATTCTGAGCAAAAAATACGAAGAAGCGGCAAAAGTTGGCGTGAACATTTACTTTGACCTGTGCGATCTCAAGCGGATGCCCTTCGACAGCATGGATATGGTCATCGTGCTCTCCAACCTTCTGGACAACGCCACCCGCGCCGCAGCGCAGGCCCTGCCGCCGGAGGTGCATGTGCGCATCCGCAAAACGCCGGAAGAATACCTGATCTCGGTGCGCAACCGCGTGCAGGAAGACCTGCTGCTGGAGGAGGGCAAGCTGCCCGGCACCACCAAAAAGGAGAGCGGCCACGGCATGGGCCTTGCCAATGTGCAGGACGTGCTGCGCAAGTACGGTGCCGAGTACACCGTGAGCTGCCGCGACCGGTGGTTCCGGTTTACCTGCGCCATCCCGTGCGCAGTTCATGACATGAGCACCGACAATTTATGACATGTTCTGTGCAACAGGCACGCAACAATGCTATACTAAGGCCAGTAAAGGTGACCTCCTGCCGGGGCAGGGCGGATTTGCGGCCAAAGGAAAACCTGGTGAAGCTTTGCCCCCTGTGCAGTGATCCGGGCAGCGGTGCGTGTTAAGCTGCTCTGTTTTCCCTTTGCTCTTCGCTGTGCAGTCCTCATGCGCTGCGCAGCTCATCTGGCGGGGCTTTCAACGGCGAACTTTGGGGTTTGCTGCTGATAAAGTCACTCGGTACGTCGCATTTCTGTCCGGCAGGTGCTGCTTGTGGGAATGGAGCATCTGCCGCACAGGACATTTGCGCCGGTGAGAGTTCCGTCAGATTTTTTATTGCAAAAAAAGAGCTGCTGTACGGCAAAATTGCCTGATACAGCAGCTCTTTTTCTGTGTCGTTATTCCGGCTTTACCTGCAGCTCCTGCTCGCAGTAGATGCAGCGGTACTTGCCGTTGGAGCTCAGCTCAAAGATCTGGTCGCACTCTTCCTCAATGGAGGAGATGCAGCGGGGGTTGCGGCATTTTACAATGTTCACAAGGCGCTTGGGGGGCATCGGCTTTTCCTTGCGCACGGCCTTGCCGTTTTCAATGATGGTCACGCTGATGCCCGGGTCAAGGTAGGCCAGCACATCCAGGTTCAGCCAGGAAGCATCGCCCTCCACCTTGATGATGTCCTTGCGGCCGCTGGCGGTCTTGCTGCTGCGTGCATTCTGGATCAGCGCCACGCTGGCGGTGCGGTTGCCCGCAATGCCCAGCAGGTCCATCAGGCCAATGGCAGTGCCTGCCTTGATGTGGTCGATCACGATTCCGTTCTGAATTTCATCGATGTTCAGCATATCAGTTCTCCTCCTTAGGTGCCTTGGGGTCGCGCAGGCCCAGCAGGGTCATGATCAGTGCCATACGCACATACACGCCGTTCTGCACCTGCTCAAAGTAGGCGGCGCGGGGATCGTCGTCCACGTCCAGTGCGATCTCGTTGACGCGGGGCAGGGGATGCAGCACAGCCATATCCGGCTTTGCAAGGCTCATCTTTTCCTTGGTGAGGATGTAGCTGTTCTTCAGGCGGATGTAGTCCTCCTCGTTGAAGAAGCGCTCCTTCTGCACGCGGGTCATGTACAGGATGTCCAGCTCCGACATGGATTCCTCCAGACTGCGGGTCTCCTGGTAGGGGATGCCGTTGGCCTCCAGCACGTCCTTCACGATGTAGTCCGGCACGCGCAGCTCTTCCGGGCTGATAAGCACGAACCGGATGTTCTTGCAGCGGGCCATGGTCTTGATGAGGGAGTGCACGGTGCGGCCGAATTTCAGGTCGCCGCACAGGCCGATGGTCAGGTCATCCAGCCGTCCCATGCGGCGGCGGATGGTCATGAGGTCCGTCAGGGTCTGGGTGGGGTGCTGGTGGCCGCCGTCGCCCGCGTTGATCACCGGGATGCGGGAGTAGCGGGAAGCGCGCAGCGGTGCGCCCTCTTTGGGGTGGCGCATGGCCACGATGTCCGCATAGCAGGACACCACGCGGATGGTGTCGGCAACGCTTTCGCCCTTGCTTGCGCTGGACACGTTCTCACTGGGAAAGCCCAGCACATGGCCGCCAAGGTTCAGCATGGCTGCCTCAAAGGAGAGGCGGGTGCGGGTGGAAGGCTCGTAGAACAGGGTAGCCAGCTTTTTATGCCGGGCCACCTCCTGATACGCGGCCGGGTCGTCATGGATGCGGTCGGCCAGATCAAGCAGCGTGGAGATTTCCTGTTGGGTAAAATCCAACGGGTCGATCAGATGTCGCATGGGTGCATACCTCCGTCAGTTTTTTGGTTTAGAGCAGCTTGCGTAAAATGGAAAAATCAAAGAAGTTTGTGTAGTAGCTCAGCGAACGCATCACCGGGCGGCACAAACGATTGAAACACACTTCGTCCAGCAGCAGCATGGCCTCGCCCGGAGCAAGGCGCATGGCGGAGCGGATGGCATCGTCGCCGCAGCTTGCCTTCAGGTGGGCGACGTTGGAGGAAATCTGCTGGTGGCACTCCCGTTCCAGAATATCGAACACGCCGCCGGTCAGGTCGATGCGGGTGTAGTCTCTGGCACCGAACAGTGCTCTGGGCAGGTAGTCGATGGAGTAGATCACCGGGGTGGTATCGGCCAGAATGCGCTTTTTAATGCAGATCACGTCGTCGCCCGGCTCAATTTCCAGATCGCGGGCCAGCTCTTCACCGGCACGGATGGGAAATACCTGAATGCCGTCGGCGTGGGGGTAGCTGCCAAAGCTGCGGATCAGCGGGTAGTATTCCAGCTTCTGGTCCAGCCGGCTGCGCAGGCTCAGCACAGCGCGGTTCACCACCGTGCCAATGCCGCGCACGCGTTCCACATAGCCTGCGCGCTCCATCTCGCTCAAAGCATCGCGGATGACGGTGCGGCTCACGCCCAGCTCAGCGGCAAGATCTACCTCGGCGGGCAGACGGTCGGCCCGGGCATAGCGCCCGGTGCGCAGCTCTTCCAGCAGACTGGCAACGATGCGGTCGCTGATCACAGCACCGCCCAATCGGTTGGAAGAGGTAAGTGCAGATTCCTTCATGGTTCGGTTCCTCCGTTCACGGGCAGGGGATGCTCCCCGCCGGGACTTGAAGCCTGCGCCGCACGGCACCTTTGTGACCACGCCATACGCCGCAAACCCCTTTATACTTTATTATAACATAAATTGACATTTATAAAAGCGGCATTTATACTGGAAACAGCGAAAAAGTATGATTTTATTTTGGAGGGAAACGCAAGATGGAAGTTTTTCTGCACAAGATCTGCGGCCAGCCGGTGCAGCCGCCGGTGCCCATGCAGCTGCGCCGCTGCACGCCGGAGCAGGCCCCGGCGGTGTACGCCTTGCAGAACGAGGTGCGCGCCGCCATGCCGGACCCGGAGCAGTTCGTGCCGGACACGCTGGAAAACATCACGGCCTATGTCCGCAAGGACCTGTGCATCGGCGCATGGCAGGGCAGCCGCCTTGGCGGGTATCTCATCGTGCGCTTCTGCGGGCGCAGCGCACACAACTATGCGGCCTTCATGGATGTGCCGCGCACCGAGTGGGAGCACTGGGCCAATGCGGACAGCGCCATCGTCCACGCAGACTTTCGCGGCAACGGCCTGCAACGGCTCATGCTGGAAGCAGCGCTGCCGCTTTTCCCGAAAAAAATCACCCACATCGGTGCTACCGTCAGCCCGCAGAACCAGTACAGCCTGCACAACGCCCTTGCGTCCGGTTTTGCCATCGTCTCCCGGCGGGAAATGTACGGCGGCCACGACCGCTACCTGCTGGCAAAAGACTTGTAAAAAAACAGGGCTGCGTTCCCAAATGGATGCAGCCCTGTTCTTCAGTCGATAGAAAGTTTAAGCCTGTTTTTCATCTTGTGCCGCACCACCAGCAGGCAGGCCAGATGCACGGCAGCCGTCAGCACCCAGCTGATGGGGTAGCTGATGTACAGCATGAACGGTGTGCGGTTCAGCTGGAAGATGGTGGCGATCCACACCAGCCGCAGCAGGCAGCTGCCCACAAGGCTCACCACCATGGGCAGCACGCTGTAGCCAAGGCCGCGCAGGCTGCTGGCCAGCGTATCCATGATGCCGCACAGCAGGTAGGTGCCGCAGATCACCCGCAGGCGCTCATATCCGGCGGCGATCACCGCCGCATCCGAGGAGTAGAAGTGCAGCAGCTGGGTGCCTGCCAGCACCGCACCGCCGCCCAGCACCACGCCGGTCACGATGGCGCACAGCAGGCAGTTGAGGACAACACGGTTCAGGTTCTGGTACTTGCGTGCGCCCATGTTCTGGCTGGTAAAGGTCACCGCTGCCTGCGAAAAGGCGTTCATGGCGGTATAGACGAAGCCCTCCAGATTGGCGGAGGCCGAACTGCCTGCCACCACCGTGGAACCAAAGGAGTTGATGGCCGACTGGATGACCACGTTGGACAGGCTGAACACGGTGCTCTGCAGACCGGCAGGCAGGCCGATGAGCAAAATCTGCTTCAAGGCACCTATGTGGAAGCCCAGATGATGCAGATCCAGATGCAGAGCGCCCTCTTCCTTCATCAGCATCCGCGTCACCATGCAGGCAGAGACGGTCTGACTGATGATGGTAGCCAGCGCCACGCCTGCCACGCTCATGGAAAAGCCAATGACGAACACAAGGTTCAGCACCACGTTGATGATGCCGGCTGCTGCCAGACAGTACAGCGGGCGCTTGGTGTCGCCCACGGCGCGCAGCAGCGCACTGCTGAAGTTGTACAGCATGGTCATGGGCATCCCGATGAAATAAATTTTAAGGTACAGCGCAGAAAGGTCGATCACATCCTCCGGGCAGCTCATCAGCTCCAGCAGCCCCCGGGCTGCAAAGAACCCCACCACAGCCAGCAGCACGCCGCTGACAAGGCCCAGCGTCACCGAGGTCTGCACCGTGTCCTGTACGCCGTGGTCATCCTTTGCACCAAAGCAGCGGGCCGCCACCACGTTTGCGCCCAGCGAAAGCCCTACGAACAGGTTCACCAGCAGGTTGATGAGGGAGCCGTTGGAGCCGACGGCGGCCAGTGCGGTGCTGCCCGCAAAGCGGCCCACGACCACTACGTCCGCAGCGTTGAACAGCAGCTGCAGAATGCTGGAAGCTGCCAGCGGGATGGAGAACAGGATGATCTTTTGGAGCATCGGGCCGCTGGTAAGGTCAGCGGTGCGGCTTGTCTGAGCCATGAGAAGAGTGCCTCCTTTTTATCGTTTACGCGGAGAAGCCGTTTTCCGAAGCATTGCATACTGCTTAGGAGGACAGCATCTGAAATGCAAATTTTTCGTAAATAAAGGGAACCGAAGGCATATTATAACGCGCGGCGCAGAAAAATACAAGTGGCACCGCCGAAAAAATGCAAATTCCCGGCGGTGCCGCTTATAAAACGATCAAAAACATTTCTTGAAGCACGGCAGAAGAGTTTATTCTTCCTGCAAAGCGTCCCGGAACAAAACCCGCAGATAATCCCGCCCGCCGTAGAGGACGCGGTCAATATAAATATCGTTCCGAAAAGCATGATAAAAAATCAGATACTTTCCGCTGACGAGAAAGCGCTCATCCAAATAAAGTTCATGATCCAGCGGAGCTACGGAAGAAAGCAATGCACCGCTTTCCGGGAACAGCTTTAATTGTTCAGCAGCATCCATGATGCGGTTCAGAATGCGCTCTGCAGAAGGCAGATTTTGCAAGTCGAACGAGATATAATCCCAGATGTCGTCCAGGTCCTGACGGGAACGAGTTGTATAAATGAGGTTATTTTCCATTGGCTCTTGCGCGGAAATGCGCCCTCATTTCTTCCGGAGTGTAAAGCTTTTCCGTCTCACCAGAGCACCGTCCTTTTGCAATTTCATTCATAAGTCGGATGGTAGCCTGCGTTTTCTCATAATCTTCCATGTCCAGAATGGCATACTTTCCACGGCCGTTTTTGGTAAGAAAAACCGGCGATCCTGCTTCCACATCGCGAAGGACTTCGTTGTAATTCCGCAGGTCAGAAATAGGTTTGATGTTCGGCATAAGATCAACTCCCTTCATCTGTAGTATAACAAATTCTGCTGTGAAATTCAACGTAAAATTTGCAGCTGATAAAAGTGAGATCCTACAAAAAAACCGCCGTCCTGTCGGGCAGCGGTCTTCTGATAAAATAAGCTTACGCTTCCAACGTCTTCCAGTGCTCCGGTGCGGCAAAATCGCTCGTCTCGCCGTCATCGGTGTACATCCGGCAGCGGGCGCTGCCATTTTCGTCCGGGCAGGCCCACAGGGTCAGGCTGGTATTGTCCAGCTGGGCGGTGCAGCTGGCGGGTCTTGCCACCGGCACCGCATGGCCCGGGCGGATGAACAGCAGCACTTCGTCCAATGCGCAGCGGACGTAGTGGTGCCCGGCGGGCAGAAGCTCGGTGTCGTAGTCGTCCACACTGCGGATGCGGTAGAGCTTCATTGCTTCCGGCAGGTAGACATGCCGTCCGCTGGCGTTCTGGGTGTAGACAGGCGCTACCATCACACCCTCGCCCAGCAGCAGCTGGTCCTGCACCTCGCGGGCATCCGGGTCAGCAGGAAAATCAAAGCCCAAGGGCCGGAAGTAACTGGTATTTTCCAATGCCGCCTTCATGAAGGTACTGTAAAGGTAGGGCAGCAGGGCATACCGCAGCCGGAGCATCTTCCGCAGGGCAGGCAGCATATCCGCAAAGCGGTAGTATTCCTGCATCCGGGAACCGTCGGTGGCGTGGTTGCGCATCAGCGGCGTGAACAGGCCGAACTCCAGCCAGCGCAGAGCCAGATCAGGCGTAGTATCGTAGGAAAAACCGCACAGGTCGGCACCGGTATAAAGAAAGCCGCACAGCTGCACGTTGGGTATCATCTGGATATTGGCCAGAAGCTGTGCCCATGTGGAAGCGTTGTCACCCAGCCAGATGCCGCCGTAGCGGTGGCTGCCGATGAAACTGGAACGGCTGTAGAGCAGCGTGAGTCTGCCGGGCCGCAGGCGGGCAAAGGCTTCGCCTGCCGCACGGGTCATATTGCCGCCGTAGAGGTTGTGCACCCTGTCATGGCGCACCCGCTGGCCGTCCACATCGTGGTAGAAGCTGGCGTAGTCCTCCGGGGCGTTCATCAGGCCCAGCGCGCCGCCTACCACCTTGCCAAAGAATTCATCCTGCACGATGTTGTCCTTCCGGCTCAGTTCATCCATGCTCTCAAAGAAAGCCTTGAGCCGCTCGGGTGAGTAAAACAGCGCAGGCTCGTTCATATCGTTCCAGAAGCCCTCGATGCCGCAGTCGGTCAGTGCCTTGTACTGCCGGCCGAACCACTCCCGCACCTCCGGGCGCAGGAAGTCCGCAAAGTAAGCCTTGCCGGGCCACACCGCCGCCACAAAGGGGGTGCCGTCGGCTTTGGTGCAGAAGTAACCGTTTGCAAGGCCCTCGGCACAGACGGGGTTCTTCGGGTCGATGCGCACACCCGCATCGATGATGGGCACCAGCCGGATGCCCTGTGCCTTCAGTTCGGCGCTCAGGGCGGCAAGGTCCGGGAAGCGCTGCTTGTTTACGGTAAAATCTGCGTAGTCCTGCATGTAATCGATGTCCATGCAGATCATGTCCAGCGGCAGATCGTTCTCTTTGTACTGGCGGGCCACCTCCCGCACGTCCTCAGCGGTCTTGTAGCCAAAGCGGCTCTGTGCCAGACCAAAGGCCCACTTGGGCGGGATATAGCTGCGGCCGATGAGCTGTCGGAACTGGCGGCTGATAGCGTTCAGGTCGTCGCCGGTAATGATGTAAAGCTCATAGTCCGGCTCTTCGGTGGCAAAGTGCAGGGCATCGTATTCGGTGTAGCCGATATCGTAACGCACTTTGCCCGGGAAATCGATGAACACACCAAAGCATTCACGGCCTGCGCCGCCGTCAATGAGCAGAAAATTGTGCGCACCATAGTAGGAAAGCTTATCCTCGCTGTGGCGGGCTTCATCGGTGTTGTTGGTCACGTAGTGCCAGCCGCGCTTGTTGATGCCGCGGGGCATTTCGCCCAGACCGTACACGATGGCATCCGGAGCCATCCGGTAGGCCCAGCCGTCTTCTTCGGCTGTGAGGAAGGGCACCGGCCCGGCGGAAACTGGGATCTCCTGCACCACACTGTCGGTGGGCAGGGGCAGGCCAAAACGGAAACGCTGGATCATAGGGAACCTCCTTGTAGCATCCTTGCCCTCTCCGTCACGCCTTTCGGCGTGCCACCTCTCCCAAAGTGAGAGGTTTTGCCAAAGGCCCCATCTCCGAGGGGGCTGTCGAGCGAAAGCGAGACTGGGGGAGTGGACTTCTCATTTTCTTTATCTTACCCCGGGCCACGCTGCAAAACAAGAGACAAAACCGGCACTTTTTTGCCACAAAACCGGCAGAACGCAGCCAAAGCATAAAAATATCGGCGGCAGGCGGCGGATGCAATTGCAAATTCCGGCCCATACTGTTATACTGGAACTGCTACTTTGAATCGGAAAATGGAGGAAACCCATGTATCGCAATGGAATCAAGCGCCTGCTGGCGGTGGTGCTGTCGCTGTGCGGCATGATCTGCCTGTCCTGGCTTTTTCTCATTCTGGCCGTCGCCATCAAGCTGGACTCGCCCGGCCCGGTGTTCTTTAAACAGAAGCGTGTGGGCATTGGCAAAAAGCACTTTTACATTTTAAAGTTCCGCACCATGCGCATCGACACGCCCCACGATATGCCCACCCATCTGCTGCACGACCCGGACCAGTATATCACCCGCATGGGTGATTTCCTGCGCAAGACCAGTCTGGACGAGCTGCCCCAGCTGTGGAATATCTTTGTGGGTGATATGGCGGTCATCGGCCCGCGGCCTGCTTTGTGGAACCAGTATGATCTGCTGGCAGAGCGCGACAAGTACCATGCAAACGATGTGCGCCCGGGCCTGACCGGCTGGGCACAGATCCATGGCCGCGACGAGCTGGAAATTGCCGAGAAGGCCAAGCTGGACGGCTGGTATGTGGAGCATCTGAGCTTTGGGCTGGATGTGAAATGCTTCTTTGGCACCATTGCCGCGGTGCTTAAGCACGACGGCGTGGTGGAGGGCGGCACCGGCACTCTGCACGAAGAAACAGGCAAAGAGAACCATTAAGAATAGCCGCCGCGTGCCGCAACCCGAATATTTTCAGCGGAAAAAGATTTTATGTTTGCAGTTCTGGAAAATCTGCGGATTTTCCAGAACTGTTTTTTCACGGAGGGGCTGTGACCAGAAACTGCATTTTTTGCTGATTTGTCCTGATTTGTGAAAAGGTGCTTGGAGCGGCCCGCAGGCCGCGACAAACACAAAATAAAAATAATTCTTCCGCAGAAGATGGCCAGAGCGAAGCGGAGGCCATTCTAAATCGCCATATCTCTTGATTTATCCCCGGAAAAGCGTATAATAAAACAGTACACAAGACGTCAAAGGAGGATTCCTGTATTATGGAACGCACCTATATCAACGAGGCTCAAAAGGCCATCGGCGGCACGGTCAAGGTGCAGGGCTTTATCGAGAACCTGCGCAACAGCAAGTATATGGCCTTTATCGTGCTGAAGGATATTACCGGCAAGCTGCAGATCACGGTGGAAAAGGAAGATCACCCCGATCTGGTGGATACCATCGATCAGCTCACCCCGGATTCCGTCATCACTGTCACCGGCAAGGTGGTGGAGAACGACTACGTCAAGATGGGCGGCGTGGAGATGATCCCCGAGAGCATCGAGATCGAGAGCATCGCCAACGCTCTGCCCATCGTCCGCAAGGAGATCGCAGCCACCAAGAAAAAGAAGGCTGTGGAGCGCTCCAGCATCGACCAGCGCATTGATTACCGCTGGATCGACCTGCGCACCGACGAGAACCAGCTCATGTTCAAGGCACAGAGCTGCTTTGTGAACGCCATGCGCAAGTTCCTGCTGGACCGTAACTTCATCGAGATCCACACCCCGAAGCTGATCGCTGCTGCCAGCGAGAGCGGCTCTGAGGTGTTCAAGGTGGACTACTTTGACCGCAACGCCTATCTGGCACAGAGCCCTCAGTTCTACAAGCAGATGGCCATGGCTGCAGGCTTTGAGCGCATCTTCGAGACCGGCCCTGTGTTCCGCGCCGAGAAGAGCTACACCAACAAGCACTCCACCGAGTTCTCCGGCTTCGACCTGGAGTTCAGCTACATTACTTCCTATAAAGACGTGATGAAGATGGAAGAAGAGCTGCTGACTGCCGGTCTGCAGGCTGTTAAGGACAACTACGGCGACCAGATCAAGGAGATGTTCGGGCAGGAAGTGATCGTTCCCACCACTCCGTTCCCGGTGGTCAAGCTGGCTGACCTGTACAAGGGTCTGGAAGAAGAGTTCGGCTACACCGTCGATGAGAGCGAGAAGGGCGACCTGACCACGGAGGCCGAGCGCCTGAGCTATGAGTGGGTGAAGAAGCACTACGGCCACGAGTTCCTCTTCATCACCGATTATTCCGCCGAGAAGCGTGCGTTCTACCACATGCGCGACGAGAACGGCGTGCCCCAGGGCTACGACCTGATCTGGCGTGGTGTTGAGATCACCACCGGTGCCCAGCGCGAGCACCGCTACGAGGTGCTGAAGAAGCAGGCCGAGGAAAAGGGTCTGGCCGATGATGTCAAGTTCTATCTGGAGTTCTTCCAGTACGGCTGCCCGCCCCACGGCGGTTTCGGTCTGGGCATCGACCGCCTGACCATGCTGCTGTGCGGCCTGACCATCAAGGACGCCGAGTTCCTGTTCCGCGGCCCCAACCGTCTGACCCCGTAATTTTATAGAGATCATACCGAGAGCTGCTGTGCATTTTGCGTGGCAGCTCTCTTTTTGTTGGACGATTTAAAATGGTGGACTCACCCTCTCAGTCAAATCCTTCGGATTTGCCAGCTCCCCCGAAAGGGGGAGCTTCTGACGCATCCGCAAGGCTTGCATTTTATCTGGAAACTGCGCCGTTACTGCAAAAAGCTCCCCCTTCGGGGGAGCTGGCGAACGAATGTGAGCCTGAGAGGGTTCAGCATGCTGAAAGCAAACGAAAAAGCCTATTCTACAGCGCCGCGCTTTCGCAGAAAGCGGCGCTGTAAATGCTGTTTCCCTCTACGACCCCATCTGTGAAAAAGCAATTCAGGAAAATCCGCAGATTTTCCTGAATTGCAATTATAAAATAAATTTTCCGCTGAATATGCCCAGAGAAGAGCGGAGGGCATTCAAAATCGTTCCGGCATAATGCCCCGTCCTGTTTCATACGATTACAACAAGCGGACCGGAATCCTGTCCGGTGCACAGCGCAAACGGGAAGGGGAGAGCAATTTGGCAAATCAGGAACAGAAGAGCATCTGCCGCGAGATCGGCGCACGCACCGGCGGAGATATCTACATTGGGGTGGTTGGCCCGGTGCGCAGCGGCAAATCCACCTTTATCAAGCGTTTCATGGAACAGCTGGTGCTGCCCGCCATCGGCCCGGCGGCTGCGCGGGAGCGTGCCCGGGACGAGCTGCCCCAGTCGGCAGCGGGCCGCACCATCATGACCACGGAACCAAAATTCATCCCGGAAACAGCCGTGCCCCTGCAGTTGGAGGGCGGCGGCGAGTGCCGGGTGCGGCTCATCGACTGCGTGGGTTACATGGTGGAGGGGGCTATGGGCCACGAGGAGAACGACAAGCCCCGCATGGTCAAAAGCCCGTGGTTCGACCACGAGGTGCCCTTCGACCTTGCCGCCGAGACCGGCACCCGCAAGGTGATCTGCGAACATTCCACCATCGGCATCGTGGTCACCACCGACGGCTCTGTGAGCGACATCCCGCGGGAGGGCTATGCCAGAACCGAGAAGCGCATCGTGGAAGAACTGGATGCGCTGGGCAAGCCCTACATCATCCTGCTCAACAGCACCCACCCGGATGCGCCGGAGACGAAGCAGCTGGCCGAGGGCATGGCACGGGACTACGACCACACCGTGCTGCCGGTGAGCTGCGTGGATCTGGACGCGGAGGTACTCGGCAGCATCCTGCGGCAGGTGCTGTACGAGTTCCCGGTGCAGGAGCTGGATTTTGCCCTGCCGCGCTGGGTCACGATGCTGGAAAACGGCCACTGGCTGCAAACGCAGGTGTACGATGCGGCCATGCAGCTGGCGGCAAAGGTCTCCCGCATGAAGGATGTACCCTCCGGAACAGACGCACCTGCGCTGGAATGTGACGCGGTGCAGCGCTCGGCCATCAGCGGCATCGACCTTGCAAACGGCAGTGTGCGCATCACGGTGGAGCTGAAGCCGGAAATTTTCTATCAGGTGCTGAGCGAGCAGACCGGCCTTGCCATTGGCGACGAAGCGGGCCTGATGCCCTGCATCATGGAGCTGGCAAAGGCCAAACGGGAGTACGAGAAGGTGCGCAGCGCCCTTGAGCAGGTGGAAGCCACCGGCTACGGCATCGTGATGCCCACGGTCAGCGAGCTGAAACTGGAACAGCCCCAGATCGTGCGGCAGGGCACGAACTACGGCGTGCGGCTGGAAGCCTGCGCGCCCTCCATCCAGATGATGAAGGCCACCATCCACACCGAGATCAGCCCCATCGTGGGCACCGAAAAGCAGAGCGAGGACCTTGCCCGCAGCCTGCTGGCCGGCTTTGAGGACGACCCGGAAAAGCTGTGGGAGTCCAACATCTTTGGCAAGAGCCTGCACGAGCTGGTGAACGAAGGGTTGCAGAACAAGCTGCTGCACATGCCGCAGGAGGCCCGCACCCGCCTGCAGGAAACGCTGGAACGGGTCATCAATGAGGGCTGCACCGGGCTGATCTGCATTCTGATCTGACCGCTACAAAACAGAAGAGGGAAGCGCCGCGCGGGTGCCTCCCTCTTTATTTGTTCACTTTTCTTCTTCGGTCAGCTTATTGATGAGCATTTGGTAGATCTCGTTGCCCTTGAGGATGAACTGTTTTTTTACCAGCTCGGCGGTCAGCCGGTCCGGTGTGCCGAGGTCCAGACAGAACAGCTCACTGTCCAGCCCTTTCACCGTGCAGCGGATGGTGCAGTGGCCGTCCTCTTTTTCGGTAATGCTGGCACTGTACTTGGCTTCCTTGCGTGCCCATGTCTGGCAGCGCAGCACAGCGGCCACAGCGCGCTCCCGCACACTGCGGGGCAGGTCGTAGGCAAGCTCCTGCGCCACTTTGCGGCCCTTCTCGGTAATGGTGTAGCTGCCCTTTGTCAGGGTGACGAGCTGCTGCCTGGTGATATCGTCCAGACACGAGCCGATCTCGAAATAGTTCACCAGCGCTTCTTCCATCAGGGCGTTTTCAATCTCCTGCCGGGTAATGGGTCCGGCATTTTTGACCAGATAGCACAGCAGCAGCCGGATCTCGGTGCTGCTGGTCAACCCGCCGGGACGTACACCGGCAGTAAAAGCATCATTGGCGGCCATCGTTCCATACATCCCCCTTGCATTCCTTTTCTTTTATAGTATAAAGGCTTTCACGCCGGATTGCAAGCCGCAGCGGCAAAATCTGTCTCAATGCGCTTGGGGCTTTCCGGCGTGGAGTACACCCAGTGGTCCAGATGGCCCTCGGTGATGAAATACTTCAGCTCGAACCGGTGGCGCTGGCTCAGGGCGTGGTTTACGATCACCAGCTTGATCTTCATTTTTTCCGGCAGGATGTTTTTGATGTAGACGCTCACCGCCTGCCCGGGCACAAGGTCGGTGCAGCTCTCGGCAAGGCCCGCGAGGTTGGGCGCGATCTCGATAAAGGTGCCGTATTCCTCCACGCTGCGCACGATGCCCACCACGGTCTCACCCACGGTGAACCCGGCCGCATTTTCCTCCCATGTGCCCAGCAGTTCCCGGATGGTCAGCACAAAGCGGCCCTGTACATCCCGGTTCTTGACGGCGCACAAGATCTGCTGGCCCACGCTCACCCGGTCGGCGGGGGAGGAGATGCGGCTCACCGACATGCAGTCGATGGGCAGCAGGGCACTGATGCCGCAGCCCACATCACAGAACGCGCCAAACGGCTCGATATGGGTCACGGTACAGGGCAGGATATCGCCGGGCTGCAGGGTGTCCAGATAGTCGGCCTTGCACATCTGCTGCGCCAGCGCGCGGGAGAGCCGGTAGAAGGGCTGACCGTTCTCGTCGGTGTCCAGCGCTTCGATCACAAAGCAGGTGGGGCGGCCCACCCTCGTCAGCACCGCAATGTCCCGCACGGTGCCGTTTGCGGCACCATCGGCGCACTGGGCAAAGGGCATCACGGCTCTCACCCCGCCGATCTCGAACCGCAGCTGGCGCTGGGTATCAAAGGCCAGAGCAGTGGCCTGCAGGATCTCGCGGTTTGCCATGGCGGCGCGCAGTTCAGCGGGGGACAGGCGCGCAGCAGAACGGTAGTTGCCTTCGGTACGGTAAGCTTGCATCATCTTTCATTCCTCTTTCTCTGCTTTTTAGGCCGTGCTTGGAACGGCAGCGGCCTTTCTGTTAAAACTTATGCATCCGTATGGGCGGATATTTGCATTTTGTGCGGCTTTGCATTATACTATATCTGTATGCGCAGCAAACCGGCACGCCGGGCTTTGCGCACACACCGCCTGCTGTTTTGGGCAGGCAGAAGGGAGAAGCAGAGCTATGGACATTGCTGTAGGCGATACCATCCTCACCCGCAAAAAGCACCCCTGCGGAGCGTCCAGCTTCGAGGTACTGCGCGTCGGCATGGATTTTAAGATCCGGTGTACCGGCTGTGGGCGCGAGGTGATGCTGCCGCGTGCTAAAATTGAAAAGAACATCAAAAAGGTGGTAAAACCCGGGCAGGCCTAGCGCCCGGCGCAGCACGCATCCGGGGCGGAAAGGCCCCGGAGCCGTTCGGCTGCACGAACATGAATCTGAGTTTGTAAGGAGAACTGCCGGAATTATGCCGAACATGTTTACCCAGATGGATGCTGTCTGCCACCGCTTTGAAGAGCTTTCCATCCGCCTGAACCAGCCGGATACCGCCGCAGACCCTGCGCTTTTCCGCAGGCTGATGCGGGAGTACCACGATGCAGAACCTGTGGTGCAGGCCTACCGCGCGTGGCAGACCGCACAGGATCATCTGGCACAGGCCAAAGCTCTGCTGGAAGAACCGGGCGCACTTGACCCGGACTTCAAGCAGATGATACAGCAGGAAATCAGCGAAAAAAGTCAAGATGTGGCAAAGCTGGAAAATAATCTCAAAATTTTGCTGCTGCCCAAGGATGTGAACGATGGCAAAAATGTCATTGTGGAGATCCGCGGCGGCGCAGGAGGGGAGGAAGCTGCCCTGTTTGCCCACAGCCTGCTGCGCATGTACACCATGTATGTGCAAAGCAGGGGCTGGCAGCTGGAAATGCTCAACCTCAACGAGACGGAGCTTGGCGGCGTGAAGGAAGCCATCTTTTCGGTGGACGGTGCCGGGGCCTACAACCGCCTCAAGTACGAGAGCGGTGTGCACCGTGTGCAGCGCGTGCCGGAGACCGAGACGCAGGGCCGCATCCACACCTCCACGGCCACGGTAGCTGTGATGCCGCAGGCCGAAGAGGTGGACTTTGCGCTGGACATGAAGGATCTGCGTATCGACACCTTCCGCTCCTCCGGCGCGGGCGGTCAGCACATCAACAAAACCTCCAGCGCCATCCGTGTGACACATCTCCCCACCGGCATGGTGGTAGAATGCCAGAACGAGCGCAGCCAGTTCCAGAACAAGGACAAGGCGCTGGAGATCCTGCGCAGCCGCCTGCTGGCCCAGAAGCAGAAACAGCAGCAGGATGCCATCAACGCCAGCCGTCAGGGGCAGGTGGGCACCGGCGACCGCAGCGAAAAGATCCGCACCTACAACTTCCCGCAGGACCGCTGCACCGACCACCGCATCGGCCTGACCGTGCACAATCTTTCCAAGATCATGGACGGCAATCTGGACGAGGTGATCGACGCACTGGCCACCCGCGAACAGGCCGAAAAGCTGCAAAAGCTCAACGAGCAGGGCTGAAATGCGGTTTTGGAAATGAAACGATATCCTGTCGATAAATGCTGAAAAGCATAAATACTTTACAGATAGAAAGAACGATGATCCGTATGGAAATGAAAACTGAAATTTTGCCCGCATCGGACGAAAAGAGCATTGAAAAAGCCGCTGCCCTGCTGCAGAACGGTGAGCTGGTGGCCCTGCCCACCGAGACGGTTTACGGCATTGCTGCCGATGCCCGCAACGGCGAGGCTGTGAAGAAGATCTTTGTGGCCAAGGGCCGCCCGCAGGACAATCCCCTGATCGTCCACGTCACCGGACCGGAAATGCTGCCCGGCCTTGTCAGCGAGGTGCCGGAGCGCGCCCAGCTGCTGATGGCTGCGTTCTGCCCCGGCCCGCTCACCATCATCATGCCCCGCGGCCCGGAGGTGGCAGCGGAGTGCTGTGCCGGTCTGGACACCGTGGGCATCCGGATGCCCAGCCACCCGGTGGCCCGCGCCGTCATTGAAAAGAGCGGCTGCGCCTTTGCCGCCCCCAGCGCCAATCTTTCCGGCAAGCCCAGCCCCACCAACGCGCAGGATGTGTTCACCGATATGGACGGCCGCCTGCCGCTGATTTTGGACGGCGGCGAGTGCGACGTGGGCGTAGAAAGCACTGTGGTGTCGGTGGTGGGCGAAAAGCCCACCCTGTTCCGCCCGGGCCACATCACGCTGGAGGACCTCGAGCGTGCCCTCGGCGAAGAGGTGGAAGTGTCCAAAGCCATCCTCGAAAAGCTGCCGGAGGGTGCTGTGGTGCGCAGCCCCGGCATGAAGTACAAGCACTACGCACCCAAGGCGGATGTGACCTTGCTGGACGGCACCTTTGAGCAGTTCAAAGCCTATGTGGATGCCCACGCCGAGCAGAATCCCAGCTGCCTGTGCTTTACCGGCGAGGCGGAAAAGCTGGGTGTGCCCTGCGTGGAGTATGGACGCGAGGGCGACGGTGCCGATCAGGCAAAGCACATCTTCCGCTGCCTGCGCGCGCTGGATGAGCAGGGCGATGCCGTGGTCTACGCCCGCTGCCCGCAGAAGGACGGCCTTTCCATGGCGGTGTACAACCGCCTGATCCGCGCTGCGGCCTTCCGGGTGATCAAGCTATGATCGCGCTTGGCATCACGGGCCGCAGCGGCTGCGGCAAATCCACGGTCACGGCGGTGTTTTCGGCCCACGGTGTTCCGCTGGCCGATGCCGACCAGATCAGCCGCGAGATTTTACTGCCCGGCTCGCCGCTGCTGCCCCGGCTGGCCCAGAGGTTCGGCGCAGACATTTTAAAAGCAGACGGCACATTGGACCGCCGCCTGCTGGCTGACCGCGCTTTTGCCACCCCGGAAGGCAAGGCGGCGCTGGACAGCCTGACCCACCCGGAGATCGTGCGCCGCATCCGTGCGGCAAAGCAGGCAGCGCAGGATGCCGGTGCACCGCTGTTCGTGCTGGATGGCGCGGTCATCGTGGGGACTGCGGCGCAGGCCGAGTGTGACCGCCTGTGCGTGGTCACGGCACCGTTTGAGACCAGTGTGGCCCGCATCGTGGCCCGGGACGGCATCTCGGCTGAGATGGCCGCCCGCCGCCTGAACGCCCAGACACCGGAAAGCACCCTCACCGCGCAGGCAGACTATGTGCTGCGCAACGATTCCAGCCTTGCACATCTGCAGGCTGCGGCAGAGCAGCTCTGCACAAAGCTTCTGGCAGAAGGAGGTGCGGGAAAAGAACTTTGAACAAACGATATAACGAACAAGATCCTGCACCGCAGTACGACCCGGAGACGGCCCGCATCCGCCGCGCTCTCCGCGCCCAGAAGGCACGCCGCCGCAAAAAAATGCGCAGCCGCAGGCTGTTCCTGCTGGGCATGGCGCTGATCCTGCTGTTTGTGCTGGTGCCCAACTTGTGGGGCAGGGCAGAACGGCTTTTATACCCCCGCAAGTACGAAGTGCTGGTGGACCAGTGGGCGGAGACTTACGGCCTTGACCCGCTTCTGGTGGATGCCTTCATCCGCACCGAAAGCGGCTTTGACCCGCAGGCCACCTCCACTGTGGATGCCCGGGGCCTGATGCAGATGACCGAGGAGACCTTTATCTGGCTGCGCAGCAAGATCGCACCGGACGAAGGACTGCTCTTTGCAAATCTCTACGACCCGGAGACCAGCATCCGGTTCGGATGCTATTACCTGCACCTGTGCATGGAGCGCTACAACGGCGATGTTGCCACTGCCGCTGCCGCTTATCACAGCGGGTGGGGCACGGTAGATGCTCTTTTACAGATGGAAGAGCACTCCGCAGACGGCGAAACGCTGCAGGGCTTTCCCTATAACCAGATGAACCACTACGTAAAAAAGATCACTTCCTGCTATGCGCGGTATCAGCGTATCTATGCAGAAAGCTGAGAGGAGATAAGGAACATGAGCGAGAAACTTACCGCAAAGCAGGCTGCCGAACAGCTGCTTTACAAGCCGGAGTACGCCGCCGACAAGAGCGCCGACGTGAAGGAGAAGGCTGCAGCCTTTGCCGAAGGCTACAAAGCCTTCCTGAACGCTGCCAAGACCGAGCGCGAAGCTGCCGCCGCCAGCGAAAAGCTGCTGCTGGAGGCCGGTTACGAAAAGTTTGAGCCGAAAAAGACCTATGCCCCCGGCCAGAAGATCTACTTTGTGCAGGAGCACAAGGCGGTGGTGGCCGCTACCATCGGCCGGAAATCTTTTGAGGAGGGCTTCCGTCTGGTGATCGCCCACATCGACAGCCCCCGTCTGGACCTGCGCCCGAACCCGCTGTACGAAGCAAACCACCTCAGCTACTTCAAGACCCACTATTACGGCGGCATCCGCAAGTACCAGTGGGGCACCATGCCGCTGGCCATCCACGGCGTGTTCACCCGTGCCGATGGCTCCAGCGTGTCCTTTGCAGTGGGTGAGGACGAGAATGACCCTGTGTTCTGCATCACCGATCTGCTGCCCCATCTGGGTGCCGAGCAGAACGACCGCAAGCTCAGCGAGGGCATCAAGGCCGAGGAGCTGAACGTGCTCATCGGCTCCGACGCTGTGGAGGATGCCGACATCAAGGAGGCCGTCAAGCTGAACACCCTGATGCTGCTGCACGAAAAGTACGGCATCACCGAGCGGGACTTCACCCGCGCTGAGATCGAGGTGGTGCCCGCCCATAAGGCCCGGGACGTGGGCTTTGACCGCTCCATGGTGGGCGGCTACGGTCACGATGACCGTGTGGACGCATACCCCGCCCTTATGGCCGAGATCGAGACGAAAGATCCTGTGCACACCACCGTCTGCGTGCTGACCGATAAGGAAGAGATCGGCTCCGACGGTGTGACCGGCATGCAGAGCATGTATGTGTTCCACTTTATGCAGCTGCTGTGCCGCGCCGCCGGTCAGGACGACATCCTTGCCTTCCAGAACAGCGTGTGTCTCTCCGCCGATGTGACCGCCGCCTACGACCCCTCCTGGGCAAATGCCTTCGAGCCGCAGAACGGTACTTACGCAGGCCGCGGCGTGGCCTTCTTCAAGTATACCGGCAGCCGCGGCAAGAGCTCTGCCAGCGATGCTTCCGCTGAGCTGGTAGGGGATATCACCCGCCTGCTGGATGCCAACGGCGTGGCATGGCAGATCGGTGAGCTGGGCCGTCTGGATCTGGGCGGCGGCGGCACCATTGCCAAGTACGTGGCCAACCGCGGCATCCCGGTGCTGGACATCGGCGTGCCGGTGCTGTCCATGCACTCGCCCTTCGAGGTCATCCATAAGACCGACCTGTACATGGCTTACCGCACCTTCTCGCTGTTCTGCCAGGCTGAGCAGTAAGTTCTGTGCCTGAAAAAATATCCGCAGCGCTTCCCGGTTTGCAAAGACCAGCGGAAATACTGCGGATATTTTATTTTTGGCGCAAAAAGCTTGACCTTCAACCGTCTTTAAGGTGTAATGTAAGGGCGGAGGTGAAGCAGATGAACATCAAACAGGCTTCAGAGCAAAGCGGCGTGTCCGCCCCGAACATCCGCTTTTACGAAAAAGAAGGGCTTCTTACACCGGCACGCAGACAGGGCAATGACTACCGCGATTACACCGCCGGGGATGTCCGCACCCTCAAGCTCATCCGAATGCTGCGCATGCTGGATGTGCCGCTGCCCACCATCAAGGCGGTGCTGCGCGGGGAACAGCCCCTGCAGCAGGCGCTGCAAGCCCAGCAGACCGTGCTGGAGCAGCAGGCCGCGCATCTGGCGGCAGCCATGCAGTTTTGTGCCGACCTTGCCCGGCAGCGGCCGCAGGCAGAAACGCTGGATGTGGATGCCTGCCTGACCCGGATGGAAAAGCCTGCCGTACAGGGTGCGTTCTGTTCTGGCTGGCTGCAGGATTACCGCACGCTGGCACAGGTGCAGCACCAGAGGCATTTTTCCTTTATTCCGGAGGGCAGCATCAACACCCCGCAGGAGTTCACAGCGGCCTTGCAGGCGTATGCAGAGGAACACGGGATGCAGTTCAGCCTGAGCAAAGAGGGAATGTACCCGGAATTTTCGCTGGATGGGATCCTATACAAAGCCTACCGCAACCCGGGCAAGTACCGCGATGAGATCTGCTGTGATGCTGCATCTCCGGAACAGCTGAACACCGGGCTGCCGTCCCGGCGGGAGCGACAGCTGCAGGTCCTGCGCATCCTTCTGCCCGCAGCGTTCACCTTTGCCGCCATTCTGGCGGCAGGCTGGGTGGCGACCGGCGGAGCGGACTGGCTCTGGCTGGCAGCACTGGCAGCGGCAGGGGTCCTGCTTGGCCGCGGCTTTGAACACCGGCTGTAACTGGGCCAGTCTGCTCAGCTTAGCGGCAGAGCTTCGGCCACCGTCAGAAAGGTGTAGCCGTTGTCTGCATACCACCGGATAATGTCCGGCAGTGCTTCGGCAGTGGTGTGTGTGGAGGAAGAATCGTGCATCAATACGATGCAGTTCGTCTGCTGCCCGGTCTCGTGCACCACATTGCGGTAGATGGTGCCCGCGCTTGGGTGCCCGCCCACGGCATCCTCGGCGCACACGTTCCAGTCCACCCAATGCCAGCCTTTCTGCTCTACTTCGGCTTTCAGCTGCTTCATCAGGCCTTTGCCGCCGTAGCGCCGACTGACGGTGTTGGTGCTGCCGCCCGGAAACCGTAGATACCGGATGCTCTCGGCATCCACATAGGGCGCAATGCGCTCCTTTAAAAGGGCAATGTCCTCCCAATAAGCGTCGCTGCTGCGGTAGATATCGCTGTACTCGTGGGAAGCAGAGTGCAGCGCGATCTGGTGCCCGGCGCTGACCGCTTCGGTGAGCAGGGGCAGATACTTCTCGTTGTAACCGGTAGCCACCACAAAAAATGTGGCGTGCACTCCGGCCGCGTTCAGCGCGCTGAGCACATCCGGTGTGGTCTTGCTGGGGCCGTCGTCAAAGGTCAGGCAGACCCACTTTTCCGGCAGCGGCTGGGCAGCAGGTTCCTGCTGCTCCTGTGCCAGAGCCGAAACGGCGGGGGAGAGCATCGAAGTGTCCGGTGCCGGGGTAAGATCCTGCGCCTGACATCCGGTGACGACCGGCGGCGCAGCAGATACAAACCCCATAATGAAGGCGAACAGCATCACAGCCGCAACTCTGGCCCGCCTGCGCCGTGCGAGATATTCTGCAAGCTTCAAGAGCAAAACCTCCTTTGTCTGTTTGGTTTGCTCTTATCAGAATATGAACGACGGCGGATTCTATGAAAAAAATCAGCCCACTCTCTGCCGTTTATCCAGCCGCATCTTATCGGCTATCATCGCAATGAACTCCGAGTTCGTTGGTTTTCCCCGCAGGTTATGGATGGTGTAGCCGAAGTAGCTGTTGAGGGTGTCCACGTCTCCCCGGTCCCATGCCACCTCGATGGCGTGGCGGATGGCGCGCTCCACACGGCTGGCGGTGGTGCCGTTTTTCTTGGCGATTTCCGGGTAGAGGCGCTTGGTCACGGCGTTGATATATTCCGGCTCGTTCATGGTGAGCAGGATGGCATCCCGCAGGAACTGGTAGCCCTTGATGTGGGCAGGAACGCCGATCTGATGCAGGATCTCGGTAACGGTCAGCTCATCGCTGTCCACGCTGGTGTGCAGGATGTGCTTTTCCGGGCCAAGTGCCGCCTTGAGCACCCGTGCGGCAAGCACGGTCTCATCAAAGGGTTTTACAAAGTAGTAGGCAAAGCCTTCGTCCAGCAGCTCCTGTACCATCTCTTCGCTCTGGAAGGCACCGGTCACGAAGAAGGAGGTGTGCCGCTCACCGGCGGCATTGTAGCGCTGCTTTACCGCAAGGGCATCCAGACCGGGCATAAAAGCATCCAGCAGGACCACCTGCGGGCGCACGGTGAGCATTTTCTGCAGGACCTTGTTGCCGTCCTTTTCCACAACGGTCACGTCCACGCCCTTCTGCTCCAGCGCTTCGCGGCAGGCGGCAGTGAACGGGGCACCAGTATCCGACATCAAAAATCTAACTTTGTCCATGGTTGTTTCCTCCAATGTGTGCAGTTCCCTTAACACCATGGATTTTACCATAATTTTCCAGAACTTTCAACGGTTTATATTGGTAAATTTTGGCAAAGAAAATCGAAATGCGCAAATTTTTTTGCAGATCAGCTTTATGGCTGCGCAGCATCGTCTGTTTTTTCAACAGCGCGGGCCTGCTTGAGCATGGTCTGAGCAAAAATGCCGTAGCCCCGCGTGGGGTCGTTTACCAGCACATGGGTCACTGCACCCACCAGTCTGCCGTTCTGCAGGATGGGACTGCCGCTCATGCCCTGCACGATGCCGCCGGTTTTGGCAAGCAGCTGCCGGTCGGTCACGCGCAGGATCATGTTGCGGTGGGGGTCTGCGTCGTTTACCTTTTCAATGCGGATGCGGTATGCCTTGGGCACCTCGCCGTCCACAGTCGTCCAGATCTCGGCATCGCCCGGCACCACCTCCTGCGCAAAAGCCATCTCCAGCTCCGGGCCGGAAAATGCAGCCCGTGTTCTGCCATAGACCCCGGTCTTGCTGTTGATGCAGATGCTGCCAAGCGCATGGGTGCTCAGAAAGCGGCCCTTCAGCTCACCGGGGCTGCCCACGGTGCCGCTGGTACACCCCACGATCTGGCAGGGGACGATCTCGCCGCTGCGCAGGGCCACGCTCTCACCGGTGTCGCTGTCGCTGATGGGGTGGCCAAGCCCGGCAAACACCCCGGCGGCATTGTCCACAAAGGTCATGGTGCCTACCCCGGCGGAAGAATCCCGCACCCACATCCCGGCGCGCCACTGCCCGGCGGTGCTGTCCCACACGGGGGTCAGCCGGGTCTGGAATTGCTCACCATTGCGGATGTAGACCACCTGCACCGGCGCGCCTGCGGCCGTTTCCAGAGCATCGTGCACGGCATCGTTCGTCTCGGTCAGGGTGTCGTCCATGCGCACCACCCGGTCGCCCAGCCGCAGCCCGGCCTTCTTGGCGGGGTTCGCGGTGCCGTCCGGGGTGTTCAGGTCGGAAAAGCCCACAATGAGCGCGCCCTCGGAGAACATCTTAACGCCGAAAGGCGTACCGCACACTGTTACCACCGGACGTGTTTCCACCAGAGCGCGCACAGTCTTGACGGGCAGCCACCCGCCAATGGACAAAGTGGCCTGATAGCTGCCCGCAGCCTGCGTGCTGGCCGCGTTGCGGGAGCCAGCGGTGCGCAGCGGCTGCACATAGGCAAAACGGGGCAGGGTAAGGGTCTGGCCGGGTTCCAGCAAAATTTCAGCAGGCAGACTGTGCCACAGCCAGCCCAGCACCGCCAGCGCGGCCACCAGAAGATAAGTTGCCGCAATGCTGCCAGCGCGGCGTAGTTTTGATCTGCGCATCGGCAAAAAGCCCCTTTCCGCCATGGAAAATGATACGATCGTCCGGCGATAGTATGCGCTGTGAAGTGCGGAAATATCAATGCAGTGATTGACTTTTGCCGCCGGAACTGATACTATATTAAGGCGGTTTGGCCGCAGCTGCAGAATAGAAGAATACGCGGGTATGGTGGAATTGGCAGACGCGCAGGATTTAGGTTCCTGTGCCGCAAGGCGTGTGGGTTCGACCCCCACTACCCGCATAAGAGAAAAAGCGCGATGAGTTCTCAGAATTCATCGCGCTTTCTTTTATATAATAAATAGTGTTGTTCGAGGTCTGCTCCCTCGCACAAAAAGAAACCGGTACAAAATGGGTACACCCCTGATAGACATTCCTATTGATTGGGACCCGCAGGCTAAGCAACAGCAACGGGTTGCGTTAGCTGATTTTCCCGCAGCCCCTTGGCAGGGCTTTGAAAAATCAGAACGCGGCTCCAACAACTCCTCCCTGTTTCAGCCGCAGGCTGCGGTCGTCGTTGTTGCACTGGGCTGATTGCTTGCGGCATAAATGCCGCCGCCCTGTTCGAGGTCCCCTCCCTCGCACAAAAAGAAAAACCAGCACACAATGTGTACTGGTTTTTGGTGCGAGGGAGGGGACTCGAACCCCCAAGGATAAACCACACGCACCTCAAACGTGCGCGTCTGCCAGTTCCGCCACCCTCGCATACCGTATTGTTTTCGCAGCCCTGAAATCTCTGAGGTGAAAGACCGTGATGCGGACTGCTTGAATATATTACCACGTTCCCGGCAGATAGTCAAGCGCTTTTTCTCTTTTTAAATGAAATTTTTGGGCCGTCATTTCTTAAGAATATGTTGGTTGAAATGCATGGATGGGTGTGATATTATAAAACTAACTATCTCTGCTCAGTTGTTTTGGCAGCAGGGAAGAAGATGATAAGGATACGGCGGAAATGCATTTCTGCGCAGGGTGCAGACCGACCGGTTTTTTGAAAGGAATTTGAGTGGACGCAGGAATGAACGAGAAAAAAGAAAATGTTATTGTAAACGGTTTTTTCTGGCGCTTTGCAGAGCGGTGCGGTGTGCAGCTGATCTCAGCGGTGGTGTCCATCCTTCTGGCGCGCATCCTTACACCCGATGATTACGGCAAGGTGGCACTGGTGACGGTGTTCAACAATATCATGTATGTCCTGCTGGACTGCGGCATTGGCACCGCGCTGGTGCAGAAGAAGAAAGTGGACGAGCTGGATTACTCGTCGGCGTTCTTTTTCAGCATTGTGATCAGCTTTGTGCTGTATGGGGGAATGTTCGTGGCGGCGCCGTATCTGGCTGCTTTCTACAATGACCCCAGCATGACCCCGATCTTTCGCGGCATCAGCCTGACAGTGGCGGTCTGCGGCATCAAAACGATCCAGCAGGCGCATGTGACCCGGAACATGAAGTTCCAGTATTTTTTCTATTCCGCCTTTGCGGGCGCGATCGTATCCACGGTCCTGGGCCTGGGCCTTGCCTATATGGGTTTTGGAGTCTGGGCGCTGGTGGTGCAGCAGGTATCCAATATCACGGTGGACACGCTGGTGTTGTGGAAGCTGTCCTCCTGGCGGCCTAAGATGGAGTTTTCGTGGCAGCACCTGAAAGGGCTGCTCTCTTATGGCTGGAAGTTGCTGGCCTCGTCGCTGAGCAGCGTCATCTACAACAACCTGCGCAGCCTGATCATCGGCAAGATGTACACCTCGGCGGATCTGGCGTATTACAATCAGGGCGATAACCTGACTTATAATATCGCGTCAAGCGTGGATACTTCCATTGAGAGCGTTTTGTTCCCGGTCATGTCCTCACTGCAGGATGACCGTGCGCAGGTCAAGAACATGACCCGCCGCTCCATCAAGACCTGTACCTATATTATTGCGCCGGTGATGATGAGCACTGCGTTCTGTGCCGAACCGCTGGTGCGCCTGATCCTCACCGAGAAGTGGCTGCCCTGTGTGCTGTTCCTCAGGGTGTTCTGTCTGGGGTATGTGTGCTGGCCGATCATCACGGCAAACCTGAATGCAGCCAAGGCGGTGGGCCGCAGCGATCTTTACCTGAAATGTCAGCTTTTGAACGAAGGGGTGTGCATCCTTCTTCTGCTGGCAACATTCCGTGTCAGCGTCGAGGCCATTGCATATGGTATGCTGATCACGAATATTGTGACCCAGATCCTGGATGCACAGCTCAACAAAAAGCTGATCGGCTATGGCTATCTGGAACAGATGCGCGATATCCTGCCGACCCTGCTGCTGGCAGCGGGCGCGGGCCTGTGCATGTATCTGGTCATTTTCCTGCACCTGCCGGATCTGCTGACGGTGATCATTCAGGTGGTGGTTGGTCTGGGCATTTATCTGACAGGCTCTGCCATTCTGGAATTGGACACCTTTGAATATTTCAAGGATGTGCTGGCTCCGTCCATCCGGCAGAAGCTGAAACGCTGAAACCGGCATTTTGAATCGTGTGAAAATCCGTCGGGCGGGTGATGTCCGACGGATTTTTGTTCTTTTTGTCTAAAGTATACAAGAAGAAACATTAAAAACCGGCAAAGCGACCATTGAAAAAACGCAACTGATATACTAGAATATAAGTACAAGAGCGCGGCACACGGCTGCGCGGAAAATGCAAAGCAGAAAATATAAAACAGGAGGATTTTCCTATGCCTATGAAAATGGGTTGGCGCTGGTATGGCGAGGGCAACGATCCCATCAGCCTGAGCGACATCAAGCAGATCCCCGGCGTGACCAGCATCGTCTGGGCGTTGCACGACAAGATGCCCGGCGAGATCTGGGAGATCGACGAGATCCAGAAGGTAGCCGATCAGATCCACGCTTACGGCTTCGACATGGACGTGGTCGAGTCGGTCAACGTCCACGATGACATCAAGATCGGCCTGCCCACCCGCGACAAGTACATCGAGAACTACAAGCAGTGCATCCGCAATCTGTCCAAGTTCGGTGTCAAGGTCATCTGCTACAACTTCATGCCGGTGTTCGACTGGACCCGTACCGATCTGTTCCACCCCGTGGGCGACGGCTCCACTGCACTGTTCTATGAGAAGGACAAGATCAAGGGCGATTACAAGGCTATGGCTGAGTACATCATGTCCTTCACTGAGAAGTATAACATGACCTTCCCCGGCTGGGAGCCGGAGCGCATGGCAAAGCTGGACGAGCTGTTCAAGGCTTACGCCCCTGTCACCAAGGAAAAGCTGTGGGAAAACCTGAAGTACTTCCTGGAAGCACTGATGCCCACCTGCCATGAGTGCGGCATCAAAATGGCTATCCATCAGGATGATCCCCCTTGGGATATCTTCGGCCTGCCCCGTCTGCTGGTGGATGCCCAGAGCATCGACCGCTTCCTGAGCATGGTGGATGATCCGTACAACTGCCTGACCCTGTGCACCGGCAGCCTGAACGCAAACCCCAACAACAACTGTGCCGAGATCGTGCGCAAGCACTGCGACCGCATTGCCTTTGGTCACATCCGCAACATCCACCACTTCCCCAACGGCGACTTCTCCGAGGCTGCTCACCGCGACTGCTGCGGCGAGACCGGCATCATCGAGGTGCTGCGTGCTTACCATGACTGCGGCTTTGAGGGCTACATCCGTCCCGACCACGGCCGTCAGCTGTGGGAGGAAGGCCCCGGCAACTGCCGCCCCGGTTACGGCAAGTATGACCGTGCTCTGGGCGTTCAGTACATGCTGGGTGTCTGGGATCTGCTGGATCGTCTGGATGAAGAGAAAAAGAAGGGCTGATAAATATGAAGCTGTCTGAGATCAAAAACGGCAATCTGTCCGCCGAGTGGGCAGAGAAGGGCTATGAGCTGCCCAAATTCGATATCGAGGCTGTCAAGGCCAAGACCCACGCCGAACCCACCTGGGTGCACTTCGGCGCAGGCAATATCTTCCGTGCATTCCCGGCTGCCATCCTGAACGATGCGCTGAACACCGGCAAGTATGACCGCGGTGTCATCGTGGCCGAGAGCTTTGACTACGAGATCATCGACAAGGCTTATCGTCCCTACGACAATATGAGCCTGCTGGTCTGCCTGAAGTCCACAGGCGAGATCGAGAAGAAGGTGGTGGCTTCCGTTACCGAGAGCCTGAAGGCTGACTACTCCTTCGGCGAGGACTGGGCACGTCTGGTGGAGATCTTCCAGAACCCCAGCCTGCAGATGATCTCCTTCACCATCACTGAGAAGGGCTACGGCGTTGCTCCTGCTGATCTGGAGCGCGGCCTGACCCCCGTGCTGGCCATGGGCAAGGTCACTGCTCTGCTGTACGAGCGCTTCAAGGCCGGCAAGCTGCCCCTGACCGTCCAGAGCATGGATAACTGCTCCCACAACGGCGATAAGGTCAAGAACGCTGTCCACGCCTATGCTGCCAAGTGGGTGGAGCAGGGTCTGGTGCCCGCCGAGTTCCTGGCCTATGTGCAGGACGAGACCAAGATCACCTTCCCGTGGAGCATGATCGACAAGATCACCCCGCGCCCGGATGCCAAGGTCCAGCAGATGCTGGCCGACGACGGCTTTGAGGACAACTACACCATCGTCACCGAGAAGCACACCTTTACCGCTCCCTTCGTCAACGCCGAAGAGACCCAGTACCTGTGCATCGAGGATCACTACACCAATGGCCGTCCTCCGCTGGAGCTGGGCGGTGTGCTGTACTGCGACCGCGAGACCGTGGACAAGATCGAGAAGATGAAGGTGTGCACCTGCCTGAACCCGCTGCACACTGCTATGTCCATCTATGGCTGCATGCTGGGTTACACCCTCATCTCCGCCGAGATGGCCGATGAAGACCTGCGTGCCTTCATCCAGAAGATCGGCTATATCGAGGCAATGCCTGTGGTCGTTGATCCCGGCGTGCTGAACCCCTACGAGTTCATCGGCGCTGTCATCAACCGCCGCCTGCCCAACCCCTTCATGCCGGATGCTCCCCAGCGTATCGCTACCGATACCTCCCAGAAGCTGGCCATCCGCTTTGGTGAGACCATCAAGGCCTACGAGGCACGCGGTCTGGACAAGAGCAACCTGATCCTGATCCCGCTGGTGCTGGCAGGCTACGCCCGCTACCTGAAGGGCATCGATGACAACGGTCAGGCCTTTGAGCCTTCCGCCGATCCGCTGCTGGCTGAGCTGCAGGCCATTGTGGCTCCGCTGGAGGTCAAGGAAGGCGAGCAGGACTTCAGCTGCCTGAAGAAGCTGTACAGCCGTGTTGACGTGTTCGGCGTGGATCTGTATGCCGTTGGTCTGGGCGAGAAGATCGAGGCAATGGCCAAGGAGCTGTTTGCAGGCCCCGGCGCTGTGCGCAAGACCCTGCACAAGTATACGCTTGCCCGCTGATCGGCTGACGCAATAACATAAGCTATCTTCGCACCCGCGCTGCGCTTTGCTTTGCCGCAGCGTGGGTCTTTATAAAAGAAAAGAACTGCTGAACGAAATGTCAGCAGTTCTTTTTTGCGTGTGCATATTTTTTGGGCTTAACCTTTTCTGCAGTCGTGCAGCTTTTCTTTGGGCAGGATGCCGGTCAAAAACTTCCACACCACTTCCATGCGGTCGTTCAGTAAGTAAGCTTTCTCTTTTTCTACGTAGAGGTACACCGCATTGTCCGTGCGGTAGGCGCAGTAAAAGCTGTCCCATGCGTGGCGGCTGGTGGGTTCGGGCTTGTCCTGCTGGCCGTACATCCACACAGCAATGCCGGTGTCGGCCAGCTCCACACGGTAGAAGGCACGCGGCAGGTGCATCTGTTTGATCTGCCGGGAAACGCTGCGGAAGAACGAGTAAAAGTAGCTCACCGGCAGGCCGATGCCCACAATGGCAAGCACAGCAGCCAGCAGCCCGGCACCCGGGCGCTTGCCCAGCTGCGAAAGGCAGACGGCGGCAAAAGCCAGCATGATGGCGGCAAAAACAGCGGGACGCAGCCATGCTTTGCGGTGATGGAATGCATCGAACACGGCAAAATCGCGGAAGCCCTGCTCACCCATGGTGGTGGAAACGGAGATGGTCTGGGACATAAAGTCGCCTCCTTTGTATTTACAGGCATCGTACCACAATTGCGCGGTTTAGGCAAGAGAAAAACATGCAAACCTTGCCAATCCGGCCCAAAGCGTGGTACAATAAATCGTTACCAAACGAAAGGAGGCGGCAGGCTTTGCAGCACCGCAAGCGGCAGATCACCCTCAAGCAGCGCATGGGCTTGTGTCTGGCAGCATTTTTTGCGGCCTTTGCCATGCAGCTCACGCTCAATGGCTACCAGTCCAGAGCAGTGCAGGCAGTACAGGACGCGCAGATGGGCTGCTTCAACGCCATCAGCCGCTTTCAGGGCGGTGTGGAAAGCTCTATTTCCGTGCTGGAGAACTACCGCTGGGAGAACAGCGAGCCGGAGGAGATCATTGACCGGCTGCAGTCGGCATCTTCCACCTGCAACGCATGGCTCTGGCGCATCGGTACCAGCCTGAACAGTCTGGAAAGCGTCAGCGATGAGCAGCGGGTGCTCTACAGCGCAGTGGATACGGTCTATCAGACCTACACCGGCCTGCTGGATGAGCTGGAAAACGACCTGCTCAGCGGCAACGATGCCGCAGCTTCCCAGCTGTATTATGCAAAGGTGGTGCCCTGCGGCGATTACCTGAGCCAGTACACCCTGCAATTGCTGGAAACCGCCATTCAGGATTCCCAGACCACCTACACCACCATCTCGGCCCTGAACGAGCGCATCACCATGCTGCAGACGGTGGTGGTGGCGCTGTGCGTGGCGCTGGGCTGCGTTACCGGTTTGATGGTCATGCGTCTGCTCACGCCGGTGCAGCAGATGATCGCTGCCTCCCGCGCCATTGGCAAAAGTGAGTTCGACACCCCGGACATCCCGCTGCCCAAGCAGCCGGAGATCGCTCAGCTGGCCGAGTCCTTCAACATCATGAAGCACTCCATGGCCCAGCAGGTGACCACCCTGCAGGAGAAAAACGAGATCGAGCGGGAGCTGCACCGCCAGAAGACCGAAGCACTGGAGCTGCAGAACCGCATGGAGCGCAGCCGGCTGCAGCAGCTGCGCAGCCAGATCGACCCGCACTTTCTGTTCAACACCCTGAATGTGATCCAGCAGACCGCCGGCACCGAGACGGCCTACCGTACGCAGGCGCTCATCATGGCGCTTTCGCATCTGCTGCGCTACAGCCTGATGAGCAACGATGAACAGGTGCCGCTCTCCCGTGAGGTGCGCATCGTGGATGAATATTACTCCATCTACCACGTCCGCTTTGGTGAGCGGGTGCGTATGGAGTGGCGCATTTCCGATTCGCTGGATCTTACCGAGACCATGGTTCCGTCCTTTATTTTACAGCCCATCGTGGAAAATGCCTTCAAGCACGGCATCTGCCCCAAAGAGGAGGGCGGTGTGGTGCGCATCCGCGTGAACCCTCTGCGGGAGAAGGGACTGCTGTGCATCCGCGTGGTGGATAACGGCGTGGGCATCCAGCTGGATCAATTACGACAGCTGCGCGGGGCGCTCAGTCAGCCCGGTGAGCGCTGGGAGCATATCGGCATTTATAATGTTGCGGCCCGCCTGCGTCTGCTGGATCGGAACAGCCGCTTTGTGATACGGTCCCATCCGGGACGCGGTACGGCGGTGGTGCTGTATCTGCCATTGGTAGAGAATGAGGAGGAGTTTGAGGAATGATTCGTCTGTTGATCGCGGATGATGAAGCACTGGAACGGGAAACGCTGGCGGACATCGTGGCCCGCCGCTTTGAGCACGAAGTGACCATCGAGACTGCCGAGAACGGCCGCAAGGCAGCGGATACGGCGGTGCTGTGGAGCGCAGACCTGATCCTGATGGACATTGAGATGCCCGGTATGAACGGTCTGGATGCAGCCCGCGCCGTGCTGGAACAGCGCCCGGAGTGCAAGGTGATCTTTGTTACAGCCTACAGTCTGTTCCAGTACGCCCACGAGGCCATGCATCTGGGTGCCTGCGATTATCTGCTCAAGCCGGTGAACCCGGACGAAGTGGAAGCTTCCATCCGTAAGGCCATCCGTCAGATCGAGGCGGGCCGCCGCCTTGCAGAGCTGGCTCCGGTGGAACCGGAGCCGGAAGCTGACCCGGAGAGCGAAGCCGCCGAAGCAGGGGAGAACGACCGCAATGCACTGGTCATGGCCCATGTGCGCAAGTATATGGAGGATAACTATATGTTCGACCTCTCGCTGGACAGTGTGAGCGAGATCCTGCATATCAGCCCGGCGTATCTCTCGGCACAGTTCAAGAAGTATCAGAAGATGAACTTTCTGGACTGCCTGACCGAACTGCGGATCAACGCTGCCAAGGAGCTGCTCACCGACCCGTTCCGTTCGGCAGCAGAGGTAGCTTCCATGGTGGGCTACGAGGATTCCAGCTATTTTGCCCGCACCTTTAAAAAACGCACCGGCATGACCCCCACCCAGTACCGCAGGGAAGCGGCCAAGGCTGCACGGGAGGCCCGCCTGTGACCCGCCGTCAGATGCTGACCGCCCTGTTTGGCGCAGCCGTGCTGGCACTGCCGGTGGCGGGCTGCGGCCATCAGCCGGTGCAGGACGAGCAGGGGGCGGAACTGATCCTACGCTATGCGGAGAACCAGCCGGAGGATTATCCTACTACGCAGGCAGCGCTGGCCTTTGCGGATCTTGTGGCCCAGCGCACCGATGGCCGCGTGAAAGTGCTGGTGTACAGCGGGGGAGAGCTGGGCGCGGAGCAGAGCGTGATCCAGCAGATGCAGTTTGGCGGCATTGACTTCTCCCGCGTGTCCCTCAGCCAGCTGGCTGAGTATGAACCGGCGCTGAGCGTTTTGCAGCTGCCGTACCTTTACACCGACGCCGACCAGATGTGGCGCGTGCTGGATGGGACCATCGGCGACGAGTTCCTCTCCACGCTGGAGTCGCTGGAGCTGACGGGCCTTTCCTGGTTTGATGCCGGTGTGCGCAGCATCTACACCCGGCAGAAGGTGACATGCCTTGCAGATCTGCAGGGCATGACCATCCGCGTGCAGGAATCGGACATGATGAGCGAAATGATCACCGACCTCGGCGCAAAGCCGGTAAAGGTAGTGTACAGCAAGGTGTATGCCGCCCTGCACAACGGTGAGATCGATGGCGCAGAGAACAACTGGCCCAGCTACGAAGCCATGGGTCACTACGAGGTGGCACCTTACTTTTTAAAGGATGAGCACACCCGCGTGCCGGAGGTGCAGCTGGCAAGCCCTGCTGTGATGGAAAAGCTGGCCGCACTGGACGAGCGCTACCCGGAGATCATCCGCCTGTGTGCCCGGGAGAGCGCCAAGGTGGAGCGCAGGCTCTGGGCGCAGCAGGAGGCGGAATCGGAAAGTGATCTGCGTGCAGCAGGCATTGAGGTGACAGAGCTGGACGAAGAAGAAAAGGCAAGGTTCCGTGCTGCTGTGCAGCCGATGTATGATCGGTTCGCCCAGCAGGGCGAATTGATCGCCCGCATCCGGCAGGCATAAGCCCTACAGCAAAGCCCGGAAAAGATGGGCAAAGAAATCAGGAAAACAGAATAAAGAACCGGCAAAGCGCTGTGTGCTCTGAACCCCAAAGGGAAGGGCATCCAGCGCTTTGCTTCTATCTGGAATACAGAAATGTATCCATCTGTTAGGCGAAGGTGCACAAACAAAAAGTAAAGCACTTGGCATTTTTCACAAAAGAAATTCTGACATTCT
This sequence comes from Faecalibacterium sp. AF27-11BH, assembly GCF_003603005.1. Lineage (NCBI taxonomy): Bacteria > Bacillati > Bacillota > Clostridia > Eubacteriales > Oscillospiraceae > Faecalibacterium > Faecalibacterium sp. AF27-11BH. The sequence continues at coordinate 511,844 of NZ_QVGS01000001.1, forward strand.
TTCAAAAAGCAGGACATTTTTTGAAAGCCCTTGTTTCGTTTAAAAAAATTTGCTAAAGTGTGTACAGTAAATGAACGGTATGCGGGTCCTGTGCAGACCGGGCCGTTCGGGAGATTTAAGGAGGATTTACTTATGAAAAAGATCACTCGTCGCAGCTTTCTGGCAGCAGCCGGTGTTTCCGCCGCTGCTCTGGCTCTGACCGCATGTGGTGGCTCCAGCAATTCTGCTGCTTCCACCTCTACCGCAGCTTCTTCCACCGCAGCTTCTGCTGCTGGTGATGCTACTGCTGCTGCAAACGATCCCAAGGTGACTCTGGTCTACGCCGAGGTCAACCCGCTGGATACCATCGTTGGTCAGACCGCTACCCACTTCAAGGAGAAGGTCGAGGAGCTGACCGGCGGCTCCGTCGTCATCGACGTGCAGGCTTCCGGCGTTCTGGGTTCTGAGAACGACGTTCTGGATGCAATTCTGGGCGGTTCTACCTCCATCGATATGAGCCGTATCTCCGCTTTCGCACTGACCAGCTACGGCTGCAACAAGTCCAAGCTGCTGTCCATCCCCTTCACCTTCGAGAACCGCGCACACTTCTGGAACTTCGCCAACAGCGATCTGGCACCTGAGTTCCTGAACGAGCCTCAGGAGCTGGGCCTGCCCGTTCGTGGTGTCTTCTACGGCGAAGAGGGCTTCCGTCACTTCTTCACGGTCAACCCGGTCTCCGGCATCGATGATTTCAAGGGCCTGAAGCTGCGCGTGTCCAACGACCCCGTTATGAACGGCATGGTCGAGGGTCTGGGCGCTAACCCCACCGTCGTTTCCTTCGGTGAGCTGTACAGCGCACTGCAGACCGGCGTTGTGGATGGTGCTGAGCAGCCCATCGCAAACTACAAGTCCAATGCATTCCCCGAGGTTGCCAACAACCTGATCCTGGACGGCCACACTCTGGGCGCTATTCAGGCTGTTATCACCGATAACGCATGGGGCAAGCTGACCGAGAACCAGCAGGCTGCCATCATGGAGGCCGGTGCTGATACGCAGGCCTTCAACGCAGACCTGTCCGAGACCGCTGAGAACAAGGTTCTGGATGAGCTGAAGAGCTCCGGCTGCAATGTCGTGGATGTTCCCGATAAGGCACCCTGGCAGGAAGCTTGCCAGAAGGTCATCAGCGAGAACACCTCCGATCAGGCTGAGCTGTATCAGCAGCTGCTGGACATGAAGGCATAATTGAAAAAGCCTTTCCTGTTCTGAGATAGTACATAGCCCGGCGGGGGACTACGGGATACGCCCGCAGACCTGCCGGGTTTTTTATATGGAGGAATTCATATGCCGAAAATCTTTACCACTTTGGATAAGATCAAGCCGGCGTACGACATCACCTACAAAGTGGTTCTGTTTATCTGCAAGCTGCTGCTGATCGCAGATATCCTCATCACTACCATGTCGGTCATCGGTCGTTACGTCTCGTTCATCCCGGACCCGGCATGGTCGGAAGAAGTTGTGCTGACCTGCATGAGCTACATGGCCGTGCTGAGTGCTGCTCTGGCCATCCGCCGCGGTGCCCATATCCGCATGACTGCGTTTGACGTGTATCTGCCCAAAATCGCCGTCAAGGTGCTGGATATTCTGGCCGATCTTGCCGTGTGCATTCTGGGTGTCATCATGATGGTGGTCGGCTGGAACTATGCCACCACTCTGGGCGGCCGCGGCTTCTACGTGTCCATGCCCTGGCTGAGCCGCTTCTGGATGTACTTCCCGGTGCCGCTGGCCGGTGTTGCCATGATCATCTTCGAGATCGAGGCACTGTACAACCACATCAAGAGCATTTTTGTAAAGGAGGAAGTGTAATATGACAGTTCAGACACTGGCAATCATTGTCCTTCTTGTCAGCTTCTTTGTAATGATCTTCCTGCGTTTCCCCATTGCATACGCCGTTGGTCTTTCCAGCGTGCTGTGCATGATGGTGCAGGGTCAGGCACTGACCGATGTCTGCCGTCTGATGGTCAAGGGCATCTCTTCCTTCAGCCTGATGGCCGTGCCGTTCTTCATCACCATGGGTGTGCTCATGGGCTCCGGCGGCATTTCTGAAAAGCTGATCGCTCTGGCTGATGCCTGCGTGGGCTGGATGCGCGGCGGCATGGCAATGGTCAACATCGTTGCTTCCTACTTCTTCGGCGGTATTTCCGGTTCTGCATCTGCAGATACCGCTTCCATCGGCTCCATCATGATCCCCATGATGGTCGATCAGGGCTACGATGCCGACTTCTCCACTGCTGTTACCATCACCTCCTCCTGCGAGGGTCTGCTGGTTCCTCCGAGCCACAACATGGTCATTTATGCCACCACTGCCGGCGGCATCTCGGTCGGCAGCCTGTTCCTGGCAGGTTATCTGCCCGGTGCTCTGCTGGCCATCGTCCTGATGATCGGTTCCTACATCATCTCGGTCAAGGAGAATTACCCCAAGGGCTCTCCGTTCAGCATCAAGGCCTTTGTTAAGCAGCTGGGCACTTCCATCTGGGCACTGGCCGCTGTTATTATCGTTGTGTTCGGCGTTGTTGGCGGTGTGTTCACCGCTACCGAGTCTGCAGCTATTGCAGTTGTCTACTCTCTGTTCGTGTCGGTGTTCGTCTACAAGGGTCTGGACTGGAAGGGCGTCTGGCATGCACTGGATGAGTGCGTGAACACTCTGTCCATCGTGCTGATCCTGATCGCTACCTCTGCAGTCTTCGGCAACTGCCTGACCATGCTGCATGTGCCGGATCTGGCTGCAAATGCCATTACCAGCGTCACCGATAACCCCTACATCATCGCTCTGCTGATCGACCTGATCATCTTGGTTCTGGGCTGCATCATGGATATGGCTCCCATCATCCTGATCGCTACTCCCATCCTGCTGCCCATCGCAACCTCCATCGGTATCGATCCCATCCAGTTCGGTATCATCGTGGTTCTGAACTGCGGCATCGGTCTGCTGACTCCTCCTGTCGGTGCTGTGCTGTTCATCGGCTCTGCCGTTGCAAAGCGCCCGATGGAAAAGGTCGTCAAGGCGACCCTGCCGTTCTACCTGTGCATGTTCGTTGCACTGCTGCTGCTGACCTTCGTGCCCGACATCAGCCTGGCGATCCCCAAGCTGCTGGGCGGCTACGTCAGCCCCATCACCAACCCGCTGGGTCCTGTGTTCATCCACTGATGGCCTGACGACGTAAGGTAAAACCGTTAAAGTCCTCTGCATGAAAGTGCAGGGGACTTTTTTTGACGCTGTGCAAAAAGATTTTGTTTGACAAAAGAAATCAAAACCCGTATAATGGAGCCAGAATGGAGGCGTATACCATGAGCACAAGAGAGCAGATGGAACTTCTGGCGGATAAGCTGCCGGAATATAAACTGGCTTATGTTGTGGCCTATATGCAGGGCCTTTTGATGGCGGATGCTGATGAAGCAGCAGATGATGCATATTGTGCGAAGCTTCTGGAGGATTATCAGAACGACCCTGAAAAGGGCCAGTTTGTAAGCTTTGAGGATGCCTGCAAAGAACTGGGGGTCTCACTGTGAAGTGGAACATCCAGATCGATAAAATTGCACTGAAGTTTATTGCAAAACAGCCTGCTCCGCAGCGTATGCGGATCATGGCCGCAATTGCGAAACTTCCGGAAGATGGGGACATCAAACCAATGGCAGGGCAGGCAGGATATTACCGCCTGCGCGTGGGAACCTACCGGATCGTTTACATGGTGAAGGAAGAAATCGTCACGGTCTGTGTAACAAAAGCCGGAAACCGGGGAGATATTTATAAATAAGTAAAAAACCGTCAGTTGGAAGATGGATTGAAAAACTTTATTTTCCCTCTTGCATTCTGTCGGAATCGTGCTATAATAGTAAGGCAATCGTTTCCAAGGCCGCTCGACGGGGTAGCCGATATTGAAGGTTGTGATGGGCACATACATTTATAATATGGCCCCAATAAGTCAGAACCAGAAATGAGGTGAAAAGAATGAAACAGGGTATCCATCCGAACTACGTTGACTGCACCATCACCTGCGCATGCGGCAACGTCATTAAGACTCGTTCCACCAAGCCTGAGATCCACGTCGAAGTTTGCTCCAAGTGCCATCCTTTCTACACTGGCAAGCAGAAGCTGGTTGACTCCGGCGGACGTGTTGAGCGCTTCAACAAGCGTTTCGGCCGTAAGTAATTATGGTTTTCTGAGCACCGTTTCCTTTGGGAGACGGTGCTTTTTTGCTGCCTTTTTGGCATATGAAAGGGCGGCCTTAATCATTCTTAAGAATTCTTTTTGCATCCCGCCACAGGATTGTCTTAATTTTTACACATTTTCGGTCTAAAATATACCAGCATTGAACTAGATGAAAAAGGAGCGTTTGCTGTGATCGAAGTATCGCATCTGAGCAAAAAGTATGGCACGCACCCTGCCATTGAAGATTTGTCCTTTACGGTGGGCGACGGCCAGATCTTCGGCCTGCTCGGCCCCAACGGCGCGGGCAAATCCACGATCATGAATATCCTCACCGGCTACCTTGCCCCCACCTCCGGTGAAGTGAAGGTGGCGGGCTTCAGCCTGCCGGAGCAGGCCCAGCAGGCCAAGGCCTGTGTGGGCTATCTGCCCGAGCAGCCGCCGCTCTACCCGGAAATGACGGTGCAGGAATATCTGGATTTTGCTGCAGAGCTGAAAGGCATCAAAAAGAAGGCTGACCGCAAAGAACAGGTGCGCAAAGCTGCCCGCCGCACCGGGCTGGAAGAGGTGCTGCCCCGGCTCATCCGCAGTCTGTCCAAGGGCTACCGCCAGCGCGTGGGCATTGCGCAGGCACTGCTGGGCGCGCCGCAGCTCATCATTCTGGACGAGCCTACCGTGGGACTTGACCCTGCACAGGTCATCGAGATCCGCAGACTGATCCGGGAGCTGGGAAAAAGCCACACGGTCATCCTGTCCAGCCACATCCTCAGCGAGGTGCAGGCAGTGTGCAGTCAGGTACTGATCCTTTCCAAGGGGCATCTGGTGGCGGTGGGTGCGCCGGAACAGCTGGCCGAAAAGCTGAATCCCGGCAGCCGTCTGCGCGCTACCGCTCTGGGCGGGGGGCAGACCGTGCTGAAAGCAGTCGGCTCCATTCCGGGCATCCGCAAGGTGGAAATCGAATCCGAGGCCGACGGACAGGTGACCTTTACCGCAGAAAGTGCCGATGCTTCTGACCGCCGCGCCGAGGTGTCCCGCGCCCTTTCGCAGGCCGGATGCACGGTGCTGGCGCTGGCAGCGGAAAACAGGACGCTGGAGGAAGTGTTCCTTGCACTGACCGAAAACGAGTCTGAAACACCATCGGATGAAGGGGAGGAGAAAACGGAATGACCGCCATTTTCAAACGCGAAGTCCGCAGCAGCTTTCATGGCATGATCGGCTACGTGCTCACCGCCTTTATGCTGGCGGCAACGGCCATCTATTTTGTTGCCCTGAATCTGGGCTACGGCCTGACGGATTTTGGCTATTACACGCTTTACCGCACCACGTTTGTGCTGCTTTTGTATATCCCGGTTCTCACCATGCGCTCCTTTGCAGAGGAACGCCGTACCCGCACCGATCAGCTGCTGCTTACCAGCCCGGTGTCTGTGTGGGAGATCGTGCTGGGCAAATTCTTTGCCCTGTGCGTCATCTTTGCACTGCCGTGCCTTGCCGGTGCGGTCATGATCCTTGTACTGGCCGCACTGGGTGCCACCGGCACGGCCACGCTGGCAAACTTGGCCGCTCTGCTGTGCTATTATCTCATGGGCTGCGCCGCCATTGCCATTGGCGTGTTTCTTTCCAGCCTGACCGAGAATCAGATCATTGCTGCGGTGGCAGGTGTTGCCGCACTGCTGCTGGCCTACATGATGCCCAGCCTGCGCAGCATGTTCACGGCAGGCAGCGCAGTGGCGCTGGCCCTGTTCACCGCCATTGCGGCAGTGCTCAGTGTGGTGGCAGGCCTGCGTACCCGCAGCTTTACGCTGGGCTGCCTGACCTTTGCGGGCTGCTGTGTGGTGCTGACGGCACTGTTCCTGCTGCAGAGCAGCTGGCTGACCGAAGCGTTCAGCGCGGTGCTCAGCGGGCTGTGCCTGTTCACGCCGTTTGAAGAGTTTGTCAACAACAGCTTTTCCATCCCGACGCTGGTGTACTACCTGACCGTGACCATGCTGTTTTTGTTCTTCACGGCGCAGGGGCTGGAAAAGCGCCGCTGGAACTGAGGGGAGGGGAACAACATGAAAAATTTCAAATTTTCTTCCTCTGCAAACGGCAAGGTGTTCCGCAATGGGCTGTACTCCACGGCCATTCTGGCAGCAGCCATCGTGTTGGCCGTGCTGATCAATCTGCTGGTGGGGGCCATCCCGAAAAAATACACCGAATTCGACCTCTCTGCCGCCAAAATGTACACGCTGGGCGACAGCTCCAGGCAGCTGATGCAGAGCCTGGATCAGGACGTGACCGTTTATTATCTCTGTGAGACCGGCAGCGAGGATGCCATTATCACCAAGCTGCTGGATCACTACGCCGACGAGAGCGGTCACTTCCACTGGGAGCAGAAGGACCCGGCGCTTTACCCGACCTTTGCAGCGCAGTACGGCGCAGAGAATGCATCCACCGGCAGTCTGATCGTGGTCAGCGGTGAGAACAGCGAAGTGCTGAACGCCGCCGAACTTTACGAGTACGATTACTCCGATTACTACACCACCGGCGCTGCCAACGTGACCTTTGGCGGCGAAAAGCAGATCAGCTCTGCCATCTACAAGCTGACTGCCGCAGCAGAAAGTCACGCCTACTACACCACCAACCACGGCGAGCAGGCGCTTACCTCCTCACTGACCGAGGCGCTCAAGGCGCAGAATATCGATGCCCAGCCGCTGGATCTGCTCACCGGCACCATCCCGGAGGACTGTGATCTGCTCATCATCAGCGACCCCGCTTCGGATTTTGCAGCTGACGGCCTTGTGGATGAGATCGCGCAGCTGCAGGCCTATCTGGAAAACGGCGGCAAGGTGCTGCTGACCACCAGCGGCTATACCGAAACGCCCGATCTGGATGCAGTGATGGCACAGTTCGGCCTTGCGCGTGAGCCGGGCCTTGTGGTGGAGGGCGATGCGGGCCACGCGCTGCACGGCTACCCGTACTCGCTGTTCCCGGACTACGCGGCCGCCGACGAAAGCACCGCGCTGGACGGCGTGAATCAGAGCACCCATGTGATGCTCTCGGTGGCACAGGGCATCACCATTACCGAGACAGACGATGTGACGGCGGAACCGCTGCTGTATACCACCGAGGATGCCTACAGCAAGCAGGACTTTGATGCCAGCTCTTCTTCCGCAAAGGAAGCCGGCGATACCGACGGCCCGTTCTCGCTGGCCGTATGGGCGCGCAATGAATCCACCGGTGCCGAGGTGATCTGGATCGGCTGCCCCAACATGGACAACGAGCAGGTGTACCAGTCCATCCCGGGCAACCTGACCTTCCTGCAGGGCTGTGCCGCTTCGCTGGTAGGGCAGAGCCTGCTCATCGACACCAAAGCACTGGAAGCTGCGCCCATCACGGTCCCGGCTTCCGCATCCATGACGCTGGGCATGGTGTTCGTATTCGTGCTGCCCGCAGCAGTGCTCATTGCAGGTGCTGTGGAGGTGCTGCTGCGCCGCCGCAGGTAAGGGGGCACTGCCATGAAAACAAAACAGCGCACCCTTGCGGTGCTTCTGGTGCTGGTGCTTGTGCTGGGCGGGCTACTGTGGGTTGTCAGCCGCAGCAATGCCGCAGAAGAGGCTGCTTCCAGCGCCGCCGCAGAGGGCAGCATCCTGCTCTCTTCCTTTGCGGCAGGCGATGTGACCAGCATCCGGTATGCCTATGGCGGCGAAACGCTTACCTTAAATTACGATTCCGGCAGCTGGACGCTGGCGGATGACCCGGACTATCATCTGGATGCAGCTGCCTGCAATACCATGGTCACGGCGCTGGCATCCCTGAATGCCAAACGTCAGCTCACGGCTCAGCCCGGCGAGGACTACGGCCTTGCCGACCCGGCTGTTACGGTCACGGTGACGGCGGCAGGCGAGACGAACACCTTTGCCTTTGGCACCGAGAACCCGGTCACAGGAGATCTGTATGTGCAGAAGGCAGGGGACGATGCCGTGTACACCGTTTCTGGCAACAAGGCGGCCTGCTTTGAGCTGACCAAAGCGGACCTTTTTGGCGCGTTCAACCCGGCGGGACTGACGGCCTCCGCGCTGGAAAGTGTTTCCATTACGACGGGCAGCGGCACCCTTGCACTGAATGCAGTCTCTGAGCCTGCGGAAGCGGAGAGCGATTCCTCGGAAAGCGCGGCCGATTCCACCACCTATCAGACCGTGTGGCGGCTGGCCGATGAACCCTCTGCCGATCTGGACGACAGCAAGGTGCAGAGCATCCTCTCCGCTCTGGCAGGCTATGTGACCGCACAAATCACGGATGCCGACCCTTCGGCCTATGGCTTTGCTGCACCGCTTGCAACGGTGCGGGCCGCCTCTGCCGATGGGACTGTGACCCTCCACTACGCCGAAAATGCAGACGGCTGCTGGATGATGGTGGAGGGGGACAGTTCCGTCTATGCGGTTGACCTTGACACTGTGCAGGCCCTTCTGATAACGGCCGCTGCCTTAAAAGCTGAATAAAAACCTTTGTGCGCCGTATGCGGAAAGCCCGCTGCGGCGCATGTTTTTTTGTTGCGGCGTGTAAAGCTTCGGCAAACATTGGCAGAGTGATTGACATTTCAGCAAAGATTGATTAAGATAGACGAGACAGGGCAGAATAACTGCGCAATATAAGAGCCTGCTTTTGCAGGTTCTCCGGTCGTCATGGATGTTGTGCGGGGCTGGGTCGCCCTGGTACGAGGGATGGGGCATGGCCCTGTCTTTTTTCGTATCTGAGTTACAAGGAGGATAAAGTAAAAAATGGACAACTCGGTGATCGTTTCACTGCGGGATATCGTAGTGGAATTTGACGGTCAGCGCATTCTGGATGGGCTGAACCTCGACATCCATGACAAAGAGTTCGTGACGCTGCTGGGCCCTTCCGGCTGCGGCAAAACCACCACCCTGCGTCTGATCGCAGGTTTTCTGGAACCCAATTCCGGCAAAGTGCTGCTGAAAGGTGAGGACATTACCGGCGTGCCGCCCTATAAGCGCCCGGTGAACACCGTTTTTCAGAAATACGCACTGTTCCCGCACCTGAACGTGTTCGAGAACGTGGCCTTCGGTCTGCGGCTCAAAAAGATGGACGAAGAGACCATCCGCCGCAAGGTGCGCAACATGCTGGAAGTTGTTGGCCTGAAAGGCTTCGAGCGCCGCAGCATCAGCCAGATGTCCGGCGGCCAGCAGCAGCGCGTGGCCATCGCCCGCAGTCTGGTGAACGAGCCGGAGATCCTTCTGCTGGATGAACCCCTTGGCGCACTGGACCTCAAGCTGCGCAAGGAGATGCAGCTGGAGCTGAAGCGCCTGCAGCGCGAAATGAACATTACCTTTATTTATGTTACCCACGATCAGGAGGAAGCCCTTACCATGTCCGATACCGTCGTGGTCATGAACGGCGGCAAGGTGCAGCAGATCGGCACGCCGGAGGATATTTACAATGAGCCGAAGAATGCCTTTGTTGCAGACTTCATTGGCGATTCCAACATCGTGGACGGCGTGATGCACCGGGATTTTCTGGTGTCCTTCTCCGGCGTGGACTTCCCCTGTGTGGACCGCGGCTTTGCCCGCGAGCAGAGCGTGCAGGTAGTGGTGCGCCCCGAGGATATCGAGGTGGTCTCTCCTGTGGAAGGCCAGCTTGTCGGCGTTGTGAACGATGTCATCTTCAAGGGTGTCCACTTTGAGATGCATGTGGAGTGCGAGGGCCGCGAATGGCTGATCCATTCCACCCGCGCCTGCACCCCCGGTGAGACCATTGGTATGCGCATCGGCCCCAACGAGATCCACATTATGGCGCGTTCAGAGGGGTGAGCCGCAATGATGAAGATTTACGATAAAAAGCTGGCCTATCCGTACTTTGTATGGATGACGCTGTTCACAGTGGTGCCTTTGATCATCGTGGTGTACTATGCATTTACGGATGCAAACGGAGCTTTCACGCTGGATAACCTCACCTCCATCAGCGGCTACGGCTCGGTGTTTGCCCGCAGCCTGCTGCTGGCCCTCATTGCCACGGTCATTTGTCTGGTCATTGCGTTCCCGGTGGGCTATTTCCTTTCCCGCCTGCGGGTGAACAAGCAGCACATCATGCTCATGCTGGTCATGCTGCCCATGTGGATGAACTTTCTGCTGCGCACCTACGCATGGATGGGCCTGCTCAGCATCAACGGCCCGGTGAACGCCGTTCTGGGCGTGTTCGGCCTTGGCCCCTTCAATATGCTCAACACCTCCGGTGCGGTGGTGCTGGGCATGGTGTATAACTATGTGCCCTATATGATCCTGCCGCTGTACACCAGCATGACCAAGATCGACCAGAGCCTGGTGGAAGCTGCGCAGGATCTGGGCGCTTCCACCACCAAGACCCTTCTCCGGGTGCTCATCCCCATGAGCGTGCCCGGCATCAGCACCGGCATCACCATGGTGTTCGTCCCGGCGGTGTCCACCTTTGTTATCAGCCGTATGCTGGGCGGCGGCTCCAACCTGCTCATTGGCGATCTGATCGAGATGCAGTTCCTTGGCAACAGCTACAACCTGAACGTGGGTTCTGCCATGAGCCTTGTGCTGATGATCATTGTGCTGCTGTGCATGAGCTTCACCTCCAGCTTTGATGAAGATGAAATGGAGGGCGTGTCCTGATGAAAACGAAACATCTGCGCCTGATGCAGCGCGTCTATATCGTGCTGTTTTTCTGCTTCATGTACCTGCCCATTGCATACATGATCGTATTCAGCTTCAACCAGTCCAAGGGCTATTCGCTCTTCACCGGCTTTACCCTCAAGTGGTACTCCAGCCTGCTGCACAACTCCTCCATCCTGCATGCGCTGCTGGTCTCGCTGGAAGTGGCTCTGATCTCTGCGGTCATTGCCACTGTGCTGGGTACAGCGGCAAGTCTGGGCATTGCGTCCATGGGCCGCGGCAGCCGCCTTGTCGTCACCAACATCACCTATATCCCGGTGGTCAACCCGGAGATCATCACCGGCATCTCGCTCATGCTGCTGTTCGTGGCCTACCAGCGCTTTGCCGGGGGTGTCTCCTGGCTGCCGGATACCATCATGGGCTTCCCGACGCTGCTCATTGCGCATATCGCGTTCAATGTGCCATATGTCATCTTCAACGTCACGCCCAAGCTCAAGCAATTGGATATCAAGCTGTATGAGGCAGCGCTCGACCTTGGCTGCGACCCCAAGCAGGCCTTCTTCAAGGTCATCCTGCCGGAGATCAGCCCGGCCATCCTGTCGGCATTCCTCATCTGCCTGACCTATTCCATCGACGACTTCATGATCTCCTATTTCAACTGCGGCACGGTGGAAACGCTGCCCATCGCCATCTACTCCATGACCCGTAAAAAGGTCAGCCCGGAGATCTATGCGCTGTCCACCATCATGTTCGTGGTCATTCTGTGCATCATTCTGATCTCCAACGCAATGGAGAGCCGCAGCTACCGCCGCGACCAGAAGGCGCTGAGAGGGGAGGGCGTGTGATGAAACGTTTTGCTGTGTTGCTGCTGGCGCTGGCAATGGCGGTCTGCTGTGCAATGCCCGCCTTTGCCGCCGGCACCATTGAGGTGACCGAGGATGTCTCGGTGTCGGACGATTACGACTGGACCCGCTTCAAGGGCCAGAACGTGGCCATCAATGTCTATAACTGGGGCGAGTACATCTCCAACGGCTCGGACGACAGCGTGGACGTGGTGGCGGCCTTTGAAAAGCTTACCGGCATCAAGGTGAACTACACCACCTTCGACTCCAACGAGTCCATGTACGCAAAGCTCAAGTCCGGCGCAGCCAACTACGATGTGGTCATTCCGTCGGATTACATGGTGGCAAAAATGATCGCCGAGGGGATGCTCAAGCCTCTGAACTACGACAATATCCCGAACTTCAAAAAGATCGATCAGGAATACGTGGATCCGGATTACGATCCGCAGAATACCTACACCGTGCCCTACATGCTCTGCACCACCGGCATCATTTATAACACCACCATGGTGGACAAAGCGCCCACCAGCTGGGCCGACCTGTGGGACGAGCAGTACGCAGGCAATATCCTGATGTTCAACAACAGCCGCGATGCCTACGCCATTGCTGCTTTTAAGAGCGGACACGATATCAACCCGCAGTCCACCGAAGAGGTGGATGAGGTGGTGGAAGAGCTGAAGGCTCAGAAACCGCTGGTGCAGGCCTACGTCATGGATGAGATCTTTGATAAGATGATCGGCGGCGAGGCAGCCGTCGGTGTGTACTACTCCGGCGATGCCATCACCATGATCGACGATAATCCAGACCTTGCATGGGTGTTCCCGGAGGAAGGCAGCGTGCTTTCCGTGGACTGCATGACCATTCCTGCTGCCAGTGAACATCAGGAAGCTGCGGAAATGTTCATCAACTTCATGTGTGAGACGGACATCGGCAAGGCAAACGCCGAGTACATCGGCTACACCACCCCCATGCAGGATGTGTGGGAGGTGCTGGACGAGGATCTGAAGGAGAGCGAGATCGCTTATCCGTCCGAAGAGAAAACCGCCAAGGAAAAGGTGTTCACTGCCCTGAGCGACGATGTGAACAGCGAGCTGGACGTGAAGTGGAGCGAAATGAAGAGCTACGACGAGGGTGGCAGCAGTCTGCTGTTCCTTGCGCTGCTGGCAGCCATGGTAGCGCTGGCCTGCTTCAACATCTGGCGCAAGGTCCGCAGGCGCAACCGCAATCAGTATTAAACGCAAAGGAGGCTGCTGCACAGAACAACGTGCAGTGGTCTCTTTTTATAGAAAGGAAAACCATGGAACAGTTCTTTTACACCGAGACCATGACAGTCATGAACGCAGATGCCGACTTCCGCAGCCTGCTCAAGCCCAGCGCCCTGCTGCGCTATGTGGAGCAGATTTCGACAGACCACGCCCGCGCCTTTGGTATGGATGACCAGTTCTTCAAAGATCGCGGTGTGACCTTTCTGGTGGGCAAGCAGGCCCTGAAATTTGACCGTGTGCCCCAGCGTGCCGAAACGCTGACCCTTACCTCCCGGGCGCAGGTCAGCAAACACGGTTCGGTCAAACGCATCACCACCCTGACCGATGCCGAGGGCAAAGAGGTGGCTATGGTGGACTGCCGCTGGATCGTGGCAAGCCTTGCCGAGGGCCGTATCCTGCGGGAGCCGGGCTGGACGGTGGAGAATTTCTGGAACGATACGGTGGAGGGCGAGCTGCCTTTGCAGCTGCACAAGTGCAAGGACGGTCTGACCAGTGCAGGGGAGTGGACGGCGCATTATTCCCAGTGCGATCTGAACGGCCATTTGAACAACGCATTCTATCTGGACCTTGTCTGCGATGCGCTGCCGCTGGAAGTGATGCGCAAAGGCCCCGTGACATTTGCTTCTATCAACTACCACCGCGAGATCCCGATGGGAGAAACGGCAGAGGTGTTTTATGCCCCTTCGGCGGATGGCTGGTATGTGGTCGGAAAGCACAACGGCCAGACCAGCTTTGAGTGCTATCTGGAGGTGGGAAAGACAAATGTGTAAATCGTTGATTTCTCAAGAGAACCGCTGCGCCGCTTTTAGCTGAAAATAAGCGAGCAATGCAAAAAAAGCGTCACCCGTGCAGAAAAAACCGGCGCATTTTGAGAATTGCATCCTCTGAGGAACAGGGAGTACTCTTTTATTAGAAGGATCTTCTGATTGTCCAAAGGAGGATAAAACAAATGAAAAAACATCTCCGAGTCCTTGCGGCCGTTCTGGTACTGTGCTTCAGTCTGCTGTGCCCGGCGGCATCTGCCGCCAGTGTACAGACTGCGGCCTGCAAGCCGTCCACTGCAGCCGTTCAGACCATTTCTGCCGGCAAAAAGACGGAGCAGATGGTCTGGGTCCCAACGCACGGCGGCAAAAAATATCACAGCAAGTCTACCTGCAGCAATATGAAAGACCCGGAAAAGGTTACATTATCGAAAGCAAAAGCGGAAGGCTTCACTGCTTGCAAAAAGTGCTATTAAGAAAATAAAGAATGATCTGCAAAGCCCTTGCCGGAAATTTTCTGGCAGGGGTTTTATATGTGTCTACAAAAAGTTAACAAAAGAAATTACAGAAAAATTACAAAACCCTATTGCAAAATGGTTTCAAAAGAGTTACAATATGGTTACAGCAAGGGCACAAGCCCTGCTGAGTGTGAAATCTTTTTCTTCTTGTTTTTTGGGGATATCGGGCACAGGTTCTCCTCCTCCGGCTGTTCTCCTTCACAGTCGTGATCCATGTGCCGCACAGGCGGTATCCCGCTTCGTGTGCAAAAAAGCTCGTCCGTTCTGGACGAGCTTTTTTGCATCCATAAATCACGCAAAAACCGGCTTCTCATGCGGGAAAGTATGACCTTACGCCATTTTGGTGGGCAATTTGCCTGTTTTTCTGCAAAGGACATTTACAAAGTTTGGCGCGGCGGGGGTTTGTATTCCGGCTGGCTTTGTGGTACAGTATATACAATCAATTTATAGGTTGCAAACATGAATCCGATTGATGTTGATGCGTTAAGAGAAAAGGAGTTTGAACATGGCTTATTTCTATAAAGAACCTTCCCGCACTTTCGGTGAATATCTGCTGATCCCCGGCTATTCCTCTGCAGAGAATATCCCCACGGCTGTCAGCCTCAAGACCCCGCTGGTCAAGTACCGCAAGGGCGAGGAGGAGTGCCCCCTGCAGATGAATATTCCCATGATCAGCGCTATCATGCAGGCGGTCTCTGGCGATAAGCTGGCCATTGCACTGGCCCGTCAGGGCGGCGTGTCCTTCATCTACGGATCTCAGAGCATTGAGAACGAGGCTGCCATGGTGCGCCGCGTCAAGAGCTTCAAGGCTGGTTATGTCGTGTCCGATTCCAACCTGGCCCCCACTGCCACCCTGCACGATGTGCTGGAGCTGAAGGCACGCACCGGCCACTCCACCATTGCCATCACTGCCGATGGCACTCCGAGCGGCAAGCTGCTGGGCATTGTTGCATCTCGTGACTACCGCATCAACCACACCCCGGATGATGCCCCTGTCACCACCTTCATGACTCCCATTGAAAAGCTGGTCACTGCACCGGAGAACACCTCCCTGCACGACTGCAACAACATCATCTGGGATAACAAGATCAACACCCTGCCTCTGGTGGATGCCGAGGGCAACCTGAAGTATATGGTGTTCCGCAAGGACTACGACTCTCACAAGAAGAACGCCAATGAACTGCTGGATAAGAACAAGAGCTATGTGGTGGGCGCCGGCATCAACACCCGCGATTACGCTGAGCGCGTGCCCGCACTGGTGGATGCCGGTGTGGATGTGCTGTGCATCGACTCTTCCGAGGGTTACTCCGAGTGGCAGAGCCGCACCATCGGCTGGATCCGTGAGCACTACGGCGATACCGTCAAGGTGGGCGCAGGCAACGTTGTGGATGCCGAGGGCTTCCGCTTCCTGGCCGAGGCTGGTGCAGACTTCGTGAAGATCGGCATTGGCGGCGGTTCTATCTGCATCACCCGCGAGACCAAGGGCATTGGCCGTGGTCAGGCTACCGCTGTCATCGAGGTGGCAAAGGCCCGCGATGAGTACTATAAGGAGACCGGCATCTATGTGCCCATCTGCTCCGACGGCGGCATCGTCCACGATTACCACATCACGCTGGCACTGGCCATGGGTGCGGATTTTGTGATGCTGGGCCGCTACTTTGCCCGCTTTGACGAAAGCCCCACGAATAAGGTGCGCATCAACGGCCAGTATATGAAGGAGTATTGGGGCGAAGGCTCCAACCGTGCCCGCAACTGGCAGCGCTACGATCTGGGCGGTTCCAGCAAGCTGAGTTTTGAGGAAGGCGTGGACAGCTACGTGCCCTATGCCGGCCCTCTGGCTGACGGTGTGCAGACCACTCTGTACAAGGTCAAGAGCACCATGTGCAACTGCGGCGCTCTGTCCATCCCGGAGCTGCAGCAGAAAGCAAAGCTGACCGTGGTTTCCTCTACCTCCATCGTTGAGGGCGGCAGCCACGACGTTGTGCTGAAGAATGCTACCCCCAATATCATCAACGGTTAACACGTTTGTTCTGAAAGCCGCCCGTGCTGTTTGTGTATGGGCGGCTTTTTCTTACCGGAAATTGACCGGGATTTTCCAAAAATGCTTGCACCGCTCTGCGTTTGGTGATATCATGATAGAAACGCACTGTCAAGACAGGCAGGCGCGCAAACCTTCCCACAGGTCAGAACGGCAGGGGACAGCAAGGAGCCTTTGCCGGGTGTAAAGAAGAGAGGATACTATTCATGGACGAAATCAAGGTTGTGCCTTATATTCCAGATGAGGACTACGACAACCCCGCAATGGTCGTGGATTTTTATGAATTTACTATGGCAAACTGCCTGTTCCTGCACGGATTCAAGGACACCACGCTGGTGTTTGATATGTTCTTCCGCAAGAACCCGGATAATCAGGGTTACTCCATCAGTGCCGGCCAGCGCAAGCTGACCCGTTTTCTGCTGAATTATCATTTCAATGCACAGGATATCTGGTGGCTGCGCACCAAGGGCATGAGTGAGGAATTCTGCGAGTATCTGCGCACCTATCAGTGGAAGGGCGACATGTACGCTCTGCCCGAGGGCACGGTGGCATACCCGCATGTGCAGATGGTGCGCATCGAGTGCGACCTCGTGGGCGCAATTCTGATCGAGACCTACCTGCTGCAGACCATGAACTTCCACAGCCTGATCGCCACCAAGGCTACCCGCGTCACCGGCCTGAACACCCACACGCCCCGCAGCGTGATGGAATTCGGCACCCGCCGTGCGCAGGGCGAAAGCGCTGGCAACGATGGTGCATATGCTGCTGTTCTGGGCGGCTGCGTGGGCACTGCCAACTGTTTGGCCGAGATGAAGTTCGGCGCGGAGGTCAAGGCTGTGGGTACCGTAGCGCACAGCTTCATCGAGTTCTTCCCCACGGAGTTTGATGCCTTCAAGGCCTTTGCCGATACCTACCCGGATTCGGTCAGTCTGCTGCTGGACACCTATAATATCATGGAGAGCGGTCTGCCCAACCTCATTAAACTGGACGATTACCTCATCGAAAAATACCCCAACGACCCGAACCGCCGCGTCAAGAGCGCCCGTATCGACTCCGGCGACCTGGCCCGCGGCTCCAAGCGCCTGCGCAAGGCACTGGATGCGGCCGGTAAGCCTTACATCAAGCTGGTGGCTTCCAATGGTCTGGACGAAAAGAAGATCGCCAACATGGAGCTGTATGAGCACGCTCATTTTGACTCCTACGGCGTGGGCGAAAACCTGATCACCTCTGCTTCCGACCCCGTGTTCGGCGGTGTGTACAAGCTGGTGGCGGTCAAGCAGCCGGACGGCAGCTACACTCCCAAGATGAAGTGCTCGGATTCCGCCAGCAAGGCCATCATTCCGGGCAAGAAGATGCCGTGGCGCCTCTACGATGAAAATGGTCAGGCTCAGTGTGACCTGATCGCCATGGATGATGAAGTCATCGAGGCGGGCAAGCCCGTCACGATGGTCAATCTGGACTCCGATGCCATCGAGCGCACCGTCACCATTACCCCCACCAAGGTCAAAAAGCTGCTGGTGCCGCATGTGCTGAATGGTCAGCTGGCCATTGAGCTGCCTTCGATCGCAGAGAAGAAGGCCTACATTGCAAAGCAGCTCACCGAGGAGACCTGGGAGAGCGAGCTGCGTCTGGAGTGCCCGCATAAGCACTATGTGAACATGACCCCGGCTGTGGCCGAGTGCCGTTCCAAGATGTATGCAGAGCTGCACGGCGGCAAGGTGTAAAATAAGCAAAATAAAAAGCCCCTCAAGCGTAAGCTTGGGGGGTCTTTTTATGCGGCGGAAGTGGGGCTGTACGAACAAATCTCCCGTCTGAACAATCATCGCCCTTTTCGGCTTCCCCCGATGAGGGCGGCGACCCTAAATTTTTTCGGCACTCTAAGTGGCTCATACGAACTTCGGTTTCGTCTGAGACAATCTCGCTGTCTGGACAATCATTGTCCAGCTCCAGCGGGATTTCCACGCTGTTATGGTTCCCGGTAAAGCTGAATACGATTTTGAGCCGGTTGTCATCGTAAAGATACACCGCGATCAGGAACGTGTTGAACAGCTTTGCCAGGAACTTTTTATTTTTTATATCCCCGGTACGGAAAAGCTGAAGCCCAGCGATGAGGTCATCCCGGTCAATTTCGACCCGCTCTGCTTTAGCCGTGTTGATTTTGGCTGAGAGCTTTGCTTGCTGCTCCTCAAGGTCAAGAAGCCGGGTTCTGGTGGTCGGGGTGATAATACCAGCTTCGATTGCTTTCATCAAGTTGGATATGGCCTGCTGAACAGCCGCAAGTTCGTTTTCCATGGCTTCAATGTGAAGCTCATGGTCTTTTTGCTTGAAGTAAGCAATGGTGCTGTCTACGATGAAGTCTATGGTTTCATCGTCCAAGCAGTACATCATAATGGCCCGCGCCACAGCATTTTCAATCACATCCCGGCGGATGGCTTTCTTTTCGCAGGTGTGTTCCAGCCGGTGCTTTTGACAGGCGTAGTAATAATGCATTTCGCCGGTCTTGCTGGTGCCAGAGATCCCGACCATATAGCCCCCGCAATGCCCACAGTACAGCTTGCCGGTCAGAAGATAGTTTTCTGCCCCGTGGCGGGCGCGTCCATAGCGGTTATCCTTTTTCATGCTGTAGGCCTCCTGTGCATCGTAGAAAAGCTCATCACTGATGATGCGCGGCATTCCACCGGGGATGCGAATGTCGCCGTACATGTAAATTCCGCGGTATCTATCGTTATGGCAGAGGACATGGAAGCTGCCTTTGTTCCATTCACGCCCTCTGGCGGTTTTGATTCCACGAGCATTGAGGTCATCGGCTATGCTGGCAAAAAGTTCCCCGGCGGCGACTCTCGTATAAATCTCCCGGACAATGGCCGCTTTCGGCTCATCAATTTCGGGCTTTCCGTCGGCGCCACGCTTATAGCCAAGTGGGAGACTGCCATTGACAAGCCCCTTTTTGGCATTATCGTATAGGCCGCGCTTCACATCCTCGGCCATGTTTTCGATATAGAACTGATTGACGTTCATCATCGATCTCAAAGCAAAGCGCCCGGCGGCGTTATCGTCAAAATCTTCTTCAGCATAAAAGACCTTGACCCCGCAATCAACCAAGCGGCTCTCATTTACCAGCGCCTGCATCATGTTGCGGCCTATTCTGTTGCTTTTCCATGCCAGCACATAGGCGAACTTGTGCTGCTCGGCATCCCGCATCATACGCTGGAAAGATGGGCGCTTGTCCGTTTTGCCGCTGATCGCGCGGTCCTCATAGGTGGCGGTGACGGTCAGTCCCAGCTCTGCGGCGTGCTTTCGGCAGGCTTCAACCTGCTGTTCGATGGAAACATCCCTTTGATTGTGGGAAGAATAGCGGGCGTAGATCACCGCATCGCCGCCGTTTGTCTTTTGCTTTTTGCCCATAAAAATACCTCCGGGTACACTTTGACAAGCCTGCCCGGAGGTGGTACAATAACATCTGCGAGGTCTGTTATTGCTCTGGACAGGTTTTATCCCTGTACCATCTCTGAGTAAGCTGATCTGGAACGCCTGCGGTGCTGGTAACACCGTGGGCGTTTTTATTTTGCTGAAAAACGGAAAAATCTACCGAAACGCTGACAAAGCAGGGAAGAAGCTGTTATATTTGAGCTGCTTCCGGGAGCAATCTTACAGGAAAGGGGATGCCAGCGCATGAAATCGGAAGATTATTCCAAAATCGTTGAGCAGGTAAAAGCCCTGTCGGATGCCGACCGGGAAGCGTTGCTCACTTATCTGCGCTCGCTGACAGGTAGCGCAGGTAACTCAAGGCCTCCTGCTGCTTGTCGGCCGGAAGATTCACAAACAGCTCCATAATCTCAGCCACTTTGCCGTCCTCCTGCTGGAGGGCGGCTTTTTTCTTATCGGCAGCCATTCCAATAGAGCTTCCCAAAGGTCTTGGATCATCCACTAGCCCTATAAGGTAGGCTTCATTGGTCTCAAGAGCGGATGCAAGAGGCTCCAGTATGGCAACAGGAAGTTTTTCAATATCGCCGTTTTCATAGCGGTAAACTGTAGCACGGTTTTTCCCCAAACGTGCTGCAAGCTCATCGACTGAAAAACCAAGTTCTTGCCGTCTATCACGAATTCTATCTCCAATGGTCATTTGAAGCCCTCCCTTTTAATCTCTATTATACATAAAATTCGCAAATTTGCAATTCAATTTCCCGGTTTTCAAAAAATATTTCGCATGGGATGCGAAAAGACTCTTGACTTTGAAACGGAAAGGGCGTACAATACGGATGTCGCAAATATGCGACGCAAAAAGGAGGTGAACAAAGTGAATGTGCGAAAATTGAGAGCAAAGATGATCGAAAACAACTTTTCGGTCGAAGCGCTGTCAAATATTATCGGGGTCAGCAAATCGACGTTTTATCGGAAGCTGACCGAAAAAGGCGAAAATTTCACCATTGGAGAAGCCAATGCAATAGCGCGGGCGCTGAACTTTACCGCAAGGGACTTCTCTGCGATATTTTTTGCCTAAATTGTCGCATATATGCGACGAAAGGCTACACAATGGGGGTGAATTGGAGAACACAAGAAAAAAGGCACCGTCCTGCTGGAACAGGGCGATGCCAGAAGCGATGCGCCATACCGAGCAAGGTTATCTGTCCACGTTCCCGGAGGAACGTCTGAGAAAGGCTGCATCATCGTTTTTTAGTTTAACTGATTTCCCCTCGGAAATCAAGTGGGCTATACAAGAGAAAGAAATCCAAGATGTCCGACATAAAAGTTGATGTTTCCAGCATCACGCCGGAAGCCCAGTACCAGCTGGCAAAGGGATGTTTGGAATTTTACTTTTCCATCGTCAGCCAGCCCGGCGGGCGTGAACAGCTGGACGCATGGAAAGCTGAACACCTGAGAAAGGAGAGCCGCACATGACCCACGAGGAACAGATTTCTTTGTTTGAAGCACTTGCGCTGAATGGCGCATGGAGCAACGCGGCCTGTACCGGATACTGCCTGCTGGCTATGCAGAGAGCCGGGCTTGACGAAAAGACCATCGAAAAGGTGCTGCATGAACTGCACTGGGCATTCGATGACACCAGCGTTGAACAGGCCGAGAAGATCTATTGCGGCGGGGAGGAGTAAAGATGCAGAAGCTGTTGATGTTCATGTACCACCTCACCCCCGAACAGGCGGCGGCTCGTGTCCCGGTATTCCAGTTCTGGCTGACCGCTTTTGGAGCGGCACTGCTGATCTGGCTGGACAGCAAGGGCGTGTTCGATGCTTTGGGAGCATGGCTCGGCCGTGTTCTCCGTGATACCGCGGTAGGTGACCTGATCCGCAAGTTTATGTGATTTCGGGCTTGTCCCGGTTGTTTTTCTGAAAGAAAAGGAGATTTCAATGAAATACGGAAGAAGTTTGCAGGAGCTGGCGATTGAACTTGACCGGCAGGCCAAGGTCAAAAAGGACTACGTTGCCACGGCGGGCGCTATGCAGATGACCGCCGTCAACGAGAACTTTGACCTCGTGATCGGCAACACCCCGTTCCAGCTGAACGAAAATGCCCACCGCCAGCTTGGATTGCAGCTGAAGATCCCGGCTCCCTACTACGAGCGGATGCGGGCAGAGAACCCCGGCTTGCTGATGGCAAACGTCAATGGCTGGTTCCAGCAGTCCCCGGACACCCGCCGCATGGTTCGTACCCTTGACGGCACCGCCCGCGCCATTCTCTCCGACCGCTACCGCCGCATCGACAACTACGAGGTTGCCCAGACGGTCCTGCCGATTATTTCTGAAATGCAGGGTGCCCGCATTGAAAGCTGTGAGCTGACCGATAGGATCCGCGCCGCTGACGGGCTTCCATGCGTTCTTTTTCAATCATGGCGGCAATCCGGGACTTCTCTTTGGTACTGAACCCCCAAGCCTTTTCGCAGGGGATGGCAACAATGAAGCCGTCCTCATAGATGCCGTATTCATTGAAATCCTCGTCAACGTACCGCTTGCAGTTGTGCGGCTGGTCGTTGAAGTCGTATTCGACCTCATCAGGAATGCGGGTCAGCTTGCCCTTG